>CAVEAL010000017.1:0-49693 GCA_963613665.1 bacterium | reverse complement strand
CTACCCGCAAAGACAGAGGCACAATTCTTTCCGACGAAGCCTTTGCTTCAAGGAGGGAGACTGCGCCCTCTGTCTGCCGTCCTTATTATCGCATCTGGCTGATGAAACAACAAGTGGGTTTTTTGCGGTTTCCCATCGTTGTTAAACCGTAACTACATTATACGAGGAGGGATCGCCATGATCGAAACAAAGCCAATCGTCGTATATGCGTTTAACCACCTGGTTAACGCAGCGTTCCGGGTTCAGCCGCTCTCCCTTGATTGCGGTCACTAATCTCCACTACGTCAGGGCACACAGTCATTTCGGCTGTGTGCCTTTTCACTAATCATAATAGGAGCCAAATGACCATGCGTACAAGGAATCTGTACCAAGAAATCGTTGACTGGCTAAGAGACACGCTACAACACACAATTAGTAGTTTTTCTGATGCATATGATGCGGCCTTTAATCACTATGATTCACAGCCATTGTTTTCAATTACATCCCGAGAACTGGAACTGCTGAAGCAGGTCGATTATTATAGTAATTATCAGATACGTAATGCACTCGCACGGCTATGCAAACAGCTTTCTGTTGAATTCGGGTATCAGGTCGTTGACAGTGCAGAACCGTCGGTTGATTTTTACAGGTTGTCTGGTGTCGAAAAAATCGGCTATTACATTTCTATGCAGGAACAGAATATGCCAGATCTTACGCAATCGGTAGCAGCAGGCCTGTCCAAGCATGTCGTTATTGTCCCAAAAAGCAATTTAATTAATCTGCCGAATAATTCCCATAAATATCAGGCCTATCCATATAAAAAACTCACGCACTGTATTACATTGGAGGAGTTCTTTAATTGCATTGCCCCCGGAGAATATGAAGTATTCCAAGAATATATTGGCCGATTCATCTATGATGCAGAAATAATGCTGGGGTTGATTGTATCACCGATTCCTACACAAAAAGCTATTCACAAGAAGAAAGAAAAGGTCATAGCGGAATTTGATGGGTTCTTCTATAAAAATGCGTTGCCCGATTCATTTACACCGGACGAAATTGATTTTTTAAAGAATCGTTTTGGGAATAGTGGTATTTTACAAATTAACTCTGCTCCTTTCGTTGACAGCTTTGTGAGTTCGGAATGATACTTTGATTTGCTTGAAAGCACTGATGGAGAAATGGAACAAACCGCCATTGTTGCAGGATACCTGAAATCAATTGAGCAGTTCTTGTTCACGTTAATGCTTTCTAAATGTGACACACTACAATTCAAACTCAAGACACAAAAAAATAACCTTGTGGTTCTGACAAGAGAAAACAAAGACAGCCTCTTAACAATGGCAAACAACTTGCTGACCAGTATCGATAAAAATT
The DNA here is from genome assembly GCA_963613665.1 of bacterium. Lineage (GTDB taxonomy): Bacteria > Bacillota > Clostridia > Oscillospirales > Oscillospiraceae > F23-B02. The sequence goes on along the minus strand of CAVEAL010000017.1, from coordinate 48,337 downwards.
ACGGAAATTCGTTACACCAAGTATACATTAATGAAACAATTGGATATGTAGTCCAAGCCTATCTACATGATTTCTTTACACATACCCGCAATGGTTATTTCCACAAAGATAACATATATTCCTTTGAGGAAATTAAATCCATTCGAGAGCAAGCATATTGTGCTTTCTTTTTGCTTGGCAGTTCATTTTTGCTTGATATGAATAAGCTTAAAGAATTAATATAGCACTATAGTTCTGAGCGCCTTTTCGCTGTAGAATATATTTTCCATAACAAATAGTGCATCACCACACCTGCTATTCTAGAGGAACTTCCTTCTTATCAGGCCATCTGGTTGTCCTTTTTGTCCTTTCTGTCCCGCGGTAATAAGCGAAAACCCGCCTAAGGCTCAGAGCAGCATCTCAGCCTTAAGCGGGTTTATATATGGAAAATAATAATTTATCGTTTCTATTCTTATAACGATTGCCGTTTTGCTAAGCCCTGGATTTTCCAGCCATGGCCGCAGCAAATTCGGGCGTACATCGCGCCGATGGCCGGAAATGTTCGGGAAAAGCCCCGCTTTTCGCAAAAATCATCCCTCGGGCGACGGAAAATAAAAAATTACCGTTGTTGATATGGTATCAACAACGGTAACAAATTTGGCAAACCTACCGCTCGTGGATACAATGCACTATGCTTTGCAGGCGTGGTGCATTTTTTGCAGAGTTCGTCCTGACACACCGGGACAATGAGGACAAGCGGGACAAAATGCGGTGCATGTTACTGTTCCATTCCGCGGTATCCGTGTTTTTCGGCGTTCCCCAGCAAATACAGAAAAGCAAACGCAGGAATTCGCAGCAAATCTCTGCCGCACTTCGTGTTGTGAACGCCAAAATCATCGGCATTCTTTGTAACGACAATTGCTGCCGACGATTCTTCACACAATTCTACAATCGCATCATCATCCGCAATTGGCGCGCCTTCTCTGTATTTGACTTCTATAAGGATATTTTTCGTGTTGGGGTAGTCCACCACAATATCAATTTCTTTTCCTTTTTTACCACCCCTGAAGTAACCAACAGATGTGGCATATTGATAGTAAAACGCAGCAACGTGTTTGTAAACAGCGGTTTCAACAATCTTCCCCATCTCAACGGGGTCCGTCAAAATAGAATCATCCATCAAGACAGCGTTTCGGATCGCTGCATCCGCAATATAAATTTTAGGCCGAGCCTTCAATATTTTTTTTCCAGCCATATCAACCGGCCAGCTTTGATAAATCAGATTTGCGCTCTCCAGATACTGAATATAGTTTTCCACGGTTGTGCGGGATACACCGTTCAGCTCTTTCGTGATTGCCTCGATGGAAATGATTTCCGAAGAAACGTTGCAGAGATATAAGAAGATTCTCTCCAATTCCGTGGCATTGCGAATATTGTAAAGGGAAGGAAGGTCGCGCTTCAAGACTTTATCCACAACATCTTCACGCATGATCTGCTGCGCCATCAAATCGTTATCCGCTAACGCCAATTCCGGGAAACCGCCGACCTGCAAATATCGCATAAAATGGTTTTGAACTTTGGAAAGCTGCATCATGATTTGCGTCCGCTCGATCTGACTTTTACGGAGCATAGTTGTTACTTTCAGATCCGGAGCAATATTGGGACGCTCTAAATCCAGCAGTTCGCAGTACTCGTAAAAAGACATGGTTGGAACCTGTATGACGGTCCAGCGACCGGCGCCGCTTTCTCTGCTGCCTTTCATCAACGCCGGACTTGCAGAACCGGTTGCAACAACACGGGTATCCGGTTGTGTATCATAAATGATTTTTAACCATCGGTCCCAGTCCTGCGCATATTGCACCTCATCAAAAAAGTAATATACATCCTGCTCCGCATAGATATTTTCATGATAGCACTCCAGGACATCCTGAAATTGACTGAGTTTCAGCATGGGATGATCCAAAGAAATAAAAACAATTTTCTGGGGTGCAACTCCAGACTTTAATAGCGACTCAATCATTTGGTATTGGATCGTTGTTTTGCCGACACGTCTCGTTCCCGTTAAGACTACAGAACGACGAATGCCTTTCTCTGTAAGGCGTTTCATTGCTTCATGAAACGCAAATCTCTTATAGGTCTTTGACATCTGTGGACTGATCGTCCCTGTTTTCCACCACGGGTTATAAGCGCTCAGGACTTTAAGGATACCTTCTTTTGTTGTGATTGCCATCAAGATCAGCTCCTTCTCCAATATAATACCCGCAAAATCAATCTTTGTCAAGAAATATCGATAGTATACTGTGAATATTTTCGGAGAAATATTGATTTATTGCTCTACTGCACACCCAATCATCTGCAGCACCCAAGTGCGACCATAGTTCTTGAAGATGATAACTTTCTGATAACTCTGCCTGTTGACCGTTGACGATCCCGGAACCGGCAATATACTGTCGTTTCTGAAGGAGGTGCTACGATGACCCAATCAGAATGCACATCGGAAGTAAACTTCCGACTCTGCAAGAGCGTATTTGCCACGCTGGCAGCTCAGGGTATCATTTCGCAGGAAGATGTCCGATGCCTAATTAGAGCGGCGGCAGAACAATATCACGCCCCTATCGGGGAACTGGAGGCGAACAGCATCGCTGTCGAAAAGAATTACACGGATTGAGTTTCCGGTGAAGTTGCCTGCCCCGGCACAGCCGCAGCCAAGGAAGAGAGTCGCCGCCTATGCCAGAGTGTCCACCATGAAAGATGCACAGGAGAACAGTCTTCAGTCTCAGCAGGACTATTTTGCGGAATATATTCGACACCACCCGGACTGGGTTTTCGTCGGGATATACACGGATGACGGTATTTCCGGGTTGTCCATCCGTAGAAGGGACGGCTTTAATCACATGGTGGACGATGCGCTGGACGGAAAAATCGACCTGATCCTTACCAAGTCCCTGTCCCGGTTTGCTCGGAACACCGTGGATGCCCTTACTACCATTCGCAACCTGAAAGCTGCCGGAGTGGCGGTATACTTCCAGAAGGAAAATATCAACACGGCAGACAGCACGGGAGAATTTCTCATCACCCTGATGAGTTCCTTCGCTGAAGAGGAAAGTCGATCCATTTCCGAGAATGTGACTTGGGCCGTCCGCCACCGATACGCCCAAGGGATCTATTATCTGCCTGGGCGGCTATTGGGATATACGCACAACCGGGGCGGCGAGATCCAAGTCGATGAAGTCGGGGCAAGAGTTGTGCGGTTCATCTATCTGCTGGCGCTGTCCGGAAGAAGCAGCACGGATATTTGCCGGATTCTGATGGACTATGGTGTATCCTCTCCGGGGCAACGTCAGCGGTGGGAATCGGCTACCGTCCGCAGCATTCTCAAGAATGAAAAATATGTGGGCGATGCCATCCTTCAAAAACGGGTTACGACGGACTTTCTTACAAAAACCACAAAAATCAATGAGGGCGAAGCCCCGCAATACTATGTGGAGAACGGGCACCCGCCCATTGTCAGCAGATCCGTCCGGCAAGAGGTGCAAGCCGTATGGACGGACGCAGACCGCAGAAACTGCACATTTTCGCCGTTTTCGAATTTGATCATTTGCGGCGATTGCGGCAGTCGGTACGGACGAAAGACCTGGCATTCCACCACCTATAATGATGCGGTCTGGGAGTGCAATAGCAGGAAAAACGGTCGCACAAAATGTAGATGCCGCCATATTTACGCCGAAGAATTGGATGCTGCCGTCCAAAGGGCCATGAGCCATCTAATAAAAGTGCATGCGGACATCTTGGATATGTGCAGCAATCTACTGGAGCATACTTTAGGCGGTATCACGCCGGATATCCGGTCTGCTTTAGACGATGTCGCCCGTGGCAAACCGGATATCCACATTGACGGCATGATGATTCGTATTCTGATTCGCAAAATGGTGGTTACGTCGAAGCAAACACTGGTGATTCACTTCCTGGACGGCAGTGTCTATCGCCACCGCCTAGGCGCTACTCCTCGAGGAAAACGACTTTACAATACGCAGCGGGACCACAGCCGGATACTGGCCTTGTACGCTGCTGGGTGCTCCGCCAAGGAAATATCGCAGCAACTTGGAATCAGTGTGAATACGGTGCGGTCGTTTTTGCGAAGATTCCTATTATCAAAATGAGGATGTCCTCTTTTATTATTCTCAAATCGCAGCCAGGCAGTAGTTAAATTTTCCAAGAAATATCTATTGCTTTACAAATATCCGAGATTAGATTTTTACCTTCTCGGTGATCACCAGGGGTTTTAGAAACAGTAAACATATATCTGGGATCATGAAATGTTATTTTATAATGAGTTCCATCTTCCATAACAGTAAATCCCAAGTCTTTCAGTCGGTTCTTTCCAGCCTTAGTCAAACGATCACCATTACCAAAAATCTCTCTGAGTCCTCTTATTATGCGGTCGCACTCTCCCGCTTTTGGATTTGCCGAAAGTAAAGCATCAATTAGCAGATGAGCACGAGAGTCGGGTGGATATTTATCAATTACTTGAGATAACACATTATATAACAATTCCACTTTTTCTCCCGGATACAATTCTGCTTCTTCGCCCGATTTATAAAAGAAGCCATTCTCATTACCACCGCGTCCCATCGCAAGGATTGCGTCACGATGTGCCCTTACGGCAAGCAATTGATCATTCAGTTCGTCTATTTTTTCCCGAAGCTCCCCGTTTTCCGCATCGAATGTTTCAATGAAAATAGCCATTTCTCTGACCTGGCCTTTGTTAGTTCCTTCTTGCTCTTTCATTTTCTGGCGGATTTGCAACACACCAATCTGATTCCAGGTGAACAAAGATGGCATAGAATATAAATGGTGTCCATGTAGTTTACCAGTTCCGTCTATCCCGCCATCCCCGGACTTTTTTGTTACACGGACTTGGGGAAAACCACCCTCTCGCAACAGTAACATCGCCAAGCGCTCGAATGCATACGGATTCATGCTGTGCAACATTTCTACTAAAGACGTTCTCCAAAGTTCCAATTCCTCCGGAACTTCTCCACCTCCACCGCTTGAGTAATTGTTTTCCAGGGAGCTGTCCGACTCTGCCTTGCTTTTTTCGGCACGGCGTGTTTTCTTAATATGCTCTGATATTGCACTTCTGGATACTGACGTTTTATCTGCAAAATTCGTCATTTGGGATTAGTAGAGTTTTACCCGATATCGTTCCAAAACCCGATTCCTGGGTTTTCATATGTTCCAACAATGACACCTCGATCCAGGAATGCATTTCTCTCTTCGCAACAGGTTTCGGGGAGCAACCCACAAGCATGACATGCAGCCAAGTTCAGAGAGTCGCGACCTTGCCCTCGGCTCATTATGCATACCGGGTCATTTGAGCAAGTCTTGGCGTTTGCAATTGCTTTTCTGAGAATACCGGGGAACGCATCCGGTCTTCCTTGGCGAACCAGTCCTCCCAATGTTCCCTCTGCGTCGCCACTGGCCGTATAGATGAAAATACCCGCCATATTTTTCCCGTCGGATTCCTCCGCACAGTATAAGCGCTCACTCAGGGAAGCAATGCTATACCCACATTCAAAACTCAGCTGAGAAATGAGCAAGTGGGATAGCGTGTGCAGCATAAGAAATTTGGGCGTTATCGTTCGCGGATGGTTTTTCCCGATGAACGACGTTGCATAATTGCGGTTTAGTATGGCGACTCTCTCGTTGACCATCGGATGGGTTTCAACCCACTTGTCGATGTCTTCTTGGTTAAACTCTATAAAGATGCCTTCGCCGCGCACTTCATAAGCGGGGTACCACCGAGTGTCGGGTTCCTTCACATCCACAAAGCCTACATCATTGCGTGTCATTGCCGGCTGAATTCTGGAGAAACCAATCAATGCATTTACCACGCGCACTTTGTCTATGAGGGAAATGGCTTTAATATGAGGGAGGCCATACTCGGAGATATCCATTTCCTCACGGGAAAAATCGCCCAACCCGGAACCGACTGCGCCTATTTCTCCGGACAGTGCCGTATATTCCTCCACACGATACTGAATCCCGGTCACGTCAACGCCTTCCGGCACCGGATCCAACCATTTTTGCGTTAGTATTTTTTCCACTTCTGCGTGGGGTGCACCGATCTCCAGTGCAATTTTATCTACCCACTTCGGCAATCGCCGGGCGATTGTTGCGATCTTTTCTTCGGGGTCCTCATCGCTTATGATAGTCATACAATCATCATAAGCTTTGCTTTGCTCTATTTTTGCATTCAACTTATCCGCATACGGAGGAATGACCAATGAACTATGCACTACAGGAAAGTAAACGGACGATGCACCTCTCTGCACGGTTTTGGGGTAGCAAGCGCACTTTTCTTTGGCGTGCCGAAACGGATGATTTCCGTCACACCTGAACTGATTGGTTCCCAAATCTTCATCCAGTTTTTGAAAGCAATCCTTATCGAATGCGCCTCTTAATGTCGCAACGGCACCGCAGGAGCAGCTAACGCTCAATCCTTCAAGCCCTTCCGTTCCGGATGCGCCCGTCTTAAATTTCAGCTCCGGATTTCCGCAGATCGGTTTCTTCGCCTTTGCATGAACCCATTTTATCCAGGGAAAATCATTCAAATGACCACTTTCACACACCGTGACAATACGCGCTACAACCAAATCCTGCCGACACCGGGGGCATTGCATATGCTCAACCATATACTCATCCCGTTCAAGCATTTTGGGCTTGGCTGTCTTTCTGTACTCAGACACCCAGTTTTTTAACGGCTGAAATCTTCGACACTTCGGGCAGAAATACCATTCGGGAAAACGTGCGTACGCAATGTTGGTGGGTAACGCAAAGTAGTCCACTCCAAGAGCTTTGGCGAAGCGATCATCATAGATTCTGCTTGTCCCACTCCAGTACTCCGGTGCAGCCGTCACCAATGTCTGATCCGGGAAGTCCACCATAGCACCTACACCATACTGCAAAACCGCCTGAGCGGCACGAACGGAGTGGGTAACCTTATTCAGTTCCACCTTTGCCTTCACCTGTTCAGACATTGTTATCCCCCCAAACTATAATACTGCCCGATACCGGGGTATCCACATTTCGCATTGAGGTCAAAGTTTCGACGGCATTATCCTTACCTGAGGAATTGTATTGTTTAAGCAGCCGACGTGCATCTCCTGCGGGAGGATTAACCATGAATCGACGGCCAAAATACAGCGGAACGGACGGGTGTTCTCCGTTACATTCCTCCACATAGGATTGCCAAAGATCAAAGAACTGCTTAATCTCCGTCCGGATTTCGTTTACATCGTCTTTTGCCTGTCCCTCGGAGCGTTTGTTAATCCCTGTCACCCTATCCGTGACGAATGTTTCGATTTGTTTTATTGTGTCCGCAAAGTACTCCTTGTCAAAGTTGATGGCATCCTTGTCTTCGCTCATTCCGGTCATTTGACGCATCATTGAAACGAGGACGGCGTGCAGAGCTCGCTCACGCGCCGGGCGGGAAAACGGAGTTGCTCCGGTTGGCTCGACAAAACGATAAAATGATTCATGATAAGAGCGGAATCGCTCATAGTGGGAGCGGTCGCGACTCTTTGTTGCATCGTACTGCACAAAGACGACGCCGGGGAAGGAACGTCCCACACGGCTGGATGCCTGAATATACTCACTGGTAAGTTTAGGCTGCCCGATCATCAACATGACATTCAACCGCGCCACGTCAATGCCAACGGAGATCATGTTCGTGGCAAGCAGCACATTGGAAGCATACCGTTTTGCCGCTTCGTTTTCTTTGGAGTATTCAATTTTTTCCAATTTATCCAAAGTTTCGTTTAATGCCGTAGTGGAAACGCGACTGGTAAGCTCGTCCGCACTGACGATGAGCCGTCTCCCCGTAAACATACGATTTGCCGTGCGAACAATAAAATCCTTTACGTCATCGTCCACCAACGTTGAAGCCTTACCCAGGTCCTTCAGACTGTTAAAGTATACCGTCAACGTCCACAGCTTATCTTTAACCTCTTCCGAAAGGTCCATGGTATAAATCTTCTGCATGAGCGCAGCCATAGTGCGAATTTCCATCATGGCTTTGGTTTTGCCGGAAGGCATAATACCAACATACTTGCGCCCGTAATCACCTTTTTCATAATCAATGGCAGACTCTTTTGCAAAGAAGGAGTCCTCCGCATCCAATCCGGGAGCCGGGAATTGCACTACCTCGCGGTTATACAGCACGGAGCACTGCTCTTTTGCCCTCCGTATCGTAGCGGTAGATGCTATCACTTTGGGATATACACCCTTTTGACCACAAATTGCGTCCACTGCGGTTTCATAAAGTCCAACAACCGTACCCAATGCGCCAGAAATCAAATGTAATTCGTCCTGGATAATAAGTTCCGGAGTGCGATTGTCTTTCCCGATTCCGAAAAATGCACCGATTCGTCCGTCCCAAGGAAGCATGGCAAATTTATCCACAGTGCCAAACAATAATGTGGGGGGTACTTCGTAGAGCTCGTCATCGATAATCTGAATAGGAAGTTTTTTGGTAAATGCGCAATCTTCGTGCGGACAGAACATATAAAAATGTTTACCGCCGCTCATGTTATATCCCCACTCTCCAACCAGACGGCCGTTTTTATCATCCTTAACCATCTTTGTTCCACACCAGGGACACTTCAACACCTGGAACTTATTATGACGTTCCTTTTCGTTACGAACATAATACGGGCTGCTCACGCTCTGCAGCTTACCCAAATGGTATTCCGCACTATTGGAACGCTCACCGGTTCCGACATTTTTATTTGGAATATGAGATCCGCCAATCCAGAGTCCGATTGTAATCGGCTCTTTCCCCAACGGATAGGAAGGATATTTATGTCTCTTTTGAGCGCAATCCTGCCTAATGTACTCGCAAGCACAAATGAGTGTAGCAGCGCGGGTAAACTGCTGCGCCGCCAAAAGACGGAGCGTGTAGCGCATAATAACAGCCGTGCCATTGGAGTTTTTGGGATGCGCCAGCTTACGATAAAAAATTGTAAATGCGGTCAGTCCGAGGTATGCCTCGGTTTTACCGCCGCCGGTGGGAAACCATATCAGATCGACGATGCTCCTCTCCGGGGACTCGTCATCAATTATGGAGTTGATATCCATCAGCAAAAACGCTATCTGGAAAGGTCTCCATCTGCATTTATCGTCACTCTCCCGGCCGTAATCCATGCCATGAAGTCGATCGGCTATTTCTTCGTCCCCGGGGTAACGGTCGGCGTTTGTTTTGGCCATACTTCCTTGCATTGCAATATGAAGTCTCTGCATAAACATTGCACGATTCGCCAGCAAAAAGGCCGTGTATGCTTCGTCGTTTTGTTCCAGAGAATCAATACCGGCGTACATTCGCTTATATGCCTGCCGGCATTCGCCGATGTTATTGGCGGCAGCGGATTCGTATCTGGAATCGAGCGTTGCGGCTACTCTTTCCAGATCGTCCACCCAATTTCTATACAGGTCGACCAAACTCCGCATGGATGCAAGTTTGGTGGCTCTGTCGGTTGAATCAAGGTCAGACAAATACTTCATGGACAATTCTTCGTCTTTGATAAGCCCGTTCTGAGGCAGAGAGAAACTCATTGACGGGATTTCAACGGTCGGGAAGAAATCGCTCCATATGCTCCCGATTCCGGATGCATTAATGTCCCAACTCACGGATGTTCCCAGGCCGGTTCCGTATATTTTTTTGTGGCGGTACAACAAATCCAAAGATTGTTCTTCCGAATCCATTGCGGTTGTATCTGCATGGGGATTGCTTTCTGCAAAAACGAAATCATTGTTCTCGGACGATACTTTCAATTCTGCCTGAAAAATACAGCGATTTGCTTTTACGGGAGATTCTTTCCGACCGTTTACCAGCATAACGGTAACTGACCACAAATCGGCACCGATTCTCCTTCTCAATGCCACCAGCTTAGCGTCTGTATCATCCAGGCTGCGGTTGCGTTCATCATCGACATAATCTCCATGACTAAAGTCAAGCACGAATTCCGGAATTTCATGCGGAACTCGCACATACCCCATAGCACAGTAGTCGACAAACCGATAGATTATTTTCTTGAGAATATTGAACTCATTTTCCGGAATCGTATCGCGCTCAAATATACTCCGGGCTTCCTTAGCGGTAACGGATGAAATCAGCCGTAGCGCATGAACTTCCTTGTCGTACGCCACAATATGAGCCAATTCGGGAGAAACCGTATAGGTGTCGGGGTCATCAGGCCAATAGGGAATCATACAATCCGTGATCTTCGCGTTTCTGTATGTGGCAAATGTCAGACTCCCTCTGACGATGTTCGTATTTCCGCTTGCGATGAACGTAATACCCATAGACGAAGGCATATACTGGGTAGCCATTCCGATTTCTTCATCCAAGTTTTCATCGGCGGTTTCATCAAATGCATAGGTTTTCTGTTTCTTCTGTTGAACGGGATCGGCAATCGGCTCTTCGGCAGAAGCCGAATCGGTGATCTCGGCCGAATTGTCGGCTTCCTCTAATTCCACCGTCTCATCGTTATCCTGATTGACTTCGTTCCCCTGCGGAAACAGAATGCCAACGGAATAACGGCTTGTCGGAGTACTGGAAATCAACTCATGTTCCGCATTCGGCAAAGAGAACTCGGATCCCGGTCCGAGCAGTTCGGATTTGATTATATTGATATACTCTTCTCGGGCAGAAATCATTGACCGCTTAATCTCATTATCCGTCACATCAATACCTCCGTTTCCGTAATGGGTGTGTTCACAAGGCCGACACCGATATTAACGCTTTCACTTAGTTCCGATATATTATCCAATTCCATGGTTTCGGAAAGACTGTCCACGTTATCATAAACAACACTAAGGACACTGCCCTCCGGCGGCAGATTGCCGCTTAGCTTGTCGCCGATAGCCTTTGCTATCAAATCCAGTATTTTTCGCCGGTCATGTCGAACCTCGGCACACGAGGTAAAAAAGCCGTGGGCATCTGCCAAGAGGTATGGGTCTTGGGTTAGGGCTGCTATGTATTCCAGCGTTTGCTCGTTTCTCGGCCCGACGATGTGGCTATCTTCAACCAGCCACTGCCTGATTGTTACCTCTTGCATTTTGCTTCCGGCCTTGCGCAATTTTTGCGCTACACCTCTGTAGGTAAGCCCGTTAGTTTCTTTATATTCTCGCAGAGCTTCTTTCCAGTATTGAGATTTTTCGAATGCATTTACCGCATCTTGCCCCAGCTTACCATCATGAAGAAGCCTCTCATATATGAAGTCAACTATGTTCTTTGTGTAATCGTCTCGTTTTACAAATACCAACACATCTCCCGGGCGCAGCTGCTCCGGAGATTTCTCCGTTACGCTTTCGGAAACGGCATCAAAAACCGCGGCAGCATAGTACTTCGAGAATAGGATTTGTTCTCCGGTAACAAATGAGCCGACAAACTTTACCTCTGCCACCGGGACATGTCCACCGTCGGTTGTGTATGTGTGGGCAATTTTACGGATATCAAAAGTACCAAAACTGTCAATGTACTCATCCAATGCGGAAAATTGCCGCAAATCAGATGCCAGGCTCTTTTCTTCCGGAGTATCACTGTCTTCCGGTTCGCTGCTACTTTCGGTAAATCCTATTCTTCGATTCAGATTTCGCACGAGCTTTTTCTGCTTTTTCCTTCGGTAGGAGAATACTTTTTCCTCACAATCATAAAGGAGAACATCTATATTACGCACGCTTGAGCATTGCAACGGATCAAAGCGCCTGCTATTAATCTCACCTACGCAAAGAATCGCATCATATTCTCCGTGAAAATCAAAGCGGTTAGCGGTCATGCAAATGACATGATCGTCTCGGAAATAATCAGGGTGGATAAAACGCAAAATATCCGAATAGTATGCTTTAGGAACAACAATTGCTATTTTGTCATTCCCGTGAGCTTTAATATACTTATCGACAAAATCTGCTTTAGGAGATTCGATTAATCGCTCCTTATACTTTTGCTCCAAAGCATCAGCCACCGTAATGCATAGATCCTGCATGGAACCCGCTCGTTCGGCAATGTCCCACAATCTTGCAATTCGTTCCTGTGGCGGCAATACGGCCTGATGAATCTGACGTTCATCTATCGCTTTTTCCATTTCTTCCATAGAGAAAAGAGCGGTATTCATGAGATTTAGAAGCCCATATGCCGTTATCACAAAGTCATCTTTTTCGGAATCTTGCCAGTTTGATTGCCTAATTGTCAGAATGGCGCTTTTTATGCGGCGGTACTCGGTCCACTCCCATCCTCCCGAAACCACAATCGGAGTGACGGTGTTGTGGATTACATTCATAATCTGCCTGTGAAGTTCCACGGTAAGCGGATTCTCGCTTCGAATCATTTGACTGTTTTGCGAAAGCAGTTCTTTTGTGCAGGCAAACACGGATGCTTCGTCATATATCTCCAGAATACGTTCACCGATATCGGCTTTCAAAGGGGAGATAACATGGACAAACCGAAGGAGCTTTCTCCTAAGTAAATCGGCGAGTTCCGAGTTGTTTTCCGAAAGAGAGATGCCGCCCGTAACCAGCAACCCAACAACCTTGTTCCCGTGGTTGTCTAACACCAAGTCTCGTGCGGTTGATATTTTGCCGGTTACTTTCAAAACGGGTTCGGCTTTGGTCGGATTAAGACCGTACTGATACTCATCACCACTGCCTGTGTAATATGCTGCCGGAATGATATCCAACAGGCTGACAGCCTTTCCGTCCCCATATGCAATCCTAACCTGTTTACAAATTTCGCCGAAAGAATTTCGTTCCGCAACGATAACAACGGAAACATCGATCTGAGTAGGGATCTCGACCACATCCACATCAAAGATATAAGAGAGAAAGTCCTCGCGATTCGTACTGCGTTTTTTTACACCGCGGCCGTCCGTTACCTGAGAGTCCCCATAGTATGGCTTGATAAGATGTTTATTTCGATCCAACGGAAGATAGCTGGTGGTCTTCCCGTTTTTTCCCTTTCCGTCCTGCTCAAGTATCATGCACAGGCTGCCATATTCAAATCCGGTACCTTTCCAACGATATCGTTGCCCCTTGAAGAGAACCATATCGTTAGGCTGAAGCGAAGATATAATGTCATCATTTGTTGACAAATTATAAGATAAGCATCCCAGCGCAACGGCCACAACAGAAATAACATCGAAGCAGACAGACCCTGTGTGCAATGCAAAATTTATCGTGCGTTCCTTTGATACTAATGATTTCGCAAAGAACGCAAGATATTTCTCGATTATGGCTTCTTTCGAAATGAGTGCTCCACCGTAATAAATATCGCACTTATTCAAAATCGCATCAGCGAGTTTGTCTGCGGTCATGGACTTGCACCTCCGTTTATTGCTCTCCCCGTAATACCTCTAAGCACTTAAGTATGAAGTTTGCCATTTCTTCAATCACCGGAATGGTAACAGAGTTTCCGAACTGTTTATACCGTTGTACATTTGGAATTTCTTCCGGAAAAGAAAATCCGTCTCTCCCGTTTTCATCAATAAATCCGTAATTAATGAAACCTTGCAATTTGCCCCACTCCGATGGTGTCATTATGCGGATTCCTTTGTCGTTGAGCGGAGTTTTCTTACCCTTAATTATTTGTCCGGCGATGCCGGCTTGGGGATCATAAATCAAATTGCGTTCTCGCCCGGAGCCGCCCGTTGCCAGTAATGTGTTTGCGATTGGCCTTTCAATTCCTTCCGCATTAACTATTCGATATCCGAAACCGTATCCCTTTCCTTCCTGCCTGGCTCTGTGCCGAATAAGCGTGTCCAGATAGCCTGACGCCATATAATACTTTGCCGGGACATTGTGCTCCAGAACATCATTTAAGTCGTGGTATATTTCATTGGCGCAATTCAAAGGCAGCTCATGGGGCAGTCTGGCTAATTCTTCAGGGGAAAACCGTTCCGTATCAAAACCGATAATATATGTACGAGGACGATTTTGCGGCACACCAAAATCGCGTGAATTTCTTATGAATGCCTTCGGCGTATATTGTAAGCCCCCGTCTTCCCGTTGTTCCACGCCTATAATGTGATAACCGAGTCTTCTGACTAACGTGTCGATAATTGTCCGGAATGTTCGCCCTTCGTCATGTGTCACCAAACGGTCAACATTTTCAAGAAAAATCACAAATGGGCGGGTTTTCTGAATGATTTCGGAAATATGAAAGAAAATCTTCCCCTTTTCTTCGTCATCGAATCCTTCCTGCAAGCCGACACGGCTAAATGTTTGACACGGGAATCCGGCAAGCAAAACATCATAAGGCGTTTCAGAAACCAGATTCTTAAATTCATCGCTTGTAAGATCGTGGTAAGGATCATCGCCAAATAGGTGTTGATATGTCTTGCATGCGTATTTATCTATTTCTGAGGACAGCACATTTCGAAATCGGCCGGTCAGTTCAAATCCTCTTCGGATGCCTCCGATTCCGGCACACAAATCAATTGTTCTGTATGGTGGGCGCGGCAGATTTCGAAGTTCGTCCAGTATGGTGGATATGCAGAAATCCATTTCTTTGAGTATTTCATGCCCCCAAAATCTGAGCACTGTCCACCCCTGCTCTTGTAGATGGGTTGTAACTTCCAGATCCCGATGCATATTTCGTTCTATTTTGGATATCCAAAAATCTCGATTACTTTTTATCTCATTCTGGGCGTTCGCCCAATCGTACCCATGCCAAAAGTCTCCGTCACAAAAAACTGCAATTTTTCTGGCAATAAACGCAATGTCCGGTTTCCCGAAAATCGTTTTGTTATTTCTTGTATAGGTCGTTACTCCGTTGCGTATTAATTCCTCGCAAAGTAACTTTTCAAGAGCGGTATCACTATTACGCACTCGGCTCATATTATAGTGTATTTGCTCCTTGCTCTTTTTCCGAGCCATTGCTTCTCTCACTCCAAATTTGAAACTTGCGGCCGAGTAATTGATTCGGTAAAGATGTATTATTCACAAGCGAAACAGTGTCCACACATTCCGATTCCGGCCAAATAAACGGGAGGCTATTTCTCCTTTACATATTCCACAATGTCCCCGAAATCCGTATCCAGTGTACCGCATATTTTTTCCAGTACGCCCATTGTGACCGGTTCGTCACGCCGCAGCTTGGTCATTGTGTTCGGAGCCAACCCGGCTGCTTTGCGCAAATCCGCTTTACTCATTTTCTTATCAATCAACAGCTTCCAAAGCCGGTTATAGGAAACGGCCATTCTGTGTCCTCCTAAATTTAGCGCAGTTTATATCGGAAATTATATTATGTTGCGTCACATTTTGCAAGAGAGTGTCGCACGGTTGTGCGAAAGTCGTTCAAGAAAAAGCCTTTGAAGTAATCATTGTATATAGGGATCCGTACCCGGATGGATTCCATGCGTCTAATCCTGCCGTGTATCTGCCCGCTTCTTCCGGTAGTAATAATCGCTTGCCTTGCGGCTGTTGCGGATGCTTTGGCATTGGACGGTCCCGCAGTATTTTTGGCGGTTTCCCTGCTTGATGAACGCTCTGCCGCAGGCAGCGCAAAAGGCGATGTTTGTTTTGCCGCCATAGTCTCCGATGGCACCGGCATTGACGGCCGCAAAACGTCCCAATGCGTAATAGGCGGCGTCCACGACGGAGCGCACCACGGGCTGCAGCGTGATCTGCCGACTGCTTTTGTTAAATTCCAAGCCGAGTGCAAGTTTCGGCAGTTTTTCCACAAAGCGTTCTATGACACACATACGACTTTCTGCACCGGCTCGATACCACTGCCTCAAGAGATCGTCCTCTTCCGCCATTCGAAGATTTTCGCAGAAGTGCTGTGCCTGTGAGACGTTGCCATCCAACAGGCTTCGGATCGCAAAGACCGTCATGGTGTTGGTGTAGAGTTGCTTCAAGTCGGTCACTGCGTCCTCGACACAAACCTGGTAAAACTCCAACGCATTTACCACCACATCCCAGAACGAATCCGTATCATGACCGCTAATTTGACGGTTATCCACATCGCTTCCATATAAATAGTACATATGGATATTTTCCATACTCCACCGAATCAAAATCTGCGCACATTCCTCCAATGGTTTCTCTCGCAGTTCCAGGTAAAGATTGCACAGGTCAATCAGTAGTTCTTGCCCGGAGGGGTAGCCGTCAAACACTTTTGGCGGGCAACCCGCTTCGTATTCCGCATAAATCGTCAGCTTCCCACTCTCCGTTCCGATTCTGTATGAATGGAACCGGAGGGTGTGTTTTTTTATGTCTCCGATGCCGCCGATCTCATAATCCGTCAGTTCCTGTTTTAGATGCATGTAGCAGCACTCCCATATTACCGAAACTCTTACCGTTAGAACATCGCACGCAGCCGCTGTTCTTACCGATAGAGTGAAGAATTACGGCCCTATTATATGCGATAATACAGCCAAACACAAGAGAAAGGAGCGAAATACATGAAGACGAGTTCCGATAAGTCCGTATTCAACCTCAAAGAGGCTGCGGCTTACCTGGGGATCAGTATCCCCACCTTGGTGCGGTTGCTGGGGAGCGGAGTTATCCCATACCGTCGCGTGGGGCAGCGGTGGCTGATCGCCCGAGCCGCACTGGATGATTGGCTGAACAAAAAGAACTGAGAGAGGAGTGATTGCCATGATCGAAACAAAGCCAATCGTCGTATATACGGCAGACTGCAGCGGCAACGCAGCCAACTGCCGATATCCCAACGAAGTTAAAATCACGGACGAAGTCTCCGCAAAGCAGGCTTTTGCCACGGATATGGTCTGCGCACGGTACAAAAACCACTACCGCAGCACCGCAAATTTTGAGGTTGCCAATGCGCTGCCCGGAGACTGTGACAATGACCACTCAGAGATAGCGGCAGAGTGGATCACCCCGGAGGACATTGCGGATCTTTTTGCCGATGTTCCCTATGTGCTGCACTACAGCCGCCACCACATGAGGATCAAAGGCGAAAAAAGTGCCCGCCCACGCTTTCATGTCGTTTTTCTCATCGCCCCCGAACGGGATACGGAGCGTTATGCAGCGCTGAAGCAGCGTCTGCTGGCGGCATTTCCATTTTTCGATGCCAATGCCATGGATGTCGCCCGGTTCCTGTTCGGCACGGAGGATCCGCAGGTCATCTATCACCCCGGTACGACCCCTCTGAATGAATTTTTGGATGACCTGGAGAACGAACAGGCCTTTGTTAGCATGGGACACACCATCCCCGAGGGTAACCGCAACAGCACCCTGTCCCGGATCGGGGCAAAGATCATAAAACGGTATGGGGATACGGCGAAATCAAAGGAACTGTTTTTGCAGGCCGCCGAGCAATGCATTCCGCCTCTGGAGGATCGGGAGCTGGAGAACATCTGGGCCGGAAAACAGCGGCTCTATGTCAAGATGCGTAAGCAACCCGGGTACATCCCACCGGATGCCTATAACGGCACCGGCTTCGTCGTCTGGGAAACGCCCCTTCCGTTTGATGAATATGACATTCCTGTATTTCCTGTGGACGCATTGCCGGAAACCGTTCGCCGCTATGTGTTGGCGGTGGCGGAATCCACGCAGACTTCCGTGGATATGGCGGCGGTGGAAGCGCTTGGTGTGGGGGCCCTGTGCAGCCAGGGAAAATACTTCATCCGGGGCAATGCGGACTGGGTGGAATCCCTCAATATCTACACGGTCGTCATCCTTCCCCCGGCAGAGCGGAAATCCTCGGTGCTGTCCATGATGATCCGCCCGGTGGAGGAATATGAAAAAGAGGAAAATTCCCGCCGCAATGCCGGAATCATCGAAAGTCAGATGGTTCTGAGCCGACTGGAAAAGGAAAAACGCAGTTTGGTGGAGCGGGCATCAAAGGGCAAAGCCGCCGAAGAAGAAGAAGAAGAAGAAGAAGAAGAAGAAGAAGAAGTCCGTGCCAAGGCAACGGAAATTGCCAAATACGAGCCGGTCAAGCCGCTGCGGTTATTCGTGGACGATGTGACCTCCGAAAAGTTGACTTCCGTGTTGGCAGAGAACAAGGGGTGTGCGGCGGTGGTTTCCGCAGAGGGCGGTATCTTCGATATCATCAGCGGCCTTTACAGCCGCAATGTGAATATCGACGTATTCCTCAAAGGCCACAGCGGCGATACCATCCGGGTCGACCGGATCGGCAGAGCCAGCGAGAGCATCATCCACCCGGCATTGACCATGGTGCTGGCGGTACAGCCGGAAGTGCTGAACGGGCTGATGAGCAACAACACATTCCGTGGTCGCGGCCTTACCGCCCGATTCCTGTACGCCATGCCGAAGTCTACCGTTGGCAGCCGCTCCTTCTCCACGAAGCCGATTCCGGAAGGAGTTAGGGCCAGGTATCAGGCTCTGATTGAAACCATCCTGTCCAGTGACAATGAGCAGGAGCCGATCAGTCTGGACGATGGTGCCCGGGAAGTGCTGGAAGACTTGTTCAACGAGATAGAAGGCCGGTTGAAAGGAGACTTGGCGGAGATCTCCGACTGGGCAGGTAAGTTCGTGGGCGCGGTTCTGCGTATCAGCGGGATTCTGCACGTCATGAAATACCCCAAGGATTCCATGTTCGATGCCGTTGACCGGGAGATCATGGAGCATGCCGTAACCATCGGCAGGTACTTTCTGGCGCACGCCAAAGCCGCTTATTCTCTCATGGGTGCCGACACGGTAAACAAAGACGCCCGGCACCTGCTGTCCTTTATCAAGCGGGAACTGCTTACGGAGTTCTCCCGCCGGGATGCCATGCGCCTTTGCCGCAGTTTCAAAACCGCAGATTCTCTGCAGCCCGTGCTGAACCGGCTATGCGAGTATGGCTACATTGCCGTCAAGCCCCAGGGACCGGCTCCGGGCATTGGCCGCCGTCCGTCGGAGACTTATGTAACAAATCCCGCCGTACTGAATGTGTGATCCGTCCGTTTTGCCCGTTGCACCCGAGAGGGAAGGGGCGGTCGCAATCTCTACGCCTTTTCTCTCCGGGCAACGGCCCGGGGTCTTACGCACAAAAACGGCGAAATCAAAAGGGGAATTACCCGGAATCAAACAAGGAGATTACAAAATGACCAAACATGAAATTGAGATTCTGAACGTCATGCGCAGCCGGGGCAAAACAGCCACGGATATTGCGCTTGCCCTTCAAGTCTCCGTCAATACCGTTCGCTCTTACCTCCGCCGCCACCCGCCGGAAGATGCGGTTCGAATCGGATGCCGCCGGTGCGGGAAACCGATACTCCAAGTGAAGGGCAGAAAAGCCAAATACTTCTGTTCCGACCAATGCCGAAATGCATGGTGGAATGTCCATCCGGAACAGGTGCGGCGAAAAGCCTATTACCGTCTGACCTGTGAATACTGCGGAAAGGAGTTTGTCAGCTATGGAAACCGGAAACGCAAATACTGCTCCCGTCTCTGTTACGCCGACGCAAGAAGAACTCATTCGGTATCGGATCCTCTGCGCAATGCTGGATCACCTCGGCCGAACGGGGGAACTGGACGCCCAAACCCGTGAACAGGCAAATGCTGTTCTCGCCATGAAAGTCGGCCTGAAACGGAACAGCATTTTCCTTTAAATTCGTCATGATATGGACTTGCTATATCCTCCGAAACGAGCAATATATGTAGCTGACGATACTTGATACAAAGGAGAAGACCATGCCGAGAACCGTAGAACAAATCCAATTTACTCCCCGCATGCCGAAAGCCCTTCGGGTGGCGGCGTATGCCAGAGTATCCTGTGGTAAGGATGCCATGCTTCACTCTTTGGCGGCACAGGTGGATCATTACAGCACCTACATCCGTCACCACCCGGGCTGGGAGTATGTGGGCGTTTATGCAGACGAAGCCAAGACCGGCACCAAAGACAGCCGGGAGAACTTTCAGCGGATGCTCGCCGACTGTCGTATGGGGAAAATCGATCACATCATCACCAAGTCCATATCCCGTTTTTCCCGGAACACCGTGACCCTTCTGGATACGGTGCGGGAACTGAAGGGCTTGGGCATCAGCGTTTATTTTGAAGAGCAGTCCATCGACACCGCCACCGCTGACGGAGAGCTGATGCTTTCTATTCTGGCAAGCTATGCTCAGGAGGAAAGTCTCTCCGCCAGCGAAAACCAGAAATGGCGGGTGAAGCGGAACTTTGAAGAAGGCGTTCCTTGGCGATTCTTCATGCTGGGATACCGCCGGGAGAACGGGAAACTGGCCATCGTCCCGGAAGAAGCGGAGATCGTCAGAAGTATTTTCAACGACTATCTGGCGGGAAAGGGCGTCACCGCCATTACCAAACGACTAAACGAAAGCGGATATACCACCCAGAGCGGCGGCGTGTTTCACAAGAGTGCCGTGGAGAGGATCCTCCGCAATTATGCCTACACCGGAAATCTCCTGCTGCAGACCAAATTCCGGGAAAACCATCTGACCAAGGTCACCCGGAAGAATCAGGGAGAGCTGCCCAGGTATCATGCGGCGAACACCCACGAAGCCATCATTTCACAGGAAACATTCGATGCGGTCCAGGCGGAGATCCTGCGCAGAAAGCGGAAGTATGCTCCGACCAAGCCGCAGCAACCATCCCCCTTCACGGGACTCATCACCTGCGCCCTCTGCGGCAAGCACTACCGCCGCAAAACCACCGCCACGGGACCGGTTTGGATCTGCGCTACCTACAATTCTTATGGGAAGTCCTACTGTCCCTCAAAAGCCATCCCGGAGGAAACACTGATGCAGGCCGCTGCCCAGGTCGGGCACACGGGCAAAATAACGGCGATTACGGCCCACAGCGACAATCTCCTGGCGTTCACCCTCGAGAACGGAACTGGTGTCGTAAAACGGTGGCAGGACCGCTCCCGTGCCGAGAGCTGGACGGCGGAAATGCGCAAAACTGCCGGAGAAAAAACACGGGAAAGGAATCAACGCCATGCCGAAAGCTAAAAATGTCACCGTCATCCCTGCCACGCTGAATATCCATACCAAAACACCTACCACGGAACGGGTGCGCCGCCGGGTAGCGGCTTATGCCCGTGTCTCCACGGACAGCGAAGAACAGCTCACTTCCTATGAAGCCCAAGTAGACTATTACACCAAGTTTATCCGGGAAAATCCGGATTGGGACTTTGTGGAGGTCTATACCGACGAGGGTATCAGTGCCGTCAACACCAAACACCGCGACGGCTTTAACCGGATGATCCGGGATGCCCTTGCTGGAAAGATCGACCTGATCGTGACCAAATCCGTCAGCCGTTTCGCCAGAAACACCGTGGACAGTCTGACCACCATCCGCAAGCTGAAGGAGGCCAGCTGTGAGTGCTTCTTTCAGAAAGAGAATATCATGACCTTCGACTCCAAAGGGGAACTGCTCATCACCATCATGTCGAGTCTTGCCCAGGAGGAAAGCCGCAGCATCTCCGAAAATGTTACCTGGGGGCAGCGAAAGCGCTTCGCCGACGGAAAAGTCAGCATCCCTTACGGCCAATTTCTGGGCTATCGCAAAGGTGCGGATGGTCTACCGGAAATCGTTCCGGAGGAGGCGGAGATCGTCAGGCGTATCTACCGTGAATTTCTTCAGGGGAAATCCACCAACGCCATTGCCGCCGTGCTGACGGAGGAGGAAATCCCCACTCCCGGCAAAAAGGCCGTCTGGCAGAGAGCCACGGTAGAAAGTATCCTGCGGAACGAGAAATACAAAGGCTCCGCACTACTTCAGAAGTCCTTTACGGTGGATTTCCTCACCAAGAAAACCAAGGTCAACGAAGGCGAGGTTCCGCAGTATTATGTAGAGGACAGCCATTCTGCCATCATCGAGCCTTGGGAATGGGAACAGGTCCAGACAGAGTTGGAGCGGCGTAAAAACAGCCGCAATCGGCACCGTCAGACCAGCCCCTTCTCCGGGAAGATCCTCTGTGGCGACTGCGGCGGGATTTTCGGTGCCAAGACCTGGCACTCCACCGACCGTTACCGCCGGGTCATTTGGCAATGTAACGACAAATTTAAGGGGGAACACAAATGCGAAACGCCCCATTTGACCGAGGAACGGTTGAAAGAACTGTTCCTGTCGGCCCTTGGGGCGTATCTTTCCGACCGGAAGATCGTCATTGCCCGGCTGCGCGATACCCAGCGGGTGCTTACGGATACGGATTTTATCGACGAGGACATTCGGACTTTGGAAGAGGAATTGACCGCCGTTACCGAAATGCTGCGCCTCTGTATTGAAGAAAACGCAGCCAATAACGTAACCGAAGAAACCTACCACGCCACTCACGCCGACTTGTGCCGCCGCTTCGAAGAAACCGAAGCCAGACTGACGTCGCTGCAAAAGCAGCGGGACAGAATGAAAGCAGATGCCATCGCCATCGGCGGCATGATGTTTGAACTGGGCGAATTGGACGCCCTGCCCGTTGACTTTGACGAAAAACTCTGGAACGGCACCATCGACCATGTCACCGTCCACGCTGATGAACGGGTGGTGTTTCGGTTCAAGGATGGGAAGGAAATCACAACGAGGCTATGAGAATAGTAAAAACAGGCTCGGGACGGCAGAAAAAGATTCTGCTGCTCCGGGTCTGTTCTATTTTGTCCTTTCTGTCCGTTTTGTCCCATGGACATAAAAGGAAAATGCCTAAGGTTCAGAGCAGCATCGCAGCCTTAGGCGGTTTCATACAGATAAAAAATAATCATTTATCGTTTCTACTCTTATAACGATTGCCGTTTTGCCAAGCCCAGGGTTTTCTCGTCATGGCCGCAGCAAATCCGGGCGCAAAATTTGCTTGTTGCCGAAAATGTTCAGAATATCCCGGATTTTGTCCCCAAAACATCCTCTGAACGGCAATAAATAAAAAATTACCGTTGTTGAAATTGTATCAACAACGGTAACTGATCTGGTTGCGGAGGAGGGATTTGAACCCACGACCTTCGGGTTATGAGCCCGACGAGCTACCGAACTGCTCCACTCCGCGATATCTGTGCTCCTCAGAGCTAATATATAATACCACATGGCGGTGCACAAGTCAATACCCATTACGCACTTTTTGCCCGACAAAAAACCGCAGGAGCATTGCCCCTGCGGTTTCGCCGCTTTTTATCTGCTTATCTGCACAGCTCGGCCGCGGTTTTGGACGCGACGACGGCATTATTGAGAACAAGCTGAATGTTGCTCTCGAGCGAGTCGCCGCCGGTGAGCTCGACGACGCGCGCCAGCAGGAACGGAGTTGTCTCCTTGCCGTGGATGCCCTTTTCAACGCTCTCGGCGATGGCCTGATCGATGGCAGCGTCGATGACCTCCTTGTCCATGGCGTACTGCTCGGGGATGGGGTTCGTGACGAGCATTCCGCCCTTCATTCCCAGCTCCTGCTGCGCCTTGAACATCGCGGCAAGCTCCGCCGGAGAATCGACGCGGTAGTCAACGCCGAAGCCGCTGCGGCGCGTGTAGAACGCGGGCAGCTCGTCCGTGCCGTAGCCGATGACGGGAACGCCCTTGGTCTCGAGGTACTCGAGCGTCAGGCCGAGGTCGAGTATGCTCTTGGCACCGGCGCACACGACCATGACGGGCGTACCGGCAAGCTCTTCGAGGTCGGCGGAGATGTCCATCGTAGTCTCCGCACCACGGTGCACACCTCCGATGCCGCCGGTCGCAAACACCTTGATGCCGGCCATGTGGGCGATGATCATCGTGGTCGTAACGGTCGTTGCGCCGTCCGCGCCGCGCGCGACTATCGCTGCCAGATCGCGGCGGGAAGCCTTTGCCACCTTGCGTCCGGCCTTGCCGAGATATTCTATCTCCTCGGGGGACAGGCCCGCCTTGAGTCTGCCGCCGATGATGGCTATCGTCGCGGGGACCGCGCCGTTTTCGCGTATCGTCTTCTCGACCAGCATCGCGGTCTCAACGTTTTTCGGATAGGGCATGCCGTGGGAGATGATCGTGCTCTCGAGCGCAACTACGGGCTTTCCTTCCGCCAGCGCCTGACGGACTTCGGGGGAGATGTCAAGATATTTATTCATAATATAATGCTCCTTCTTTTTCATTTCTGAAAAGTGTATTATACGCACATCTCCCTCGATCTGTCAAGCCGTTTCTGTAAATTTTTCGGCGCGTTACTGCGCTCCGGAGGAAGCGCGGAGCATATCCGCGATGCTGATGCCGTAGCCCGAGGCCGGGTCGTTGACAAAAACGTGCGTGACCGCGCCGACGAGCCTGCCGTTCTGGATGATTGGGCTTCCGGACATGCCCTGCACGATGCCGCCGGTCAGCGAGAGCAGCTCGGGGTCGGTCACGGTCAGCATGGCCGTCGTGCCTTCGGCCGAGGAGTACAGCTTTTTGATCTCTATGCCGTACTCGCGCGTTTCCTCGCCCGACAGCGTGCAGCGGATAGCCGCAGGTCCTGTTTCAAGCTCGCCCGTCTCCATAGTCCGGCCGTCGAAGTCCGCCGTGCCGAAAATGCCGCAGCCACAGTTAATGCGGATGTCGCCGAGGAAGGACGCCGCGTCGGTTTTGCCGTCGAGCTGACCCGGAGCGCCCGCCTCGCCCGGAACGATGCCGACGATCTCCGCGCGGTAGATGCCGCCGTCGCCGAGCGGCAGAGCCTCGCCGGTCGCCTCGTCGCTTACGCTGTGGCCGAGCGCACCGTAGACGCCGGTCGCGGGGTCGTAGAACGTCAGCGTGCCCACACCGCTGATACCGTCGCGCAGCCAAAGTCCGAGCTTCCATGCGCCGTCTGTGTCCTGCACCGGCGTGATGTTCAGCTGCCTGGTTTTGCCGCCGCGCTCGAGCGTGACGGTGGTCTCGCTTCCGTCGAGGGCGCTCAGCGCATCCTGAAGATCCTGAGCGGTCGAGATCTCGCTGCCGCCCAGCCGCGTTATCACATCGCCCTTTTTGATCCCCGCCTCCGCCGCGGGGCTCTGGCTGCCGTCCTGCGTGCCGATCTCGGAAATGCCTGCGACGACAACGCCGTCGGTCGTCATGCGTATGCCCAGCGCACTGCCGCCCGGCACGAGCGATTCGGCATACGCCGCCGCGCACAGCACGACGCACAGCGCAAGCGCCGCCAGCGTCGAAATGATTTTTTTGACTTTCATATCTCACCTCCACACATAAAGTATGCTGCACCCGGCATAAAATATATAAGCCTTTTTTCAGCAGCGAATCGAGATTTTACCTATACATTTATTGCGTGTATTGCAAGCACCTCAGCGGAAACCTCAACAGGCGAAACGTTTTTATTTATTCCAGTGTTTCGATACCGGGCACCCGCAACAAACGTATAGGCAGGGCGTTAATGCGCCTCCGAAAAAGGAGAGATTATGAAAATTTTGAAGATCGGCTCTTACGGGCCGTCGGTCGGACTTTTGCAGCTTGCGCTGCACCGTGCGGGCGCGAAGACTCTTGCGGCCGACGGCGTTTTCGGCGAAGCGACGAGGAGCGCACTGCGCACGTTTCAGTCGGACAGCGGCCTTGCGGCCGACGGCATCGCGGGCCCCGCTACGCAGACCGCGCTCACGCCGTATTACACCGGCTTTGCCGAGCACCGCATCCACCGCGGCGAAACGCTGTTTAGCCTCGCACGGCAGTACAATGTACCGCTGTCGGCAATCCTGACGGCAAATCCCGGCATCACACCGGAGGCGCTCACCGTCGGAAGCAGAGTGACAGTGCCGCTCCCATTCGATATTGTGCCCACAGATATCGCTTTTACCGCGCGGCTCGTTTCATACTGCGTGCGCGGTATTGCTGCCCGCTATCCCTTTGTCAGAGCGGGGCAGCTCGGCCGCTCGGTAATGGGCAAGCCGCTGTGGTATCTTGCGGTCGGCGAGGGCGAAAGGCGAGTGTTCTATAACGCCGCGCACCACGCAAACGAGTGGATATGCATTCCGCTCCTGCTGAAATTTACCGAACAGCTTGCGCGTGCATACGCGGAAAACGGCACGGTCTTCGGCCGCAGCGCACGCGGGCTGTGCCGCGAGGCGAGCATTTACATAGCGCCCTGCGTCGATCCCGACGGCCTTGACCTTGTGACCGGTGAGCTCACCGGCGGCGAGTATTACGACACTGCGCTGCGCATCGCTCACGATTATCCTGGCGTGCCGTTTCCGTCCGGCTGGAAGGCCAATATCCGCGGCACGGACCTCAATTTGCAGTACCCTGCAGACTGGGAGCAGGCGCGCGAGAACAAGTTTGCCCTCGGTGTTGTGAGCCCCGCTCCGGCGGACTACACCGGCCCGTCGCCGCTCTCCGCGCCGGAAAGCCGTGCGATGTACGACTTCACTCTCGCACTCTCTCCGCAGCTGACGCTCTCTTACCACACACAGGGCGAGGTGATCTACTGGCGCTATCTCGACCTTGAGCCGAAGGACGCGCGCTATATTGCCGACACCCTCGCAGCCGTCTCGGGCTACTCCGTCGAGGATACGCCCTTTGCCTCGGGCTTTGCCGGGTACAAGGACTGGTTCATCAGCCGCTTCGACCGCCCCGGCTTCACCGTCGAGGCAGGGCGCGGCGTAAATCCACTGCCCATCGGCGATTTCGACAAAATTTACGCCGATAATTTGGGCATTCTGACGCTTGCCGCGGTGCTCGGCGCATAAAAAGTCCGCAGCGGCTTTTTTGCCGCTGCGGAACCCATTTGTCCGAAATGTTCGGTTTACAGGTCGAGGGTCTTTTCGAGCTCGGCGGTGAATGCCGCGAACTCCTCCTTGTCGCCGGTGAATTTATACTTGTGCTCCGGCGCGGGGAAGGTCCCGGCCTTGACCTCGGCGATGTAGTCCTTCATGCCCTGAGTGGCGATGTCGCCGATATTGCAGTATTTTTTCGCAAACTTCGGGGTGAAGTTCTTGTACACGCCCAGCGCGTCGGCGGCGAGGATGACCTGACCGTCGCAGCATGCGCCGGCGCCGATGCCGTACACGGGAATGGGCAGGATCTTGTGCACGAACGCGGCGGTCTCCTCGGGAACGCCCTCGAGCAGCAGCACGCGCGCTCCGGCCTTATACACCGCGATGGCGTCGTCGATGACGGCCTTCGCGGCCGCGGTGGTCTTGCCCTGGACCTTGAATCCGCCCATGGCCGCACTGCTCTGCGGGGTCAGGCCGATGTGGCCGAACACGACTATGCCCGCGTTTGCGATCGCGCGGATCTTGTCGGCAACGGCGACGCCGCCCTCGAGCTTAACGGCGTCAACGCCGCCTTCCTTCATGAAGCGCACCGCGTTGCTGACCGCGTCCTCGGTGCTGGCGTGATACGCGCCGAAGGGCATGTCGCCGATGATGTAGGTGTTGGGCGCGCCGCGGCGAACGCCCTGGCAGTGGGCTATCGACATGTCCATCGTGACGGGCACCGTGCCCTCATAGCCGTAGATTATCATGCCCATGGAGTCACCCACGAGGATCATATCCATGCCGGCTTCTTCCGCGAACGAGGCCATGCAAGAGTCATAAATGACCATCCATGCCGCCTTTTCGCCGTTTTCCTTCATCTGCTGAAGGTCAAGTATAGTTTTCTTCTTTCCCATGCTGTAACATTTCCTCCTTTTTTAATAGCGCATCAAGTCTGTACCTATACTGAGATTGCGGTGGCCCGGTATCGGGACAATGGGGTAAACCATAACGTTTTGCTTTCTGTGAGATTGTGCTGATTTAGTGCAAATTTTGTCTGCATCCTTTGCCTTCCCCTTGAGTGGAGGCTTTTTGGCGGCGCTTCCGCATTGCACCGATACGTTTATTGCGGCTGCCAGACCGGATGCTGCGGCGGAAACCATTACAGGCGGAAAAGGCAAGCCCGCGCCCTACAGAGTACCGGCAAACAATGTACTGCACTTATGGGATGCGAAACGCCGCAGTTTATACGGCGTTTCGATACCGGGCGCCCGCAATTTCCGCATAGGTACAGCCTCAATGCGCCTCCAAAAAAATCGTCGTCAAAAAACGGGAGCGGGTGAGGCAGACGAGCACGAGGGTCTGCACGGCGAGCATGATGCCGAACTGGCCGAGGCGTGTAACGAACAGCGGGCCGAGCGGCGGGCCGTAGACAAGCGAGATCATAAGGGTGTTGAGCAGCAGCGTGACGATAAGGCAGTTTAAAAACGCGGTCACGATGCAGCCGGCAAGGCCCGGGCGCTTTTTATACAGCGCCGCACCGAAGATCGCACCGCCGAGCGCCGCGGTCAGGGTAAAGCCCGGAAAATACGCCCCCGTCGGGAACAGAAGCGCACCGACAAGGTCGCCGAGTCCGGCGCACAGCGCGGTCCAGCCCGGGCCGTAGAGCATTCCGCAGACCATCACCGCCGCAAAGCCGATGCCGATCTTCATAAGCGGCGTGTTCAGCGCCAGAACGCGCGTGAATATTACGTCAAACGCGATGAGCATTGCGCTTATCGCTATCTTTTTTGTATTTATCTCCATTTTTAATAGCGCATTGAGTCTGCACCTATACATTTATTGCGGGTGCACGGTGTCGAAACGGCGGCATAAACTACGGCGTTTCGCGCTTTTTCGGAGGCGCATTGGGTCTGCACCTATACTTTATTGCGGGTGCACGGTGTCGAAACACCGGTATAAACCATAACGTTTTGCTTTCTGTGAGATTGTGCTGATTTAGTGCAAATTTCGTCTGCGCCCTTTGCCTTCGCTTTGAGGAGAAGGCGGGTCGCGCAAGCGAGCCGGATGAGGTGTAATCAAATTCTTTGCCGTCAGGCAAATACAAATTTAATCGCAGGGGAATTATCTTGCCCGTTTCGCCTGTTGAGGTTTCCGCTGCGGGTGAGCGGGATACCTCCTAAAGCGATGCCGAAAAAACTGCGAGGGCGTTCACGGACATGTGGAAGAAAATGCCCGTCCATATAGAGCCGGAGCGGCGGTAGATAAAGCACAGCACAAAGGCTGCGGGGATGTACTGTATGGCAAGCAGCAGGTAGCTGACGTCTTGCAGAAGCACGGCGTACTGCCAGACGTGATACAGGCAGAACAGTGTCATCGACACGAGGTATGCCGCTGCCCGGCTGCGCGGATACAGGCCGCAGAACAGGCCGCCGCGAAAGAGCGTCTCCTCGACTACGGGGGCCATGAAAACGGTCATGGCGACGATAACGCCGCGCTCGTCGCCGAGCATGGTGTTGACCGTCTCTTCGTTGAGGTTATCGCCCGTGACGTTGAGCAGCTGCAAAAGATACGCCGCGGCAAAGCTCAGCGCAATGTACATGAGCCAGCCGAGCGCAAAGGACGACAGGCAGCGAAACGGCGCGTCGGCAAGGCCGTCGAAGCTGCGGCGCAGATACCTGCCCAGCAGGAGCGTGACGAGCAGCAGCGAGGCCGCGTAGTAAACCAAATTGAGCTGCGCTGCGCTCATGAGCCCGGGATTTGCCGCCGCAAGCAGGCTCAGCGCCATCGGAAACACCGCGACATGCAGCAGGAGCAGGACCATCGCGCTCAGAAACTCGGAGGTTTTCAGCCGGTCTTTCATCAGCCCCTCGCTTTCTGCTGAAGCTCGCTGAGCAGGTTCAGCGCCTCGAGCGGCGTGAGTGAATTGATGTCCGTCGCGCGCAGTATGCGTCCGACCTCGTCCGTTCCGGCATCGACGAGACTTATCTGGCCGCTCGAATCCGGTTTTTCGATCCTGGGTGCCGCGGCCTCGGTCTCGAGCTGTCTGAGATAGGTCTTGGCCTTCGTGATGACCTTATCGGGCACGCCTGCGAGCTTTGCGACCTCGATGCCGTAGCTGTCGTCGGCGGCGCCGGGCACGATTTTGCGCAGGAACACAAGGCTGTCGCCCTGCTTTTTCGCGCTGATCGAGTAGTTGTGCACACCCTCGACGCTGCCCTCAAGCGCACTCAGCTCGTGATAGTGCGTTGCGAACATCGTCTTTGCGCCGAGCTTTTTCTTATCCGCGCAGTATTCAAGCACCGCGCGGGCGATCGCCATGCCGTCGTAGGTCGAAGTGCCGCGGCCGATCTCGTCGAGTATCAGCAGGCTCCGGCTCGTTGCGTGGCTGAGTATGTCTGCGACCTCGCTCATCTCGAGCATGAAGGTCGATTGACCCGATGCAAGGTCGTCGGACGCGCCGATGCGGGTGAAAACACGGTCAACAACGCCGATAACGGCGCTTTTTGCCGGAACGAAGGAGCCTATCTGGGCCATGAGCGTTATGAGCGCGGTCTGGCGCATATAGGTGCTCTTACCGGCCATGTTCGGGCCCGTTACGATGGCGACGCGGCTGCCCTCGCAGTTGAGCTGCGTATCGTTCGGGACAAAGGCGACATCGCTGAGCGTCTGCTCGACGACGGGGTGCCGCCCCTCGCGGATGAGGAGCTCGCCCGAGGCATCGACCTCCGGCATGCAGTAGTCGTTGCGCACGGCGACCTCGGCAAAGGCGCACAGCACGTCAAGCTGCGCTATGGCCGCGGCGGTCGCCTGCACCTTCTCGACCTGCTCGGCTATCGTGCTGCACAGGTCCATGAAAAACTCGTATTCGAGCTGCTTTATCTTGTCCGATGCCGTCAGCAGCGTCGTTTCCAGCTCCTTGAGCTCGGGCGTGAAGTATCGCTCATTTGAAACAAGCGTCTGTTTTCTGATGTAGTTATCGGGGATCCTGCCCTCGCCGGCGGATTTCGGCACGTCGATGAAGTAGCCGAACACCTTGTTGTAGCCGATCTTCAGCTTCTTTATGCCGGTGCGCAGGCGCTCGCGCGCCTCGAGCTCGGCCACGGCCTCCGCGCCGTTGTCGCGGATCTTGCGCAGCCGATCGACCTGATCGGAGTAGCCGGGCTTGAGGATGCCGCCCTCGCGCACGGAAAACGGAGGATCGTCGCAGATCGCCCAGTTTATGCGCATGTGTATCTCCTCGAGCGGGTCAAGCTCCGCGGTCGAGCGCAGCAGAGCGCTCTTAAAGGGCTTCAGAAGCTCGACTATCCTCGGCAGCGCCGCGGCGCAGTCGCGCAGTGTCAGAAGATCGCGGCCGTTTGCCGTGCCGTAGACGACCCTGCCTATGAGCCGCTGCATATCGCCCATGCCGCGCAGCGTGTCGATGAGCTCGCCGCGTGTGACATTATCCTTATAAAGCTCGTCAACGGCAGCGAGCCTGCGCTTTATTGCGATCGGGCTCAGAAGCGGCCGCTCTATCCACGCGCGCAGCTCACGCCCGCCCATGGGGGTCTTGGTCTTGTCGAGCACCCACAGCAGCGAGCCGCGCTTTTCGCCCGTGCGCAGGGATTCGGTGAGCTCCAGTGAGCGGCGCGTCGCCCAGTCGAGCTCCATGTATTTGCCGCCCGTGAACAGGTCGATGCGCCGTATGTGCGCCATGTCGGTCTTCTGCGTTTCGCTTATATACCGCAGCAGCGCTCCCGCGGCCGACACCGCCTCCGGCGTGTCGCCGAGCCCCGCCTCGTCCACCGAGCCGAGCCCGAACTGCTCGCACACGCGTGCGGCGCAGGCCATGTATTCGTAGTCGTCGCCGCCCATTTCCAGCAGGCAGCCGAGTTTTTTCTGCGCGAAATCGGGTATGGTCTGCGTCTCAGCCGCGCCCTTGTTCATGATAAGCTCGCGCGGGGCAAACCTCCCGAGCTCGTTTAAAACATGGCTGAGCCTGTCGCCCTCGAAGGCCGCGACGCAGAACTCGCCCGTCGAGATATCGCAGAACGCCGCCGCGCACTTTCCGGCCTCGTAGTACACCGCGCCCAGGTAGTTGCTTTTGCCCTCCTCGAGCATCGACGCGTCCGTCACCGTGCCGGGGGTGATTATCCGTATAACGTCGCGCTTTACCAGTCCCTTTGCCGTCGCGGGGTCCTCTATCTGCTCGCAGATGGCGACCTTGTAGCCCTTCGCTATCAGCCGCGCTATATAGGTCTGGCTGCTGTGGTACGGCACTCCGCACATGGGCGTGCGCTGATCGGGGTCCGAGACCGAGCGGTCGCGCGTTGTCAGCGCAAGGTCGAGCTCGTGCGAGGCCACGCGTGCGTCCTCGTCGAACATCTCGTAAAAATCGCCGAGACGGAAAAACAGCAGACAGTCGCTGTACTGCGACTTTATCTGCTGATATTGCATTTTCATCGGTGTAAGCTCTGCCATTTTTTCAGTAGCGCCTTTCTGTTGTACTTATACATTTATTGCGTCAGCCCGACCGGAGACACCGGTGGAAACCATAGCAGGCGGAACGGGCAGGATAAGTTCCCTACAGGGTGCGGAGCAGCTTTTAAGATGCTGCCCAAACACAGCTTTGCACCTGTGGGAGGCGAAACGTATCTGTTTATGCCAATGTTTCGATACCGTGCACCTGCAATATGCGTATCCGTAGGAGCCTCAATGCGCCTCTAAAAAAGGAGCCTCAATGCGTCACCGAAAAGGCCTTTGACCAGGCCTCGTTCATTGCGGGCCTGAACCGCTCGGGCAGAAAGTGCATGAGCTCCTCCCATGTGTTGTCGGCATAGCTGAAATAGAACACGCCCTTTTCGACATGCTCGGGAAACTCCTTTTTCTCCTTATCGGCAAGCTCGTGGTCGGAGACGTAGCACCACCACGAAAGACGCGTTTTTTCCATGCCGCAGCAGACGGCCTCGTCCCAGCCGAGGCGGTACTCGCGGTTGTTGTCGCCGCCGGTACGGAAGATGATACCCTGCTCGGTGAAGGAGACGTTCGCAAAGCCGAACGTGGACTCGGAAATAAAGCGCGAGGCAAACAGCCATATGACCGACAGCACCGCGAAGATGATCGCAAGCCCGCGAAACGGCACGAGCGCCGGAACGAAGATGCTCAGCAGCGCGGCGATTATGCCCGCCGGCAGCAGAACGAGCCCCGCATAAAAGAAGCCCTTGAGTATGTTCGAGGGAAAGCGCATCGACTGCGATACCTGATATCTCTTGAGTTTTTCACTTTTCATTGTTCTCCGACCTTTCCGTAGAGAGCCCATGTGTTGCCCGATACTATCTCAACGTCTATGAATTTTCCTATCAGCGACTTATCGCCGGATAAATGCACGAGCCTTCCGCCGTTTGTGCGTGAGGAGAGGTTATACTCCGCCTTTCCGGTCTCGCCGTCAACGAGGACGCGGACGGTCCTGCCGATGTACTCCGCGTGCTTTTCGGCCGAAACGCGGTTTGCCGCCTCGAGCAGCCTGTCAAATCTGCGCTGCTTATCCTCGCGCGTGGCCGCGTCCGGCATGCCCGCCGCGGGAGTTCCGACGCGCTTTGAGTAGATGAAGGTGAACATCGCGTCGTAGCGCACCTCGTTGCAGAGCCTGATGGTGTCCTCAAATTCCTCATCGGTCTCGCCCGGGAAGCCCACGATGATATCCGTCGTCAGGACGAGGTCGGGCATGTAGCTGCGCGCAAGGCGCACCTGCTCGAGGTAGCGCCCGGCGGTGTAGCTGCGGTTCATGGCGCGAAGCACGCGGTCGTTGCCCGACTGCACGGGAAGATGCAGCTGATGCGCACATTTTGAGCACTCGGCCATGGTCCTGAAGAGCTTTTCCGTCGCGTCCTTGGGGTGGCTTGTCATGAAGCGGATGAGAAACTCGCCGGGGATATCGTTTATCATGCGTATGAGATCGGCAAAGTCAACGTCCGAGCCGAGATCCTTTCCGTAGGAGTTGACGTTCTGGCCGAGGAGCGTAATGTCCCTGCAGCCGCTTTCCACGAGCTGTCTTGCCTCGGCAAGGATGTCCTCCGGACGGCGGGAGCGCTCCCTGCCGCGGACATATGGCACGACGCAGTAGGTGCAGAAATTATTGCAGCCGTACATGATCGACAGCCAGGCCTTGACCGTTCCGTCGCGGCGCAGGGGCATGCCCTCGGCGACATAGCCGTCGCTTTTTTCGGTCGCAAAAACACGCTTGTGCTCCGACATGGTTTTGAGCAGCAGCTCGGGGAAGTGCCACAGATCGTGCGGCCCGAAGACGAGATCGACGACGGGGTAGGACTTCTTTATCTTCTCGGCCATGTGCTCCTGCTGCACCATGCAGCCGCACACGGCGATGATCTGCCCCGGGCGCTGCTTCTTGCTGTGGTTGAGCTGCCCGACGTTGCCGAGAACGCGCATCTCCGCGTGCTCGCGCACGGCGCAGGTGTTGACGACTATGACGTCGGCCTCAAACTCGTCCTGCGTAAAGGCGTAGCCCATCTCGGCGAGGTAGCCGCGCAGCTTTTCGCTGTCGGCCTCGTTCTGCTGGCAGCCGTAGGTATCGACCATGGCCAGCGGGTGCGCCTTTTCCGAGACAAATCTCTCGTTGATCTCGCGGCAGATATCCTCCTGCCGGTGAATTTCCTCTATGCTTATCTCTTTTCTTACGTATGCCATTTCCGCTATCCTTAAAAAATTAGTGTACTTTGTATATTAACATAAAATCAGTGGAATTTTCAACACAAATCATGTATAATGGCTTAATTAACAATGACGAGCTGTTAAACGAGGTTATCACATGACACGCATCAACATTCTCCCGCCGCTGGTGGCCGACATGATCGCCGCCGGCGAGGTCGTCGAGCGTCCCGCCTCGGTCATAAAGGAGCTTATGGAAAATTCCTTTGACGCGGGCGCGAAAAAGCTGACGGTCGAGTTCAGAAGCGGCGGAGCAACCTACATAAAAATATCGGACGACGGCTGCGGCATGAGCCCCGAGGATGCCGGCATAGCCTTCACGCGGCATGCAACGAGCAAGCTGCGCGACGAGAAGGGGCTCGAGGCCATCGGCACGATGGGCTTCCGCGGCGAGGCGCTGGCGGCAATAGCCGCCGTGAGCAGCATCGAGCTCGTAACGCGCGAAAGGGGCGCCGCCGAGGGCGTGCGCGTCACGGTACGGGCCGGAGATATTCTCGACATGTCGCCCTGCGGCTGCCCGGAGGGCACGACGATAACGGTGCGCGATATCTTCCACAACACCCCCGCGCGGCTGAAATTCCTGAAGTCCGACCGCTCGGAGGCCTCGGCCTGCACAGCGGCGGCGATGCACTGTGCCCTCGGCCGTCCCGAGGTATCGGTGCGCCTGAAGCGCGACGGCGAGGAGATTTTCTTCACTCCCGGCGACGGGCGCGGCGACTCGGCGGTGTATGCGCTCTTGGGACGAGACGCGGCACATGGTATGCTGCCCGTTTCCGGCATGACGGAGACCATGACCCTCACGGGCTTCACCTCATCCCCGGCCTTCGGGCGCGGCAACCGCGCAAACCAGCATTTTTACTGCAACGGCAGATACATAAAGTCGGTGCTGCTGCAATCGGCGGTCGAGCAGGCGTATAAGAACACGCTCCTTACAGGGCGCTTTCCCTCCTGCGTTCTGTACCTTGAGCTTTCAAACGGCGCCGTGGACGTGAACGTGCACCCGGCCAAGACCGAGGTCAGGTTCTCCGACGAGAAAAAGGTCTTTGACCTCGTTTATCAGACCGTGCGGGCCTGCCTTGAAAACGAGCGGAAGCCGGTCGAGATAACGCTCTCGGAGGGCACGCGCCGCGCGGTCTCCGAGCCCAAGCCCGGCTTTTTCCGCAGCATGTCCTCGGACGAGTACAGGGCAAAGGCCGCCTCGCCGGCCCCCGCGCCGGAGAGACGGCAGGCTCCCGTTTTCCGCGCGCCGGGCGCGTATGAAAAGCCTGCTGCGGCAATGAATTTTGCTTCGAAAACGAACGCTTCGGCAAAAAATGACGTTTTTCCTGCATCCGCAGCCGCACCGATGCAGGAAAGTGTTGAAAAAACGGTTGAAAATGTTGAAAAAATCAGCACTCCGGCCTGCCGTGTGATCGGCGAGGCGCTGGACACATACATCATCGCCGAGATAGGCGACGAGCTCATGCTCATCGATAAGCACGCGGCGCACGAGCGCATGATATTCGACCGGCTCAGGACGCAGCAGCGGCAGATAATGAGCCAGACCCTGCTTACGCCGGTGATCATCCGCCCGACGGCGGCGGATGCGGAGCTTCTCGACAAAAACGCCGCCCTTCTCGACGAGATGGGCTTTGAGGTCGAGCCCTTCGGGCAGAGCTCCTATGCCGTGCGCGCGGTACCCGACGACGTTGACGCGGCCGAGGCCGCGTCCGCTCTTGAGGAGATATGCGAAAAGCTGCGCGGCGGCGGGGAGGTCTCCGCGGAGTCTGCGCGCGACGAGATACTGCACACCGTGGCCTGCAAGGCGGCTATAAAGGCCGGCAGGCGGCACGACAAAGCCGAGCTTGAGCGCATTGCGGCCGCAGTCGCGGCGGGAGAGGTCAGATACTGCCCCCACGGCCGTC
The DNA here is from genome assembly GCA_963613665.1 of bacterium. GTDB lineage: Bacteria > Bacillota > Clostridia > Oscillospirales > Oscillospiraceae > F23-B02. Next base: position 12,161 of record CAVEAL010000017.1, on the reverse strand, counting down.
CGGTCTCCGCACGGCTCACGAAAAAGCAGCTCGATAAATTTTTCAGCAGGATAGTTTGATATGGCCGAAAGAATTCTTGTTATAACGGGTCCGACGGCGACGGGCAAAACGCGCCTTTCCGTCGAGCTTGCAAAGGACTTTGACGGCGAGGTCGTCTCGGCCGACTCCATGCAGGTCTACCGCGGCATGGACATAGGCACGGCCAAGGTGACAGCAGACGAGATGCAGGGCGTTGCGCACCACATGATAGACGTGGCAGAGCCCTCGGAGGACTACTCCGTCTCGCGCTATGTCGCCGAGGCCGACAGGGCCGTGCGCGATATCCTCGCGCGCGGGAAGCTTCCGATAGTCGCGGGCGGCACGAATCTGTATATCGACTCGCTGGTCGCGGGGACAGGTTTTGCCGAAAGGGCGGAGGACGCCGCCCTGCGCGGGAGCCTGAACGCACGCTACGACGAGCTCGGCGGCGCGGCAATGCTCGAATATCTGCGCGGCTTTGACCCCGAGCGGGCATCAAAGCTCCACCCTGCCGACAAACGCCGCATAGTCCGCGCGATCGAGGTATACACCCTCACGGGGCAGACGATAACGCGGCACGACGAGGAGACGAAAAAGCTCCCGAAGCGCTACGACGCGATAAAGCTCGTCCTGAGCTTTGCAGACCGCGCCGTTTTATACGGCAGGATAAACGAACGCGTCGATAAAATGGTCTCCGACGGACTTTTTGACGAGGTGCGATCGCTGCTCGACGGCGGTCTCTCGCCCGACTGCACCGCGATGCAGGCCATAGGCTACAAGGAGCCCGCGGCGTACCTGCGCGGTGAAATTTCAAAGGACGAGGCCGTGGAGCTCATAAAGCTCTCGTCGCGGCGCTACGCCAAGCGGCAGCTCACATGGCTGCGGCGCAGCGAAGACTGCCGGTGGTACCTCTGGCCGGAAACGCCCGATTTTAATGCCGCCCGACAGGCTTCGACCGAATATTTGCACTCGCGTGGTTTATGATATTCCTGTCAAAATTACATAGACAGGAGTAAGATAAAATGCAGAAGACACAGAATTTACAGGACACATTCCTCAATCAGCTCCGCCGCGAGAGAACGCTCATCACGGTGTTTCTCGTCAACGGCTTCCAGATGCACGGCGTTATACGCGCCTACGACGGCTTCACGGTCGTGCTCGACTCCGACGGCAGGCAGCAGCTTATCTATAAGCACGCGATATCGACGATAATACCGCCCAGACCCGTAGAGCTGAGGCCCGAGGCGTGAATAAAGGCGCGGCATATCTCCGCTGCGCCGCCTGCGCCGTGTTTCTTGCCGCCTGCGCATGGGCGCTGGCCTTTTTCATAGCGCGCGAGCAGTCGCCGGAAACGGTCACGGCACAGCGCTGCGAGGTCTCGCTGTCCGTCACCGCCGAGGGCTTTATCGTGCGCGACGAGTGCATCGTGTACGGCAGCGGAAATGCCCGGCTCATGTGCAGGACAGGCGACAGGGTCACGGGAGGCAGCGTCATTGCCGTGACGGAGGACGCGGAATGCATTTACGCGCCCTGCGGCGGTGTGTTCAGCAGCCTTGCCGACGGCTATGAGGGCACGGCGGCGGAGGATATCCTCTCCGCGCAGCCCGTCTCCGTGGAGGGCGCACTCGGGCGCATAGTCTCCGGCGGCTGGTACTTCGTCGCCGAAACGGAGGAATCCGATAAGTTCAGGCAGGGGCAGAGCGTTTTGCTCTCGCTGCCGGACGAATGCGCGGCGACGGTCGTTTCGGCCGAAAACGGCAGGATAGTCCTGCGCTGCCGCGCCGGACTCGAGAGCGTCATAAACACGCGCCGTGCGGTCTTCGGGATAAGCCTTTCCGAAACGCAGGGGATACGCGTGCCCGCAGAGGCGCTGCACAGCGGCTCCGACGGCGCCTTCGTATACGTCCTGCGCGCCGGCATCCCCGAGCGCTGCGCGGTCGAGATCATCCTCTCGTGCGGGGACAGCTGCCTCGTAAAAGAGGACAGGCTCAGAGAAAACATGCAGATAATTATAGAGTAAAGCTGGGATCGATTATGAGTATTGCAGAAAACGTAAAAGAGGTAAAGCGGCGCGTGGCCGAGGCCGCGGTCAGAAGCGGCAGAGCGCCGGAGGATGTGCGCCTGTGCGCCGCAACGAAGATGAACGACGCTCCCCGCGTGCGCGAGGCGATAGCTGCCGGAGTGGACATCTGCGGCGAGAACCGCGTGCAGGAGCTGACGGAAAAATACGGGCAGGGCGCGTACACGGGCTGCCCGCTGCACTTTATCGGGCATTTGCAGAAAAACAAGGTTAAATACCTTATAGGACGGGTGCAGCTTATAGAGTCCGTGGACTGCATGGAGCTTCTTGAGGCCATCGACAAAAGAGCGGCCTCGATGGGGCTGCGGCAGGATGTCCTGCTGGAGGTGAACGTCGGCGGCGAGGCGGCAAAGTCCGGCTTTGCGCCCGAAACGCTCATGGAATATATGCCGCAAATGGCGCGTTTTTCCTCAATTCGGGTGCGCGGACTGATGGCAATACCCCCGATTTGCGAAAAAACGGAAGAAATTCGCCCATATTTTCGCACAATGAAGCAGCTTTTTATTGACATTGGCGCAAAAAAATACGATAATGTCTCCATGGACTTTCTGTCCATGGGTATGAGCGCGGATTTTGAGACCGCGATAGAGGAAGGCGCGAACATCGTCCGCGTCGGCACCGGCATCTTCGGTGCAAGACACTACTAAGCATAAGGAGGCTGTGCAATGGCCTGGCTTGACAATATACGCAACGCTATGCACCCCTACGATGACGATTATATAGAAAACGAGGAGCGCGCCGCCGAGGAGGAGTTTTCTCAGGAGGACGAGGCTCCGGCGGAGGAAAGCTACGAGGACCGTCAGCCGCGCCCCGTTTTTTCGCGGCGCGAGCCCAAGCAGCAGAGCTACGCTCCCACCGCGCAGGAAAAGCAGAAGATGAAGCTCAAGTTCGTGCGCCCCGAGCAGTTCGACGAGGCGGCCGAGATAGCCGACAGCCTGCGGGCACGTCAGGCCGTGCTCATGAACCTTGAGATGACCGAAACGGAGACCGCACGCCGGCTGCTCGATTTCCTGTCGGGCGCTGCCTACGCCCTCGGCGGCAGAGTCATGAGGGTTTCCGCGCAGGCATATATAATCGCTCCCACTAATGTCGATCTCGTCGGAGACGCCGTCGCCGATTTCGAGAGCGCAGGGCTTTATTTCTGATAAACAGCAAGAACTGAAAGGTGGATTTTAAGATATGACTACTCCTCAGGAGATCCGTGAAAAAAGCTTTGACAAGGCAAGAAGCATGTTCGGCGGCTACGATATGGCGACCATCGACGAGTATCTTGAAGAGCTTGCAAACGATTTTGAGGCCATGCAGAAGGAAAATCTTGTCCTGAAAAGCAAGATGAAGGTGCTCGTTGACAAGATCGAAGAGTACCGCACGAACGAGAGCGCCCTCAATCAGGCCATCCTCTCGGCGCAGAAGCTCAGCGTCCAGATCGAGAACGACGCAAGAACGCGCAGCGCGAACATCGTCGCCGAGGCCGAGGCCAAGGCTGCCGCTCTGCTGGGCAATATCGACGACCGCATCGCTCAGGAGGAGTCGCGCCTTCAGGCCGCCAAGCTCAGCTCGGCGAAATTTTTCGACGGCGCACGCGAGCTGTGCCAGAAGCAGCTCCAGACGCTTGATACTCTCATGAAGGCCGCGGGCAGCGATCTCAAGCCCGAGGCGATACGAATACCGAAGGAGCAGCCCGCTCCCGTTTCCGAACCCACTCCCGCGGATTCCGGCAACACTCAGGTATTCAACTTTATAAAAGACGAGATCTGAGTTTTTGCCGAAGCGACTGCTTCGGCTATCGGCATTTGTATTCGGGCAGTTCAAGGCGTGCGGAAACTTTGCACGCCTTTTTATTTTTGGAGGCGCATGCAGTCAGCTCGTATACGTTCATATTTGCGCCCGGCCAAAACTGCCGCCTTCCCCTTGAGGTGAAGCCGGTTTTCAGTGCGCAGACAGATGCCGCAAAAAACCACAGTATATCTCCCGCTCCGCGAAACACCATGGTTTTCGCCCTTGTTTCCGGCCGGGATACCAATATTACCGCATAGGTACAGACTAAATCCGTAACTAAAAATGGAGGATAAATTTATGGCACAGAAGTATGACGCAACACTCAATCTCCCCAAGACCGAGTTTCCGATGCGCGCGGGCCTGCCCAAGCGTGAGCCGGAGATGCTCAAGCGCTGGGAGGAGCAGGACATCTACAACGAGCTGCTTAAAAAGAACGAGGGCAAGCCTCTGTTCAACCTTCACGACGGCCCTCCGTTCTCCAACGGTGCTCTGCACATGGGTCACGCGCTGAACAAATCCATCAAGGACTTCATCACCCGCACCTACGCGATGCGCGGCTACTATACCCCGTATATCCCCGGCTGGGATAACCACGGCATGCCCATAGAGTCTGCCATCATCAAGGAGCAGAAGCTCAACCACAAGGCCATGAGCGTCGCCGACTTCCGCTCGGCCTGCCACGCCTACGCCGACCATTATATCGACGTGCAGCGCGAGGGCTTCAAGCGCATGGGCGTCATCGGCGACTGGGAGCATCCGTACAAGACCATGGACCCCGGCTTTGAGGCGATGGAGACCCGCGTTTTCGGCAAGATGTATAAGAACGGCCACATCTACAAGGGTCTCAAGCCCGTTTACTGGTGCGCCCACGACGAGACCGCACTGGCCGAGGCCGAGATCGAGTACAAGGACGACCCCTGCACGACCGTTTACGTCAAGTTCCCCATGCACGACGATCTGGGCAAGCTCTCCTCTCTGGACAAGTCCAGACTCTTCTTCGTCATCTGGACGACCACGATCTGGACCCTGCCCGGCAACCTCGCCATTGCGCTGCATCCCTCGGAGAGCTACGTCATCGTCAAGGCTCCCAACGGCGAGATGTACATCATGGCCGAGGCGCTGACCGAAAAGGTCATGGGTCTGGGCGGCTTTGCCGACTACGAGATCGTAGAGACTCACGAGGGCGCGTTCTTCGAGAACATGCTCGCCGACCACCCCTTCCTGCCCAAAACCAGCCGCCTTGTTCTGGCCGACTACGTCACCATGGACTCCGGCACGGGCTGCGTCCACACCGCGCCCGGCTTCGGCGCAGACGACTATCTGACCTGCAAGCGCTACGGCATGGATATGGTCGTTCCCGTTGACGATCAGGGCAAGCACACCGACTATGCCGGAAAGTACGCCGGCATGGGCACGGATGAATCCAACCCCGTTATCCTCAACGACATGAAGGAGAGCGGCATGCTCTTCGCATCCGAGGATATCATCCACAGCTACCCGCACTGCTGGAGATGCAAAAAGCCCATCATCTTCCGCGCCACCCCGCAGTGGTTCTGCTCGGTCGATTCCTTCAAGGACGAAGCCACCGGCGCCTGCGAGGACGTGCGCTGGCTGCCTGCATGGGGCAAGGACAGAATGAAGAGCATGATCCTTGAGCGCGCCGACTGGTGCATCTCGCGTCAGCGCCGCTGGGGTCTGCCCATCCCCGTATTCTACTGCGACGACTGCTCAAAGCCCGTCTGCACCGACGAGAGCATCGAGTCCGTTGCTGCGATCTACGAAAAAGAGGGCTCGAACGCATGGTTCGAGCGTGATGCCGCCGAGCTTCTGCCCGAGGGCTTTACCTGTCCGCACTGCGGCGGCAGGCACTTCACCAAGGAGACCGACACCCTCGACGGATGGTTCGACTCCGGCTCCACGCACTATGCCTCCATGGAGCGCGATCAGGGCTTCTGGCCGGCCACGATGTATATCGAGGGCCTTGACCAGTACCGCGGCTGGTTCCAGTCGTCCCTGCTGGTCGCCGTCGGCGCACTCGGCCGCGGCGCACCGTTCAAGGAGTGCGTCACCCACGGATGGACGGTTGACGGCGAGGGCAGAGCAATGCACAAGTCCCTCGGCAACGGTATGGACCCCGCCGAGATCTTCGATAAATACGGCGCGGACCTGCTGCGTCTGTGGGCCGGCTCATCCGACTACCACGTCGATGTCCGCTGCTCGGACGAGATCTTCAAGCAGCTCAGCCAGAACTACCTCAAGTTCCGCAACACCGCGCGCTACTGCCTCGGCAACCTCGCGGAGTTTAATGCCGACGATCTCGTAAAGCCCGAGGATATGCTCGAGCTGGACAGATGGGCGGTCACGAAGCTCAACCGGCTCATCGAGAAGGCCTTCGCCGCCTACGACGAGTACGAGTTCCACGTCGTGTCCCACCTCATCAACGACTTCTGCGTCGTCGAGCTTTCAAACTTCTACCTCGATATCATCAAGGACAGGCTCTACTGCTCCGGCAAGAACAGCCTTGAGCGCCGCAGCGCACAGACCGCGCTCTTCCTGATTCTCGATACCCTGACCAAGATGTTCGCGCCCATCCTCGCCTTCACCTGCGACGAGATCTGGCTGGCAATGCCTCACCGCAGCGAGGACGATGCGCGCAACGTCGTGCTCAACGAGATGAACAAGCCCTTTGCCGAGTACGCGCTCGACGATGCCGAGATGGCAAAGTGGGACTCCCTCATCTCCGTGAGAAACGACGTCAACGGCGTTCTCGAAAAGGCGCGCGCCGACAAGCGCATCGGCAAGCCGCTCGAGGCTTCCGTCACCCTGCGTGCCTCCGGCGAGAGCAAGGCCGTGCTCGATAAGATCTCCGACATGGATCTCAAGGAGCTGCTCATCGTCTCCGAGTGCCTCATCGCCTCCGACGGCGAGGCCGATGCCGAGGCAGTCACCGCCTCCGGCTCGTACAACCCGGGTCTGACCGTCTCCGTCAAGGAGGCCGAGGGCACGAAGTGCCCGCGCTGCTGGATGCACTCCAAGGATGCCGACCCCGAGACCGGACTCTGCCCCCGCTGCAAAGCTGTTTTAGAGGCGTGATTTCAGCGGCGCATTGAGGCTGTACTTATACGTTCATTGCGTCAGCCCGGTATCTAAACATTGGAGGAAACTACGGCGTTTCGCACCCCGTGAGATTGTGCCGATTTAGTGCAAAATTTCGTCAGCACCCCTTGCCTTCCCCTTGAGGGGAAGGCAAGGGGTGTAAAAAAACCGAAGCTATGAAAAAAGACAGTGTAGATATTACTCTGCACTGTCTTTTTGCGTCTGATATTTAATTTTGACAACACCTCATCCGTCGGCTGCCGCATCGTATCGATACGGTTTTTGCGGTGTCCCGACCGGAAGCTGCGGTAAAAACCGTGACAGAGGAAGGCAGGGGTGCACTCGCGGGAGGCGAAACGCCGTAGTTTATGCCGCCGTCCCGATACCGGGTTCACGCAATAAACGTATAGGAACGGTTTCAAATCGCCTCAAAAAAAGCGCGAAACGCTTTTGTTTATTCCACTGTTTCGATACCGGGCACCCGCAAAAAGCGTATAGGTACAGCGTCAATGCGGCTCCAAAAAATCAGAGAGATATTGAGGTCTCGGACGAGATAACGTCGATGTCCTTGCCGCTGTACTGGCCCTTGTAGTTCCAATCGACGCTGACATTGATCGTGCTGCCGCGCTCGACGGTGGCGGTGTAGGTATAGATGAGCGTATCGGTCTGGGCGTTGGGCGCATCGACGCTGATCGCGCGGGTGATACCGCTGGCGCTGCTGCCACCGACGCTGATACCGATCGCGCGCTGGCCGACCTGCACCGTGTACGAGCGGACGTACACCGACAGGCTGAGCCTGACGCTGCCGTCGGACTGCTCTGCCGCCGTCCAAACTGTGTGGGTATTTATGCCGACGCCGCTGGCGGAGTCGAACGAGCCCGAGCCGATGACCGTGCCGCTGGGCGGCTCCGGCGTGGGAACGGGGGTCGGGGTGACCTCGGGAGTCGGGGTCACTGCGGGCATAGCCGTGGGCTCCGGCGTCTCGGTCGGTATGACAAACTGCGTCTGGCGCGGCGAGGCGGTCGCAGCGCCGGGCTCCGCGCTGGCCTCGGGCGTATCGCCGCCGATACCGCCGGTCAGCCACATGATCACGATCGCAAGGATCAGCAGCACGACGATGAACGCCGCAAAAATGTAAGCTGTCTGTTTTTTCATTGTTCTTACCTCAGATGTTTATTTTTGGCTGCCGGCAGCGGTCAGACTCCCGTCAGCTTAACCTCTCCGCTGTGCACCGTTTTCCGCTTCCCGTCGGGAAGGCGCAGAACAAGGCCGTAGTCGGCGCTGATATTCTCCGCGACCGCGTCAAACTCGCCCTCCGGCGTTGTGACGGTGATCTGCCGGTCGAGCACGATGCAGCGGCGCTTGTACTCGGCATGGCAGACGCTCGGGCCTTCGAGCCACACGCCGTACAGCGAGCACAGCTCCGCGATGATGGCGGCAATGAGCTTGCCGCGCTCGAACCTGAAGCCCGTCTGCGTGTACAGCGAGCCCGCGGTTTCGCGCAGCTCCTCGGGAAAATCCTCAAGCCGCGTCGTCACGTTCAGGCCGATGCCGAGCACGGCATAATCGACCCTGCCGTCCCTGACCGAGCTTTCGCACAGTATGCCGCAGATCTTCCTGCCGCGCATGTACAGGTCGTTTACCCATTTGATGCCAGCCGGACGGCCACAGGTCTTTTCGATGGCGCGGCACACCGCAACGGCGGCGACCGCAGTGAGGCTCACCGCACAGTCGGCGGTGCAGTCCCCGGGGCGCAGCAGCATCGACATGTATATGCCGCAGCCCGGCGCGGAGGCAAAGCTGCGCCCCAGTCTGCCGCGGCCGGCGGTCTGCGCGTCAGCGATGACGACCGTGCCCTCCGCCGCGCCTTCGGAAGCGAGCTTCTTCAAATAATTATTCGTCGAATCAAGGCTCTCAAAAGCCTGTACCTTTATCTCCATTTTTTCAGCAGCGCATCAGCGCTCTACCTTTATATTCTTTGCGGTATCTATCTGCGCACTAAAATCGACGCACCCTTGGCTTCCACTCAAGGGTAAGGCTTTTTTCTCAATGCCTCCAAACTAATTTTTGAGGCTTTGCAGGGGGGCGGGGATGCGGCCGCCGCGGGCGATGAAGGCGGAGCTCTGCGCCCTGTGCACCGGCATGACGGGGGCCGAGCCCAGAAGTCCGCCCAGCTCTATCATATCGCCGACGCCCTTGCCCTCGACGGGTATGACGCGCACGGCGGTGGTTTTGCTGTTGACCATGCCGATGGCGGCCTCGTCGGCTATTATGGCGGATATCGTTTCGGCGCTCGTGTCGCCGGGGACGGCGATCATGTCGAGCCCGACCGAGCACACGCAAGTCATCGCCTCGAGCTTGTCTATCGTAAGTGTGCCGCATTCGGCGGCTGCGATCATGCCCTCGTCCTCGGACACGGGAATGAACGCGCCGGACAGTCCGCCGACGTGGCCGGAGGCCATCACGCCGCCCTTTTTGACCGCGTCGTTCAAAAGCGCGAGCGCGGCGGTCGTGCCGTGGGTGCCGCAGGTCTCGAGCCCCATCTCCTCAAGGATGCGCGCGACGCTGTCGCCCACCGCGGGCGTCGGTGCAAGGGAGAGATCGACGATGCCGAAGGGAGTGTCGAGCCTGCGTGATGCCTCCGCCGCGACCATCTGACCCATGCGCGTTATCTGGAACGCGGTCTTTTTTATCGTCTCGGCGACCGTATCGAACGGTGCGCCCTTGCATTTTTGCAGTGCGTGATACACGACGCCGGGGCCGGACACGCCGACGTTTATCACGCTGTCGGCCTCGCCCGTGCCGTGGAACGCGCCCGCCATAAAGGGGTTATCCTCCACCGCGTTGCAGAACACGACGAGCTTTGCACAGCCGAGTCCGTCGGTGTCGCGGGTCAGCTGCGCGGTCTCCTTGATGATCCTGCCCATTTTGGCGACGGCGTCCATGTTGATGCCGGCCCTGGTCGAGCCGACGTTCACGCTTGAGCAGACGAGATCGGTCTGCGCCATTGCCTGCGGTATCGAGCGCAGCAGCAGCGTGTCGCCGCGGCTTTCGCCCTTGTGCACCAGCGCGGAGTAGCCGCCGATGAAATTCACGCCGCAGGTCTTGGCCGCGCGGTCGAGCGTCAGGGCGAAGGGGACAAAGTCCTCGGCTGCGCAGCTTCCCGCGACGAGCGCTATGGGCGTGACGGAGATGCGCTTGTTGACGATGGGTATGCCGAACTCGCTCTCGATATCCTCGCCGGTTTTCACAAGCTTTTCCGCGCGGCGGCAGATCTTGTCGTATATCCTTTCGCAGCAGCGTGCGGGGTCCTCGCTCGCACAGTCGAGCAGCGATATGCCCATGGTGATCGTGCGGATATCGAGGTGCTGCTTGTCGATCATGTCGATGGTGTCAAAGATGTTGTTAAGGCTCAGCATGGCGGCACCTCACAGCTTGTGCATCGCATCGAAAATGTCCTCGCGCTGGATGCGTATGGACAGGCCGCGGCCCTCGCCGTAGGTCTTCAGTACGCTTTGCAGACTCGCAAAGGGTTCGCCGCACAGTGCAAGATCGACGACCATCATCATCGTGAAGTAGCCCTCCATGATGGTCTGGCTGATATCCAGAACGTTTATGTTGTGGTCCGCCAGCGTATTGCACACGCCCGCGATTATGCCGACCTGGTCCTTGCCGACGACCGTTACTATTGCTTTCATTCAACCGTCACTCCAGTACTGTGTTAATTAAATCATTATATCCGATTGCTCCGCCGTTTTCAACACCGTTTTTTGAATGTGCAGGCCGCAGCCGTATCCGCAGCCGCCTCAATGCGCCGCTAAAAGAACGCCGCTAAAAAGAACAGTGCGCTGACGGCGGCGGCGAGGTAGTACGGCAGGCATATTGCCGAGCCTGCCGCAGCCGATACGAGCGACAGCAGAAACGGGCTGAGAAACTGCGCCAGATACAGCGCGGCGGAGATCATCGGCATGACCGTGGACGCTGCGGCCTTGCCCTCGTTTGCCGAGGCCGACGAGATGATGTACGGCACGCCCACGCCGTTGGCAAAGCCGACGAGCGCCGAGCCCAGGAGCGTCCCGGCCCAGCCGTCGGCGAAGGCCAGCAGGCAGTAGCCGAGGAAAAACAGTGCCGGTGCGACGAGCCGCGCACAGCTGCCGCTCACGCGCTTTACCCACACGAAGGCCAGACCGCCGCCGAAGGCGACGAGGTCGCAGCCGGCCATGATCACCGCGCACAGGTTCATGGGTATGACGCCCTCGGCCGCGGTCACGATGGCGAAGTTGGCGGGGTAGACGAAAAACGCCGTCATGAGCAGGAACATGCACACAACATACCTCCGGTTCCTGCGCCAGACCTCGTGCGTGCCCGCGCCGCCGTGCTCCTGCGCGCCGTCGCAGATACGGTCGTCGGGCATGAAAATGAGGCACAGCACGATGCTTATAAGTCCCATCAGATACACCGCGAAGCTCAGCCGCCAGCTGACGTTTGCCAGAATTCCGGCCAGCAGCGTTGCGGCTACGCCGCCGAGCTGGTTTGCCGCCGAGGACAGGCCCATGAGCCGCTCGCGCATTTCGGGCGGGAAGTAGTAGCTCAGAAGCCCCGTGGACATGGGCATGATAATGCCCACGCCGATGCCGACGAGCGCACGCATGGCAAGCACCGCGCCGATCGAATTGAACAGTCCGGCTGCCGCGCCGCCGGCAGTGTACAGCACGAGGCCGAGCATGGTCAGAGACCGTGCGCCGAAGCGTGCGGTCAAACGGCCGAAAAACATGTTCGTTATCACGATAAACAGCGCGGGCATGCTTACGATAAGCTGCACCTCGAGCTTTCCGGCGTCGGAAAAGTGCTCGCGTATGACCTCCAGCGCCGGCGCGACCGCCGCACCGGCCATGACCGTCAGCAGCGACAGCGACAGTATGCTCGCTGCCAGCGGCCTGAGTTTTGCTTCTTTGTTCTCCATAATATCCTCCTTTTTCGGTGACTGCTCAAAAGCAAAATAAAAAAGCGCAAGTCCGGTTTGGACTTACGCTTTTTCGCTACTCAACGGCAGTGATTATACCAAATATTCTCCTCCAAAGTCAAGGTTTTTCGGAGGCGCATTTTCGGAGGCGAATTAACGCCCTGCCTATACGTTTATTGCGTGAACCCGGTATCGAAACAATGGTGGAAACTACGTCGTTTCGCG
>CAVEAL010000016.1:0-51554 GCA_963613665.1 bacterium | reverse complement strand
GAAATTTCAAGGATTTCGACGGCGGTTTATCTAACTCGAGGCGGGTCTTGCCCCCCTCGAACTCCCCCGCTGCGCGGTCATCTTCACGCAGCAGCATAGGTTTTTTGAAAGTCTCAAATGCCCGGAACGAGTCCGGGCATTTCCGATATCTGCTGTCTGCAATTTATTTACCTTGCCTGCGAGGAGGCAAATACCCGCACGGAGGCGGCGGCACAGGCGGCGCTGAGCACAGCCGCAGCCGCAAGGGCGAGGTACTGCCTCGGCACAACGCTGCCGAAGAGCTTTGACGGAAGATAGCTCGACCATATCGCCACGCCGCGCATGATAAAGGTCGGCAGAAACACCGCCGTTTTCGCTGTCAGGTCGAGAAACATCGGCGTTAGCAGCAGTGCGGCGGCGAGTATCACCGCAAGGAACATGCTGCGCGAAAGCTCCGAGATGAGCATTACGGCGAAGGCGAAAAACAGCGTGCCGGCAAGACAGGTAAGCAGTTCTATCACGACCGCCTGTCCGATCGTCCATAGCAGCGGCGACGTTATGTCCGTGAACGACTGCCACAGTCCGCCGTAGCCCTGCGTGCCGAAGAACAGCAGCGCATAGGTCGTGACGGATGCCGCCATTATCAGCCACACGAGAGCTGCAAACAGCGCTCCGGCGCAGATCTTTGCCCGTGCAAGCTCGTGCCTGCCCCGCTTTGACGACAGCAGCAGCGCGTCGGTCCTGCGCGCCCGCTCGCGGGCAAACAGCGGCGCAAGGCCGACGAGCACCGGTATGCCTATCGTGAGATGGAGCATATTCGCCGCGGCGTACTGAATGTTTTCGTATGCAAGAGAGTAGTCGTAAAATGCCGTGTAGTCGTTTATAAGCCTGTCGTAGCGCTCCGTTATGTCCGCGCACACGGCCTCGTCACCGGCGTATTCATTAAGAAGATCCTGCTTTTTCATCTCCGCATGATTATAAAAATTTGCGGCAACGATATACGGCTCTGTCTGTTCGTATTTGCCGATTCCCTCGGCGTTCAGGCGATTATACGGCACTGCAAGCTGCTCCTCGATCAGTGCTTCGGATAAGCCCTCCTCGCGCATATGGCGGCGAAGCTCCTCGAGCTCCTCCTCGTTTTTCTGATACTCCGGAGCGCTCAGGACAGCCTGCACCTCGGCATTGCGTGCGGCTATCCACTCATCGTCTATCGCGCCGCGCATTTCGCGCTCTCTCGCCTTCAATTCGCAAAGCTCCGACCGCCGTTCCCCTGCGTAAAACACGCCCTGATGCATGAACGCCGCGTACATATTCACCGTCAGCATTACCGCGAGCGCAACGACCGTCAGCGGAGTGAACAGCTTTTTAAATTCAAGCTTTATCAGATCCATTTTCAAGCTCCTGTCTGAAATAATAGCGGTACAGATCCTCAAGCTTCGGCTCTGCGGGCACGGCATCCGCCGTTGGGCGTGTTTCCGATACCAGCCGCAGATGCACTCCGTCGTGCATGTTATGCAGATTTGTGACGACATACGCCGATGCGAGTCTGTCCGCCTCCTGCTGTGCAGCGCAGCACTCCCACACCATTCCGGAGATACCGCTGCATATATCTTCGCCCGTGTCCTCAAGGGCGGCCTGTCCGTTTTTCATGAGCACGATACGGTCGGCGATATACTCCACATCAGAAACGATGTGCGTCGATAATAAAATTATGCGTTCTTTTGACAGACTGCTTATTAGATTGCGGAATTTTGCGCGCTCTGCGGGATCGAGGCCGCTCGTCGGCTCGTCGAGAATGAGTATTTTCGGATCGTTTATGAGCGCCTGAGCAATGCCGATGCGCTGACGCATGCCACCGGAATAGGTGCGCAGCTTTTTATCCGCAGCAGTACCGAGACCCGTGAGCTCCAGAAGCTGTGCGCACTTTTCCTCGGACTGAAACCTTGTCAGTCCCTTGAGCGAAGCAAGGTACATGAGGAAATCACGTCCTGTGAAGCTCGGATAATAGCCAAAATCCTGCGGCAGATAGCCGAGCTTGTCGCGGTAGCCCGCGCCGAGTTCGCGGATATCCTCGCCGTCGAGCGTGATGCTGCCTCCGCTCGGACGCAGGATAGTGCAGATCATGCGCATGAGCGTCGTCTTTCCCGAGCCATTCGGTCCGAGCAGACCGTAGACACCCTCGCGCAGAGTGAGCGTCAGCGCATTGACGGCAAGCTTGTCCTTATACTGCTTTGATACGTTGTTTAGGCACAGCTCCATATACCGTTCCCCTTTCCCGTTTTTACGTTTCCGAGCTCGCGCCGGAGCTCCGCTGCCAGAAGCACAAAGCTGACGGCGCAGAAAACAGACCATGCACGCATGCTCCACGGTACAGACATGCACACAATACCCGCGGCGGCAGAGACTGTCAGTGACAGCGACAGCGCGGCTGCGCGGCTGCGGATAACGGGCAGAGCGCGCAGTACGATAAGCGTTATGAAGGCTGACGAGAACAGCAGCGCCGCACCGGTCACGAGCGTAAGGGCAAGCGTCGTTTGAAATTTTGCCGCAGCGATCACCGCCGCTGCCGTGACTCCGGCGAGGTCTGCCGCCCCTATTATCAGCAGGCGTGCGGCCAGAAGCTCTGCGCCGCTTATGCGGCAGCTCAGCTCTATCTCGCTCATCCGGCAGAAAATATTGCGCATGAGCTCGGGGCAGGCCAGCGTGCTTATAGCTCCTGCATAAACCATCATCGCAAGCTGTGCCGACGCGGTGTCCGCCGTGCCGCCCGAGTGCAGGCAGAGCATGGCGATAAGCGCCATTAGCTGTGCTGTCCAGTACAGCGGAGAGAAGCTGCCCATTTGCAGCCCGCACAGCCTTGCAAGCGGCATTTTCGACGGCCGGCAAATGCGCATACGCCGAATACCCGACGCTATTGTTCGCTCCACAGCGCCCTCCGGCGGTGAAGGAACGTCATATTCAAGTCTCATCGTATTCACCCTCCATGAGTATTTTCCGCATCCGCGCCATGCCCAGCCGCAGGCGTGATTTTGCCGTTGCAAGCGGGACGCCCGTCACCGCAGCGATATCGCGCAGCTTCATATCGTGCCAGTAACGCAGTATCACCGCGTCACGCTGCCCATCGGGAAGCTCGTCCAGTGCGCGGCGCACGGCGTCGGCGCTGTCGTTTTCGAGTATCCGCTCCTCCGCATCGGGCGCTGCGGTCAAGTTCTCCGAAAGCTCTGCGCCGGCTGGTCTTCTGCGCCTGTAATAGTCGTTGCAGACGTTGACGGCAATGGTCAGCAGATAGTTTGTGAACCTGCCCGTCACCGAATATCCGTAAACGGCTGTGACGAGCCTGAGGAACACCTCCTGCGTAAGGTCGGCGGCCAGCTCCCTGTCGCCGCAGCGGCGGAAGCAGAAGGCGTAGACGTTCTCGTAATGCCGCCGCACGAGAGTTTCAAACGCCGCCTCGTCGCCCTGCTTTATCCGATGTATAAGTAGTGCATCCTCCACCTGCTCACCTCTTTTCATATATATAAACGCAGAAATCGCCGAAAAAGATCAAAAAATCGCAGCATATTTTATAGCTGCATCTTCTGTTTGCAGCTTATCTTTCAAATTGTTGTAATAATTAATTCCATGTGGTATAATTTTTAATTATCATCGCACAAGGAGACGCGCCGTGAGACTTTATTTTTACGGACATGATTATAAATATGCAGCCGAGCAGATGCTGCTGTCGCTCTACCCCGCCGAGCGGCCGGAATACCCTGAGGGCAGGCCCGGGGGAGACAGGGTCGAGCTGAAGCTCTCGCAGGGTGAGCGCTTCACGACGGCAAGCTGCCGCCTTGTGATAAAAGGCGCGGAATACAGAGCCAAAAGCTCCGTCAGAACCGCTCTCATGACCGACGGTATAGTGCGCGATAAGCTTTGCAGCCGCATAATAAAAACGGCGTTTTACCGCGCCGCGCGGCGCTCGGGGCACGGCCGGCCTGCGTGGGGAATGCTCACGGGCGTGAGGCCGGGCAAGCTCTTCCGCGAGGAGCTGAATGGGAGAAGTCCGGACGCGGCGCTGAAAAAATTTATCGCCGACTATGACGTTACCGAACAGCGCGCCGTGCTCTGCCGCGATACGGCGCTTGTGACGGAAAGCATCGTAAAAAGCCTCGGAGAGCGTGATATCTGCCTGTACGTCGGCATACCCTTCTGCCCGACGAGGTGCTCGTATTGCAGCTTTGTGAGCCAGTCGGTCGAAAAGAGCATGAAGCTCATTTCCCCATTTATGGATGCGCTCATGCAGGAGATCGACGCGGCAGCCGAGGCCGTGAACAGGCTCGGGCTTTCGGTCATATCAGTTTACATGGGCGGCGGAACGCCGACTACGCTGAGTGCGCAGCAGCTCGACAGGCTGTGCTCGAGGATAGAGCAGCGCTTTGACCTTTCGCGGCTGCGCGAATACACAGTCGAGGCAGGCAGGCCCGACACGATAACGGAGGAGAAGCTGCGCACCCTGCGTGCGCACGGCGTTGACAGGATAAGCGTGAACCCGCAGACAATGAGCGATGAGGTGCTCGAGGTCATAGGCCGCAGGCACTCGGCAAGGGATATACTCGAAGCGCTGGACGCTGTGCGACGGGTCGGCGGCATGGCGGTGAACATGGATCTCATCGCGGGACTTCCCTCCGACAGCGCGGAGGGCTTTGAAAAAACGCTTGACACCGTCACAGGGCTCGAGCCGGAGAACATAACGGTGCACACGCTCTCGCTCAAAAAGGGCTCGCGCATAATGCTTGAGGGAAGCCCCATTCCGTCAGATGCCGAGGTCGGGAAAATGCTCGATCTTGCGGCCCAAAGGCTGCGTGACGGCGGCTGGGCTCCGTATTACCTGTACAGGCAGAAGTTCATGTCCGGCGGCTTTGAAAATGTCGGCTGGGCAAAGCCCGGCAGCGAGAACATATATAATGTGTGCATCATGGAGGAGCTGTGCTCCATCGTCGCGCTCGGCGGCGGCGGCTCGACAAAGCTCATCTCCCCCTCAGGCGGGCGGAACATCCGCTTTTTTGCGCCGAAATATCCGAGCGAATACATATCCGGTATACAAAAAACCTGCTGCGACAAGCAGGGCATAACAGACTTTTACGGTAAGGAGAGCGAAAAATAATGGCATTTGACCTCAAAGAGATCAACTTCCGCACTGTCGCCGACCCCAAGGGCTTTATCGAGGAGTGCGACGATGTGTATGCAAAGCGTGTGAAGGACGCGG
The DNA here is from genome assembly GCA_963613665.1 of bacterium. GTDB lineage: Bacteria > Bacillota > Clostridia > Oscillospirales > Oscillospiraceae > F23-B02. Next base: position 46,330 of record CAVEAL010000016.1, on the reverse strand, counting down.
CGGATGAAATAATCAAAAACAGCAGGCGCAGTCCGATCGTTCTGATGTCCGGCCCGTCCGGCTCGGGTAAAACGACCACTGCGCGCAAGATAAGCGAGGAGCTCGAACGCCGCGGCGTTCACTCCCACTACGTCGGCATGGACGACTATTTCAAGACCGTTGATCCCGCGACCGCTCCGCGAACCCCTGAGGGCGATATTGACCTTGAGTCACCCCTGTGCCTCGATATGGAGCTGTTAAACGAGCACTTCACCATGCTCGCCGAGGGCAAGCGCATATTTGTGCCGAAATACGAGTTCTCGCGTCAGATGCGTGTGCTTGAGCCGTCGAAATCAATAAAGCTCAAAAAGGACGAGATAGTCGTTTTCGAAGGCATACACGCCCTGAACGACATGATAACCGAAAAGCACCCCGACGCATTCAAGCTCTACATCTCCGCGCGCAGCAATGTTGAGTTCAACGGACAGGTATGCTTCAAGGGCACATGGTTCAGGCTCGTGCGGCGCACGGTGCGCGACTATAACTTCCGCGGCGCGGACCCTGCGATGACGCTAAGGATGTGGGCAAACGTGCGCAGGGGCGAAAAGAGCTACATCTCACCGTTCAAGAACAAGGCAAACTTTCTGTTCGACTCGGCCTTCCCCTACGAGATGGCGGTCATGAACGAAACGGCTACCCGGCTGTTCTCCTCCATTCCCGAGGGCATAGAGCGCTATGACGAGCTGCGCACGGTACTTCCTGCGCTCCAGCTCTTCGGCGTTATAGACGAAAAGCTCGTCGCCCCCGACGCGCTGATACGCGAGTTCATCGGCGGCGGTGAATATGAATAAAGCGAAAGCTCAGGCCGTTTGGTCTGAGCTTTTTACTGTACCGCGTCAGTTTTCAAGAAATTTTGAATAGCAGTCGAGCGTCAGGCAGCCGGACAGCTGTGTGAGGATCATCTGCATTTCCGAATCGTTATACCCGTTATCCGGCGCGGACAGGCTCTTGGCTGCCGGAATGTCATACGAGAGCATTACGCGCACCGACGTGCCCTGACCATCGCCGCGGCTTTCGATTATAAGCGTGCCTTGGTGCAGCTCGGCTATGCTTTTTGCGACCGAAAGGCCGATGCCGCTGCCGGCCGGCTTTGACAGGCTGCCGCGCTGCTTGTACCTGCCGAATACGGAGGCGAGCTCCTCTGCCGGTATGCCGCTGCCGTTGTCGTCAACGCAGACGATGAGGCTCTTGTCTGTTCTCAGCAGCGACACGGATATCCTGCCGCCCCGGCCGCAGCTCATTATACTGTTTGACAGAAGGTTGAGCATCATCTGCGCGATGAGCGCACGGTCGGCGACAAGGCGCACATGCTTTTCGGAGTGAAAAGATATGCTGACACTCTGCTTCTGCGCAAGAATGTTCACGGTGTCGGTCATGTTTTCCAGAAGCTCCGCCATATCCACGGGCTCCGGGCAGAACGGAAGCGAGCCCTCGTCAATGCCCGAAAGTGTGCCGAGGTTATCGAGCGCACGCTTTATTCTGTAGTAATTGCGGTTTAATGTGCATACATATTCGCTCAGCTTATCGTTTGCGACATCCTCGGCAATGACGGATATGCACGAGGCGGAGAATTTTATGTTCGACATGCACGAGCGCAGCGTGTCAAAGACGCCGTCACTCGGTGCGGGCAGTTTATCGTCACTGCTGATCAGATAAATGCGGTAGCCGTTTGCGCTCGTGACCTTCACCGTGCAGCCCCGGCTTCCTATGAACGCCGAAGCTATGAAGCTGTCGGCCTGGTTGTTCGCAATGTGCGACGGCATGAGCATATCCAGCGGCTTTGACGTGAGATCGGCACCTGCAAGGCTTACCGCGGCGGGGTTCATGTAAATTATCTTTCCGCGGCGCACTGCGAGCGCCGCCGTATCGAGCATTGAAAGCGAGGCCGCTATAAGAACGGAATCGGACATTGGCAGGTCTCCTCCATATGATTTTCCGCATTATTTTATCAAAAACAAGCAAAATATACAATAGCCGCCCCGAAAAAGGAGGTTTTTTATCGGATATTTGGCTGTATCGAAATATTGATTTTTGAGTATAGTATATGATAAACTTAATACAAACAGCAAGTAATGTTTTCCACGCTGAAATTTATTTAATGGAGGAACATAATAATGATCAAAGTTGCTATCAATGGTTTCGGCCGCATCGGCCGTCTGGCATTCAGAGCCGGCATAGTCGCCGACGATATCGAGATCGTTGCGATCAACGCTCCCGATAAGACTCCCGCACAGCTTGCGTACACCGTCAAGTATGACTCCGTGCACGGCCGCTTCCAGGGAACCGTTGAGTATGACGATAATTCCATCACCGTAAACGGCAAGCGCGTCGCCGTCGTCGGCAACCGCAACCCGGCAGAGCTGCCCTGGGGCGAAATGGGCGTTGAGTACGTTCTCGAGTGCACCGGCGCATTCCTGACCACCGAGAAGGCACAGGCTCACCTCGACGCAGGCGCACAGGTCGTCGTCCTGTCCGGCCCGTCCAAGGACGATACCCCGATGTTCGTCTGCGGCGTAAACCTCGATAAGTACACTCCCGACATCAAGGTCGTTTCCAACGCATCCTGCACCACCAACTGCCTGGCTCCTCTTGCCAAGGTCATAAACGACAACTTCGGCATCGTCGAGGGTCTCATGACCACCGTTCACGCCGACACCGCAACTCAGGAGGTCGTTGACGGCTTCTCCAAGAAGAACTGGCGCCTCGGCCGCGGCGTTCACGGCAACATCATTCCCACCAGCACCGGCGCAGCCAAGGCTGTCGGCAAGGTCATCCCCGAGCTCAAGGGCAAGCTGACCGGCACCTCCATGCGTATCCCCAGCGCCGACGTTTCCATCGTTGACCTGACCTGCCGCCTCGAAAAGGGTGCAAGCTACGACGAGATCTGCGCAGCCGTCAAGGCAGCAAGCGAGGGCGCAATGAAGGGCGTTATCGAGTACTGCGAGGACGAGGTCGTCTCCTCCGACTTCATCACCGATCCTCACACCAGCATCTTCGACGCAAAGGCCGGCCTTGCTCTGAACGATAACTTCGTAAAGCTCATGGCATGGTACGATAACGAGTGGGGCTTCAGCTGCAAGATGCTCGACCTCACCCGCCACATCGACAAGGTCCGCAAGGCATAATTCTTAAATCTGATATGAAAAAATCCGGAGCCGAGCTCCGGATTTTTTTACGCCCCGATGACTTCGTACAGGACCTTTATGAAGAAAATGGCGAGGACGCATATCATGATGGGCTTGACGGCCTTGCTGCCGCCTTTTTTGAAGAAGCTCGAGCCGAGCCAGTTTCCGGCGATGGAGAACAGTCCGGCGACGAGACCGATCGCGAAAACGACCTTTCCGTTTACGATGTAAACGGCGAGCGCGGATATATTCGTTGCGAGGTTTATCGCCTTGCTCACGCCGTTAGCCTCGGTTACGGGCATGTGCGCTACTGCGGTGAGCAGCAGGATGAGGAAGGTACCCGTGCCGGGGCCGTAAAAACCATCGTACGCGCCGATGACAAACGCTATGACACAGCCGAGGATCGTTGTCTTTGCCTTGGAGTACGGCTCAAATTCGCTGCTGAGCGCCCTGCCCTTCATAACATAAGCGCCGGTGAGCGGCAGAATGACGAGCATGATGATCTTGAATATGTAGTCGTCTATGAGCAGCGCGAGATTTGCTCCGCAGGCCGAGCCCGCAAGCGCGAACGCGACGCAGAATATTGCCTGCTTCCACGGTATAAAGCCGCTTTTTGTGTACCGCACGGTGGTGAGCGTCGTGCCCATGGCGGAGCTTATCTTATTCGTACCTATGGCAAAATGCACGGGAAAGCCGGCTATGAGATACGCCGGCAGCGAGATCAGCCCGCCGCCGCCGGCAACGGCATCGACAAAGCCTGCGAGAAAAACAAGAGGGCATACGATGAGAAACTGAACTATCGAGATATCCACGGTTTACTTTGCGACCTCCCACAGCAGCATATTGTCCTCGCATTTTACGCTCAGCGCGCCCTTATCCAGAAGATACGCAAGGTACGAGCGCAGCGTGCTGCCGACAAGGGCATACTGCTCGAAGCTGAGAGCAAGCTCGTATTCGTCGAACAGGCGCTTGAGTATCGCCTCGAAATTATGAGGCTCGGCGCAGATCGAGACGATGCGTCCCTCTATCTCGCGCACGGTGTCGATATTATACTGCGCAAGCTCGCTCACATCTTCGCAGACCGCAGCATGAGCCGGGACGAAGGCTGCCGCCTTCAGCTCCTTGACTTTCTCAAGAGTATCGATATACGCCTGTACGTCGCAGATAAAGCCCACGCGGTATTTTTCAAGCGTTTCGCGGCTCGAAAGGCAGTCGGCAAGGAAAACCACGTCGTCCGGCGTGCGGAAGCCTGCCATATCAAAGCAGTGGCCGGGCAGAGGTATCAGCTCAAAGCCCTCGGGCAGCACGGCAGGCGTCAGCTCGTGTGCGTCACACTCCTGCGCCATGAGGAATTTATGCCGCAGTGCCTTCGGGGGATTGCCGCCGTACAGGAAGCTCGGCTCGAGCAGGGTATGGCGGGTGAAATCGCACTCGATGCCCGGAGCATAGACCTTGCAGCCGGTCTGCGCCTGAAGATATTTGCAGCCTCCGATGTGGTCTGCGTGCGAGTGTGTGCAGAATATCGCGCGCAGCGTCCAGCCGTTCTTGTCAAGCACCTGCCTGACTTTGCGTCCGGCCTCCTTGTCGTTGCCGCTGTCGATCAGATAAACGTCCTTATCTCCGCAGAGATACAGGCCTATCTTGGCGGGGCTGTTAACATAATATGAATTATTTGCAACTTGAACCAGCTCGTACATATTGTCACCTCAATATCTCAACAAATAATTTAGTAGTTTATCACAAGTTTCTTTATGTTACAACAATTCTCTTCAAGAAAATCTTGCAGAAAATAATAATTGTGCTATACTTACTTCTGTTCGTTTTGAACGATTTTAATTGAAACCGGGCGATCGTATTGTTTGTCAATGATAATGCCGATCTGTACAGGCACCTGTCGTTTGCCTCGGTCGGCGGATTTTTCGGAGCCTACGCAATTCTCTGCCGCAGCGGAATACTCGCAAGTGCACAGACGATGAACCTGCTGGAGCTTACGATAAACGCTCTGCGCGGCGACGGCGCTGCGGTGCTGCTGCACATCGGGGCCCTGCTCATATATGTCGCGGGCACGATGATGACGGTGCTGCTGCCGCACTATTTCGGCCTTAACATGCGCCGGACGGTGCCGCTTATAGATGCTCTTGCCTGCGTCGTTTTGTGCTTTATCCCTGCCGACGCAAACGTTCTCATTGCGCTGTATCCGATATTTTTTGCAATGAGCGTGCAGTGGAGCACCTTTTCGGGCGCGAAGGGCTTTACAAGCTCCACCATATTTTCAACCAACAACACAAAGCAGGCCTCGCTTGCGCTTGCGCACTATATAACCGACGGCGACCGCGTGCATATCAAAAAGGTGAAGTTTTACGTTTTCACGCTGCTGGCCTTCCACTTCGGTGCGGCCGTTGCGTTTTTCGCCGTGAAGCTCATGGGCACGCAGGGCGCGTGGGTGAACATGTTCCTTGCCGCCTTTGCCTACACCATGGTCGTGTGCGAGGATCGCTACCTCAGCCGTGTCGAGGACGAGGACAAGGAAAAAGAAATTGCATAAGCCATAAAGGAAAAAGCTCCCCGCGGGGAGCTTTTTTCACGCCTCCGCTCATTACTCAGTTTTCCGTCACATCGCTCATTTTTTCATTGTCTTTTTTATAGCCGGTCTTTCCAAATAAGTTTTCGCAGACAGGATCGCTGTTAGTATCAGTATTTTGGTTAATAGTGACAAACGGCGGAATGATATTTTGTTATTTCTGCCATTATGGCTTGTTTTTACAGTTTTTCGGTCAAAAATCCATATATTTGACGCTTAATTGCCTGTAGTTGGTGCTGCGTTCCGCAAATGCGGGACGCAGCATTCGTATTTATACAAAGTTTACAAATTAGCCCTGCGAATTTCGTCGATTCGGAGAATTTACATAAAAACGGAATTATTGGTATGATACTTAAAAGCAAATATTGTAAATACAAGGAGGCTGCAATGAAAAAGAGATTATTGAGCTTCACCCTTGCGACGCTGCTTGTCCTGACGCTCGTTCCGTGTACCGCTTTGGCCGGCGGCAGCTGCGGCGAAGGCCTGCGGTGGGCGCTGTCCGACGGCGTGCTTACCGTAAGCGGAAGCGGCACAATGGCCGATTACGGCAGCGACGATCCCGCGCCGTGGAGCGGCGAGCGTATACAGAGCGTCATTATCCGCGAAGGCGTAACCGGCATCGGCAAAAACGCCTTTTATTCTTGCTCTTTTTCAGAGATAACTCTTCCCGGCAGCCTTGAAAGCGTCGGTACGGCAGCATTTTGCGTCTGCAAAAACCTCACTTCGGTGAAGCTGCCGGAGGGCATCACCGAGCTGCCGGACAGGCTGTTTTCCGGCTGCACGGCGCTGACCGGGGCTGAGCTTCCGCAGAGCGTTGAGAGGATAGGCACCGAGGCGTTCAAAGGCTGCTCAGGGCTCAAAAGCATAGTCATACCGGACGGCATAAAGGAGATAGGCGCGGAGGCATTTTTAAATTGCAGCTCACTGTCATCTGCGCTGACGCTTCAGAGCGATCTTACGAGCATAGGCAAAAACGCTTTTCTCGGCACAAATCCGAAAAGCGTTAGCTACGACGGAACATTCGAGCAATGGCAGAGTATCGGCGGGCCCGATGCCGGTTTTGACTCCGGAAAGGTAAGCTGTCTGCACCATGTGCACAGCTTCGGCACATGGCAGAGCGACAGCGCTTACCACTGGCGCGAATGTATCTGCGGTAATGTGCAGGACCGCGCTCCGCACGCAGAAGTCGGCAGCTCCTGTACCGTCTGCGGCGCTGCACTCGGCGATATGCTGGACAGCGGAACCGAAAGCGGCTACGGATGGTCGCTCACGCGCAGCGGGGTGCTCAGTCTGAGCGGGAGCAGCGTTCCGGATTTCGCGGCAAAAAGCGGTGCATCCCCGTGGTACGGTTACAGAGACAGAATTCTCTCCGTTGTGATCGAAAGCGGCGTTGCGGGCATCGGCTGCAATGCATTTGAAGACTGCACCGAACTCAGAAAGGTCAAAATTTCCGACACCGTTGAAGATCTTGATCTCAAAGCGTTTTCCGGCTGCACCGCGCTGGATGAATTTGAGGCAGCGGACGGAAACGCGGTGTATTCGTCTCTCGGCGGAGTGCTGCTGAGCGCGGACAGAACGCGCATCATAAGCTATCCGGCGGCTAAGAGCGGCAGCGGATATACCTTCCCCGAAACGGTGACGGCTATAGGAGAAAATGCCTTTTCCGGTGCCTGCCTGGAGAGCATTACCGTGCCCGGCTCGGTAACGAAGATCGGTGAGGGCGCGTTTTCAAACTGTGCTGCGCTCAAAAGCGCAGCGCTGTCCGAGGGTCTGAGTGTTCTGCCGTCCTCCCTGTTCTCCGGCTGCTCGGCGCTTGAGGAGATCAGCATTCCTGAAAGCGTCAGCAAACTTGAAGACGCAGTGTTTTCCGGCTGCTCTTCGCTTAAAAGTGCGGTGATACCGGAGGGCGTAACCGTGATCCCCGAAAAAGCGTTTTATGGCTGCACGGCGCTCGAGGAGATAACGATACCCAAGACGGTCACCGCCGTAAAGGAGCAGGCCTTCTACGGCTGCACCGCACTTAAAACGGTCAATTTTCTCGGCAGTGAAGCACAGTGGAAAGCAGTAACAATATACGGCTCAAACACCGCGCTTACCTGCGCGGAAACGGCGTTTGACGGTCATGTCCACAATTATAATATTAAGATCGTCGTCGAACCGACATGTTCAACGCCCGGCCGAACAGTCTTAAAATGCTCATGCGGCAGCGAGACAGAGGTCGGCGCTGCCGCCGCGCTCGGCCACGATTATTCCGGCGGAAGCTGCTCACGCTGCGGCGCTGCGGCTCCCGACAGCGGCGGGCAGCAAGGGCATGTGCACGACTTCAAGGCAGCCGGCGTAACCGCGCCGACCTGCACCTCCGAGGGCTACACGACTTATAAATGCTCCTGCGGCGAAGCCTGCAAAAAGGACTATGTTCCGGCTTCTCACAATACGGAGCTTAAAAATGCAATTGCTCCGAGCTGCCTTAAAGGCGGTTACGGCGGCGACGGTATCTGCACCGTCTGCGGCAAAACGGTAACAGCCGGCAGCGTGCTGCCCGCTCTCGGTCACGATACCGCTCTGCGCAATGAAAAAGCCGCATCCTGCACCGTAAGCGGCTACAGCGGCGATCTTGTCTGCACGCGCTGCGGAGACATTATAGAATTGGGACATACAGTCGCGGCGGCAGGACACAAATTTTCAGGCGGCAGATGCGAGGTCTGCTCCGCGTCCGATCCCGATGCAGCCTCGCCTGTCACGGTGCCTGTCTTTGACGACGTAGCGCCGGGCACGTTCTGCTATGACGCGGTGCAGTGGGCGGTCAGCGCGGGCATCACCAAGGGCACGGGGCCTTCAACGTTTTCGCCGAAGGCCGCCTGCACGAGATATCAGATCGTCATGTTCATGTGGCGGGCGGCAGGCTGTCCGACGGTAAGCTCGGCGATAAGCTTTGCCGACGTAAAGACCACGGATATCTTTTATGAAGCCGTGCGTTGGGCTGTGAGCAGCGGTATAACCATGGGCACTTCGGCTCAGGCATTTTCGCCCTACGCTGCCTGCACACGCGGCCAGATCGTGACCTTCCTGTACAGAGCGGCGGGCTCTCCGGCCGTAAGCGGCAAAATCGCTTTCGCGGACGTTGCGCCCGGCTCCTTCTGCCATGATGCCGTTGTCTGGGCAAGCGGCTGCGGCATAACGATGGGCACGTCTGCCGATGCATTCTCCCCCGGCGCTGCCTGCACGCGCGGTCAGGTCGTCACCTTCCTGTACAGAGCGGGCAACCCGTGATACGGTTTTTCCCGATCAAAGTTTTACATAACAACAAAAACCTATGCTGCTGCGTAAAGATAAGCGCGCAGCGGGGGAGCTCGAGGGGGCAAGACCCGCCTCGAGTTAGATAAACCGCCGTCGAAATCCTTGAAATTTCAAGGATTTCGGTAAAAGCATTTTGAATACTTTCAAAATGCTCGGCGGAAAAGTGCAGTCAAAAAAGTCCCGCGAGGGACTTTTTTGACAAACCGAAAAACCGGCCGCTGGTCTGCGGCCGGTTTTGTTCAGCTTATGGTTCGGGATATCTTTGCAACAGCTTCGCTGAGCCGCTGCACATGCCGGGCCTTGTTTGCCTCCATACGCGTGGTCGGGCCCGATATGCTTATGGCGGCATATGCGTAGCCGCGGCTGTCGAGCAGGGGCATGGCATAGCAGGTCAGGCCGGGCTCGGCCTCCTCGTTGTCGCAGGCAAAACCGTCGCGGCGGATGTTATCCAGTATGCGCTGCAAATTCTGCGCACTGCGGATAGACTGCTGCGTTACCGGCTCGAAGTCAGCCCTGCGCATATACTGGCTGATCGTCTGCTCGGGCTGGAACGCCAGTATCGCCTTTCCGGTCGCCGTACAGTGGGCGTAAAGCCGGAAGCCTATGGCCGTGTCCATTTTAAGAAACGACGAGCCGAGCACGCGGTCGATAAACATGACGTGCACGCCGTCATCGAGGATCGACGCGTGGCAGGTCTCGCCGGAGCTTTCAGCCATCTCCGTGAGGTAAGGGTGCACGAGCGACACAAGCTCCATGCGGTTATAGGCTATCATGCCGAGCGAAAACATATTCAGGCCCAGCCTGTACTTTCCGTAAGCCGTCTTGGTCACAAAGCCGCGGTTTTCCAGCGTGACCATGAACCGAAAGGCCGTGCTTCGGCTCACGCCGATGCGCTTTGCGATCTCGTTTGCGCTCAGCTCCTCCTCATCGAGGAACAGATTCAGGATCGACAGGGCGCTGTCTACCGAGCTGAGGATATATCTGCTGTCCGTTTCGTTGTGCAATATGCTCGCGCTCCTTTTTGTTGTGTTTGAGCTGATTATACCATAGCAAAACATCTGTGTCAAACAGTGAAACAGCGGCTGTGCGTTCTGCTATATTTTTATAAGCGATTGACACAGAGACAAGTAAAATCATAAAATAGCAGCGTGATGTTCGCATGCAGAAACGGTGTGTTATCATAAGAAACAGGTGAAAGAAAAGGAGCGTGTGCAATGAAAGAGATCCGATTGCATGGCCGCGGCGGTCAGGGCGTTGTCAAGGCATCTCATATCGTAGTCAAGGCCGCCGTCGCGGGCGGTGTACATGGGCAGTTTATTCCGTTTTTCGGCGTTGAGCGCAAGGGTTCGCCGGTGTTCGGTTTTCTGCGTCTGTCGCAGACGCCTATACGCAGGAAAACGCAGATCTATCATCCCGATATACTCATGATATTTGACGACAGCCTCGTCGGTCTGCCCGCGACCTACGCCGGACTCAAGGACGGCGGTATGGTCATTATAAACTCAAGAAAAACGCCGGAGGAGCTCTGCGTTCCGGAGCAGGCCGGTGAGCTCGTGCTCGTTGACGCAAGCGGCATATCCGAGGAGCTTTTCGGCCGCAGCATGCCGAATACCTCCATGCTCGGTGCGCTGGCCAGGGTCACGGAGCTTGTTGACAAAGAGCTCCTGTTTGACGGGATAGCCGCCGCCTTCGGCGATGAAAACCGCCGGGCGGCGCAGATGGCCTATGACAGCGTTGTCATCGTGCGCAGATAAGGAGGAAGCGTGATGCAGAACAAAAGATTCGTTACCCCGCTCGGAAACGACGGCATGTATGTGCTCGACACTGCCGCATGGCGCACCGAGCGCCCGGTCATCGACAAGGATAAATGCATAAACTGCGGTCTTTGCATGGGCTATTGCCCCGTAAACTCGGTTTACTGCGAAGGCGGGAGCTTTCTGATTTCCTACGATTACTGCAAGGGCTGCGGTATATGCGCCGCGGAATGTCCGAAAAAGGCCATTGATATGGTCCCCGAAGGAGGTAAATGATATGGGCAGAATTCAGGCAATGACAGGCAACACAGCCGCATATACGGGCGCTGCGCTCTGCCGTCCGGATCTGATCGCGGCTTATCCCATCACTCCGCAGTCGTCCGTCGTCGAAGGGCTTGCCGGACTTGTGTATAACGGAAAGCTTGACTCAAGCTTTGTTCAGGTCGAGTCCGAGCACTCGGCAATGAGTGTCGTGCAGGGCGCGGCAGCGGCAGGCGGCCGCGTTTTCACTGCTACCTCCGCTCAGGGACTTGCACTCATGTACGAGCCGTATTTCAGAATGTCCACCCTTCGCATCCCCATGGTCATGGCCATCGCCACGCGCGAAATGACCTCGCCGGAAACGATCTGGAGCGGCCAGCAGGACGCCATGAGCGTGCGCGATGCAGGCTGGATACAGGTGTTCTGCGAGTCAAATCAGGAGATACTCGACATGATGATACAGGCATACCGCATCGCCGAGGATGAGCGCGTGCTCATTCCCGTAAACGTCTGCTACGACGGCTTTTACAGCTCTCATCTCATGGAGGGGCTGGAGGTTCCGGCGCAGGAGGCTGTGGATGCGTTTCTGCCCGCGTACAAGGGCTATGCCTATCTCGAGCCCGGCCATCCGCAGGCGCTCGATCCGCTGACCCCGGGTGAACTGATGATGCACTATCGCAAGAGCCATCTCGATGCCATGCAGGCGGCGCTTGCAGTCATCGACGAGGTCGATAATGAATTTGCCGGGGCCTTCGGCCGCAGCTACGGCGGCTGCATCGAGGAATACCGCTGTGGGGATGCCGACGTTGTGATCGTGACCGTCGGAGGCATGAGCGGTACCGGCAAGGACGCCGTTGACGCGGCGCGTGAAAAGGGCATTCGCGCAGGGCTTATAAAGCTTCGCTTTGTGCGCCCCTTCCCCGCTGTGCGCATGGCAAAGGCGCTCGCCGGAAAAAAGGCCTTTGCCGTCATCGACCGCAGCGTATGCTTCGGCTGGAACTGTGGCCCCATGTATATGGAGACCCGCGCGGCGCTTGCCGATTCCGCGGATACGTACTGCCATTTCTCCGCTATCGGCGGTCTCGGCGGCGCGGATCTGAGCTTTGAGCACATGCTATCATGCATCGAAAAGCTCGAAAGCACAAAAAATGAGCCCGGCGCGAAGGAAACGCTCTGGCTCACGGCTGACTGAGGAGGGATAAGGATGAGTTATATTGATGTCTTAAAGCAGAGTCCGAATGTCATGACCCCCGGCTCGTCTGCCTGTCAGGGCTGCGGCGGTGAGCTTATCCTGCGCCGTGTGATGCAGATCGCGGGAAACAACAGTGTCTTTGCCGTGCCTCCCGGATGTATGGCGGGCGCCGGCGTGGACGGCTGGAATTTCTCCAACGGCTGCACTGCGCCTATCCACATCACGCTGCTGGACAACACCGCAGCCTTCATGTCCGGCGTAAGCGAAATGTACCGGCGCCGGGGCCGCAGCGACGTCAACATCGTGGCCGTCGCCGGTGACGGTGCAACTGCCGACTGCGGCTTCCAGAGCCTCTCCGGCGCTGCCGAACGCGGCGCAAAAATGCTCTACGTCTGCTACGACAACGAGGGCTATATGAATACCGGCTATCAGCGCAGCTCCACCACCTCGCTCGGCTCGAGCACCTCCACGACGCCCGCAGGCAAGGCGATCAACGGCAAGGAGCAGCAGCAGAAATACCTGCCGCTCATTATGGCGATGCACAACATCGAATACTGCGCAACGGCAAGCCCGTCGAACATGGCCGACATGGTCTCAAAGATACAAAAGGGGTTGGACGCGAGCAAGCGCGGCTTTGCATACCTGCATGTGTTCTCTCCTTGTCCGACCGGCTGGAAGTTTGCGCCGAGCATGTCGATCGAGGTCGCGAAAAAGGCTGTAGCCTCCAACATGTTCCCGCTCTGGGAGCTCAGCGAAGGCAGGTTCAGGCTTACCCGCAATCCCACTCCCATTACGGTCGAAGAGTTTGTTCGCGGCATCGGTAAATTCGGGAAGCTCACGCCGGAAGAGATTGACGCCATTCAGAAAATGGCGGACGCGCGCTACGGGCTCTTGACGCGTCTGGCCGGCGGCTAAAACGTCTTTCCTCTTTTCCCTACATGCAAAAAACCAGGGTTCCCTCGCGGGGGCCCTGGTTTTTTGCTGCACATGCCTTGGGAGCACTATACATCTGCCGTCGAGAGCAAAGGATATTATTCCAATTCAAATGCTCCGGTATAAAGCTGATAGTAGGTTCCGTGCTGCGCGATCAGTGTGTCGTGATCGCCGCGCTCGATGATACGGCCGTGGTCCATGACCATGATGGCCTGGCTGTTGCGCACAGTAGACAGGCGGTGAGCGATCACAAAAACGGTCCTGCCGGCCATCAGGTTGTCCATGCCCGTCTGCACCAGTGCCTCCGTTCTCGTGTCGATGGAGCTTGTGGCCTCGTCCAGGATCATACACGGCGGATTGGCGACCGCAGCACGGGCAATGGAGAGCAGCTGTCTCTGCCCCTGAGAAAGATTAGCTCCGTTTCCCGTCAGCATGGTCTGGTAGCCGTCAGGCAGTCTGCTTATAAAGCTGTCGGCATTTGTCAGCTTTGCGGCTGCAATGCATTCTTCATCCGTAGCATCCAGCCGACCGTAACGGATATTGTCCATAACCGTTCCGGTGAACAAATTCACGTCCTGCAGCACAATACCAAGAGAGCGGCGAAGATCCGGTTTTTTTATCTTATTGATATTGATCCCGTCGTATCGCACTTTTCCGTCCTCAATATCATAGAAACGGTTGATCAGGTTCGTTATCGTAGTCTTTCCGGCGCCGGTTGCACCCACAAGCGCGATCTTCTGACCGGGATGCGCGTATACGGATATATCATGAAGGACCATTTTACCCGGCACATATCCGAAGTCAACGTGCTGCAGCTGAATATCGCCCTTCAGTTCCTCATAGGTCACTGTTCCGTCTGCCTTATGTGGATGTTTCCATGCCCAGATTCCCGTAACGTGATCGGCTTCCGTAAGATTGCCCTGTGAATCTCGTTCCGCATTGACAAGGGTAACATAGCCCTCATCGTGTTCCGGCTCCTCGTCGATCATTTCAAAGACACGGGTCGCGCCTGCTATACCCATAGCGATCATGGACACCTGCATGGAAATCTGTGAAATGGTTTGCGAAAACTGGCGCGCCATACTCAGGAAAGAGACGATCACACCTGCGGAAATAGTTGCTGTACCAGCGAGTCCCACGTTTGTTACACCAAAGTAGATGAGCATTGCACCAACGATTGCCAGTAAAACATACATCAGGTTGCCCAGATTGTTCAGGATCGGGCCCAGTACATTTCCGTAAATATTCGCAGCCTCACCGTCTTTGAACAGCTTATCATTCAGCTTCACAAAATCCGCTTTGCTTTCTTCCTCGTGGCAGAACACTTTCACGACCTTCTGCCCATCCATTATCTCTTCGATAAATCCTTCTTCTTCGGCAAGAGATTTCTGCTGCCTGACCATATATTCAGAGCTGGATCCGCCAAATTTCTTTGTAATTCCCAGCATGATAAGCGCAAAGGCAAACACGACCAGAGTCAGCCAAACGCTGTAATACAGCATCAGAAAAACAATCGAAACCATAGTGAGTGCAGCCTGAAACAACTGTGGCAGACTCTGCCCTATCATCTGACGGATGGCATCCGTATCATTCGTGTAGGTGCTCATAATGTCGCCGTGGGCATGGGTATCAAAGTATCTGATCGGCAGGCTTTCCATACGGTCAAACATATCCACGCGGAAATGCTTCAGCGTTCCCTGCGTAACAACCGCCATTATCCTTGTGTAAATAAAGGCTGCCGCAACACCCATCACATAAATCAAACCCATGAGTGTCAGGATGGAGACGAGCCGTTCCCATACCGCATCCATACCGGATGTGATGCCCGGCGTAATGCACTCATCTATCAGACGCTGCATAAATGCTGTAGCGGCTACGGAAGCGCAGGAGCTGATGACAATGCAGATCATTGTGATAATGAGATGAACCGGATAATACCGGAACAAATATCGGATCAGACGCCCGAAGCTGCCTTGTTTTTTCTGCTTCTCTTTCATGTCAAACCGCCTCCTTGCTCTTTGTCTGCGTCTCATAGGCTTCCCAATAGATGCCCTTACGGGCCAGAAGCTCCTCATGGGTGCCCTGTTCAACGATCTTACCGCCGTCCAGCACAAGAATGACATCTGCGTCCTGAACCGACGAAACTCTTTGTGCAATAATGATTTTCGTTGTTTCAGGGATTGCGGTGCTCAGTTGTCTTCGGATCAAAGCATCCGTTTTTGTATCCACGGCAGAAGTGGAATCGTCCATGATCAAGATTTTCGGTTTCTTGAGCAGCGCCCTCGCAATACACAGACGTTGCTTCTGGCCGCCGGAAACATTGGAGCCGCCGCGTTCGATATAAGTATCATATCCATCCGGAAGCTGCCCGATAAATTCATCTGCCTGTGCAGCCCTGCACGCCTGAATCAATTCCTCATCCGTAGCTTCCTTGTTGCCCCATCGCAGGTTCTCTTTGATAGTGCCGGAGAACAATACATTTTTCTGTAAAACCACAGCAACTGCGTCACGAAGCGTATCCAGATCATATTCCCGCACGTCATGACCGCCCACGGAAACGCAGCCTTCGCTGACATCATACAAGCGGGAAATCAACTGGATCATAGTTGTTTTGGAAGCACCAGTACCTCCCATAATGCCTACTGTCTGGCCAGAAGCAATGGTCAGATCCACATCAGACAAAGCCGCTTTTTCGCTTTCGCTGTTGTAGCGGAAGGAAACATGATCAAAACGTATGCTTCCGTCCGGCACTTCACGGATACCATTTTCCGGCGAGGACAGCGTGCTCTCCCAAGTCAGCACCTCCACGACACGGTTTGCAGACTCTGCCGCCATGATGGTCATTACAAAAACCATAGACAGCATCATCATGGAAGCGAGTATCTGAACGCCGTAATTGATGAGAGAAGATAACTGTCCGGTTGTAAGGCTGGAGCCTGCTGTATTGATAATAATATTGGCTCCGAAATAGCTTACCAGCATGAAAGATGCATAAATGCAAAACATCATAAAGGGATTGTTGATTGCTAATATTTTTTCTACCCTTGTAAAGTCGTTGCACACATCCTCTGCCGCACGGCTGAATTTTTTCTTTTCATAGTCCTCGCGGACAAAGGACTTCACGACACGGATCGCCGAGACATTCTCCTGAACGGAGTTATTCAATGCGTCATACTTGCAGAATATCCGCTTGAATATAGGGTGGACATGTATCGCTATCCCAAACAGCACAAAGCCGAGAATGGGCAGCAGAACAAAAAAGATGAGGGACATTTTCGCATTTATCGTCAGGCACATGATCATTGAAAAAATGATCATCAGCGGCGTGCGGATAGTAATGCGGATAATCATCTGATACGCATTCTGGATATTGGTGATGTCCGTTGTCATTCTCGTTACCAGCGACGATGTGGAAAAATGATCGATGTCCGCAAAAGAAAATTCCTGTATTTTAAAGAACATATCCTGCCGCAGATTTTTTGCAAAGCCGCAGGATGCAGTTGCCGCATATCTGCCGGAAAGAACTCCGAACAGCAGCGAAAGCATAGCCATAATTACCAGTGCAGCACCCAATTTCACAATAGGGCCCAGCGTCTGTCCAGCCATGCTGTCGATCAGCTCCGCCATGATCAGCGGGAGGAGGCACTCAAGAGCCACCTCCAACGACACAAAGACCGGCGACAGAACAGATTCTCTCTTGTATTGCCGTACACTTTTCAATAATGTTTTTATCATACCTTACCTCCGACATGGTCTGTGCATATCATCATTCATCTCGTCCTGTATATTTGACAGCATGGTCCGGAGATCTTCCTCCAGCCTGTCCATGTGCCTTTTCGGAATTCCGCGTCCGAGGCATTTTTCCTGCCGGGTGCTTAGAGCTTCCAGCTCCGGCTCTATGTCATAGGCCTTCTGCGTCAGAATGATCTCCTTTTTCCTGTTGTCAGCCGAAACAACATCTGTCTGAATGTATCCAAGCCGTCTCAGCTTCTTCAGATGCAGGGATATTGTCGCCCGCGAAATACCGAGTTTCTCGTGCATATTTGCCGCCACGGGCAGGCTTTCTTTACTCTTCAGCAAATAAGACAGGATCAATGCCTGCGCCGGGGACAGATCGAGAGACTGCATATCGTTTTTCTGATATTGTTCAAGTGAAATACTCAGCTGCTTAAGCATAGGCAGCAGCTTATGCTCATCCGTATTGACCGCCTCATTCCTGTTATCAAAGTCTAAATCGTTAGCACGCAAACATTTAGGCTACTTACGAAAGTATAGTACGCAGCATCTTGAAATGGAATTCAAAATGCGTTAAACTTAATAAAAAACTTTTATTACAAAACCAAATGGAGAAGGGGCACAGACTATGAACAGTTTTCAGCTTACCTGCTTTCTGACCGTTGCGGAAACACTGAATTTTGCAAGAAGCGCAGAGCGCCTGAATATCACGCAGCCTGCCGTTACGCATCAGATAAAGTCTTTGGAATCCGAGCTTGGCGTCGTGCTGTTCAACCGGACCACTCATTCGGTCGAGCTTACAAAAGCGGGAGCTCTGCTGATCGACGACGCGAGGACTATCGTTGCGGCCACGCAGCGGGTAAAGAAACGCTATGAAGCCGCTCACGGGCTGGACTTCCCCGAACTTCGCATCGGCTGTCACAGCGACGGCTTCCCGCAGGAGCTTCCGGAAATATTGCGTTCCTTTGCCGCGGCTTACCCTGATGTGCATGTCAGTATCCGCATGGTGCCGTCCCAGGCGCATCTGTATCATTTTTTGGAGGAAGATAAGATAGATATTCTTCTGGCACTTAAAGAGCCGGACAATAAACGAAAGACCCCGGGGATATACAGGGAGCTGGTAAAGAGCCCCACAGTGTGTATTTGTTCCGCTGACCATCCGTTTGCAGGGCGGATGCAGCTGACGATGCATGAATTATCCGAAACAGATCTGATCCTGTACGAGCCGATAAAATCGTCTTTTTTTGATATTCAGATATGGGGCAAGCTGATGAACGGACGTGATCCTGCAAACTTGCATTTTTGTGAGTCTGCCGTCACGGCAATTATTCTCGCAAAAGCGGGATACGGAATATTCTTAATGCCGGAGATATTTGCGCCCGCCGATCCGTCGCTGGCAGTCATTCCTCTGATCGGACCTGCCGACAGTTCCTTCGGGATGTACTATAAATCGCTGAAGGCAAATGCGTATCTGAAGACATTCTGCGGGATATTGAAGGAGCACTTCAGATAAAGAGTCTCTGTTACCTCCGGAATATACAGGCTGCACGCAAAACCCGGCTTCTCCGGATCAGCCATTTTGACCGGATATGAAAAAAACAAGGCTTCCCTATAGGAAACCTTGTTTTTTGGTGCCGGTGGTGGGACTCGAACCCACACGGAGTTGCCCCCGGCGGATTTTGAATCCGCTACGTCTACCATTCCATCACACCGGCGGATAGAAACAAAAGCATTATAACCTATATAAGCACATTATTCAAGTGCGGTATTAATAATTCGTGTAATTTTTTGTTCTCGGATTACAATTTTTTTGTTTTTACCTCTACCATATTTGAAGATTATATGTTACAATATTTCAATGTAAAATTATAAGAAAGAGGTCAAACCATGAAAAAGATACTCGTACTTGAAGACGAACCGAATATCCGCAGTTTTGTGGTCATCAACCTCCGCCGCAACGGATATGAGCCCATCGAGGCCGAAAACGGCATGACCGCCCTGGCCATGCTCGAGAAAAATCCCGACATAAGCCTTGCGCTTCTGGACGTTATGCTTCCGGATATCGACGGCTTCGAGGTCTGCCGGCGCATACGCGCCTCCGGCTCGAAGATCGGCATAATCATGCTGACGGCAAAAAGTCAGGAGATAGACAAGGTCACGGGTCTTATGACCGGCGCCGACGATTATGTTACGAAGCCCTTCTCCCCTGCGGAGCTCACCGCACGCGTTGACGCGCTCGTGCGCCGCCTCGGAAGCGATGCGGGCGACAAGCCCAGCTATGAGATATCGAGCGGCCCGTTCCTTCTCAACACCCGCAACCGCACCCTTGAGAAGGACTGCAAGCGTCTGAAGCTGACGCAGATAGAATACCTGCTGATGAAGCTGTTTATGGAAAACCCCGGCAAGGCAATGTCGCGTGAGGATATTCTCAAGGCCGTTTGGGGCGACGATTTTTCCGGCGAACTCAAAACGGTGGACGTCAACATCCGCCGCCTGCGCCTGAAGATCGAGGCCGATCCCACTGAGCCCGAGTTTCTCACGACAGTCTGGGGCTTCGGCTACAAGTGGGGCTATTAAGCTTTATTTTTTTCCGGGAAGTGTCCAATGTTTTTTAAAGATCTTAAATGGCAGCTTTTCGCCTCGAGCGTTGCAGCGGTCATTCTTATCGCATGTCTTATAGCTTTTGCCGCAAACAAGCTCATCGTTCCGGCGATCATAATCGCCGTTGCGATCGCGGCATACATCATTCTGGTGAACATATGGTTCGACCACTACATATCAAAGCCCATTGAGGAACTGAGCGAATCGGCAAAGCACATTGCCGACGGAAGCTACGGCGCTCAGGTGTCCTCGGTCGGCGATAACGAGATCGGACGGCTCACCGACGATATAAACCTCATGTCCGAAAAGATAGCGCGCTCGGACAAGGCAACGGCGGAGTTCATTTCGCAGATATCGCACGAGCTGCGCACGCCGCTGACGGCCATCCTCGGCTGGAGTGAAACGCTGCAGTACGATCCCGCTATAAAGGACGAGTCGCTGCGCGGCGTCAAGATAATCTCCAAGGAAGCCGAAAGGCTTACGGGCATGGTGGCCGACCTTCTGGAGTTTACGCGCATACAGGACGGCAGGTTCAACCTGCGCATGGAGCTTGTCGATATCGCCGCCGAGCTCGAGGACTCGCTGTTTACCTACGGCAAGCTCATGAGTGAGGCCGGCATTGAGGTCAATTACACACCGCCGGCATACGATATTCCGCTCATATCCGGCGACCCCGAGCGTTTGAAGCAGGTGTTCCTGAATCTTCTGGACAATGCCGCAAAGCACGGCGGCGACGGCGAAAAGGTTGACATAACACTGTCACTTGAAAAAGATCATGTCGTCATCCGCATACGCGACTACGGCAGGGGCATCCCCGCCGCAGAGCTTCCTTTCGTAAAAAACAGATTCTACAAGGGCAGCAGCAAAAACCGCGGCAGCGGCATAGGGCTTGCCGTGTGCGACGAGATAATCACCCGTCACGGCGGAAAGCTGGATATAGCAAACGCCGAGGGCGGCGGCTGCATTGCCGCAATAAGCCTGCCCTTGTCGGAAAATTGAGGTATATAAATGTCAGATAACAAAACTGAGTCTTCGGTAAAATTCAAGACCTCCATAGGCGGTCAGGCGCTTATCGAAGGTATAATGATGCTCGGGCCGGATAAGCGTGCGATAGTGTGCCGCGGCTCGGGTGAAATGGTGGAAAAGGTTGAGGAGGTAAGGCCCCTAAAGGAAAAGTCCCCCGTTCTCGGCTGGCCGCTGGTGCGCGGAGTCGCGGCGTTCATATCGTCGATGGTCAACGGTGTGAAGGCGCTGTCGTATTCGGCAGAGCAGCTTCCGGAGGACATGCAGGAAGAGCCGGACAAGATCGACCTGTGGATCGAAAAGCATTTTTCGGACGAGACGGCGCAGAAGCTCATAATCGGCGTCGCCGTTGTCCTCGGCATCGCGCTGTCGCTGTTTCTGTTTCTGTTCCTGCCGACCTTCATTGTCGGCCTGTTCCCTGCCGTAAAGGCGGACTTTTATCTCAGGACGCTGCTTGAGGGCATACTCAAGCTCGTCATCTTCTTTGTGTATTTGATACTATGCTCGAAAATGAAGGATATGAAGCGTCTGTTTTCATATCACGGTGCCGAGCACAAGACAATTTTCTGCTACGAAAAGGGTCTGCCGCTGACGGTCGAGAACGTGCGTCCGCAGCCGAGGCTGCACCCGAGGTGCGGAACGAGCTTCATTTTCGTTGTTATTATAATAAGTATAATCGCGGGCTCGTTTATCCATGTTTCCGACACGCTGCTGCGCATGGGGCTCAAGTTCCTCATGCTGCCGCTTATAGTCGGCGTGAGCTATGAGCTCAACCGCTGGGTCGGCCGGCACGACAATCTGTGCTCGGCGATACTGTCATGGCCGGGCAAGCAGTTCCAGCGCATAACGACGAATGAGCCCGACGACGAGATGATCGAATGTGCCATCCGCGCGCTTGAGCTCGTCATTCCCGAAGAAAAGGGCAGCGACGCCTGGTAAATAAGGATCTTGGAAAATGCCGAAAACATATAATGATATCTACTTCTCGGTCAGAAATGCACTGAGAGACAACGGCGTCGAGGCATTCAGCCTTGAGGCCAGAATACTTCTTGCCGCGGCTGCCGGCAAAACCACGGAGCAGCTCATGCGCGATATGTATCTGTACACCTCGTCCGAGATCGAGGAAAAGGCAAACAGCATGATCCAACGGCGTCTTCAGGGCGAGCCGCTTGCATATATCTCCGGCTCGTGGGAGTTTTACGGTCTCCCGATGACTGTAACGCCGGATGTGCTCATCCCGCGCATGGATACCGAAATACTCGTTGACGCGGCGATAGACGCGATAAAGGGCCTTGGGATGAAGGGCCGCGTGCTCGACCTGTGCTGCGGCAGCGGCTGCATAGCCTGCGCAATATCAAACGAGCTGCCTGCGGCGCGCGTCGTTGCGGCGGACATAAGTCCGTCGGCGCTTGAGGTCTGCCGGAAAAACATCAAGGACAACAAGCTCACATCAAGGATAATTCCCATGAACGCGGACGCGACAACGTGGCCTCCCATGAGCATCGGAAGCTTTGACGTCATCGTTTCAAACCCGCCGTATATTCCCTCGTTCGAGCTCATAGAGCTCGACTGCTCGGTGCGCGATTACGAGCCCATGACGGCGCTCGACGGCGGCGAGGACGGCCTTGATTTCTACCGGGCGATAATAAAATACTGGACGATCACGCTTCGCCCTAACGGATTTATGATGTTTGAGGTCGGCGAGGGTCAGGCCGAC
Organism: bacterium; assembly: GCA_963613665.1. Classification (GTDB taxonomy): domain Bacteria; phylum Bacillota; class Clostridia; order Oscillospirales; family Oscillospiraceae; genus F23-B02. The sequence continues at coordinate 24,072 of CAVEAL010000016.1, read as the reverse complement.
GAGGTAAAGCGCATGCTCTTAAATGCGGGATACGTCTCGGTCGAGAGCCGCAACGATACCCTCGGCTTTGAGCGCGTCGTCATCGGAAAATGGAAAAACGAATTCTGATATAAGCAGAGGTAAAAGAAATGGCTGAAAAAAAGAAAGCTCCCATCTCCACGCACTCTCAGGCAAGCGATAAGAAGAAGGCTCTTGAGACCTGCATCGCGCAGATAGAGAAAAACTACGGCAAGGGCGCGATCATGCGTCTTGGCGATGACATTCCCGTGAATGTCGAGGCTCTGTCTACCGGCTCGCTGTCCCTTGACCTTGCGCTCGGCATCGGCGGCGTTCCCAAGGGCAGGATCATTGAGATCTACGGTCCCGAGGCCTCGGGAAAAACCACGCTTGCGCTGCATGTCGTCGCGGCGGCTCAGCAGGCTGGCGGCGAGGCCGCGTATATAGACGTTGAGCACGCTCTCGAGCCGGCTTACGCCCGCGCTCTGGGCGTCGATATCGACAGTCTGCTCATTTCCCAGCCGGACACCGGCGAGCAGGCGCTGGATATAACCGAAAGTCTTGTGCGCTCGAGCGCTGTGGATGTCGTCGTCGTTGACTCTGTCGCGGCACTTATCCCCCGCATAGAGCTTGAGGGCGAGATGGGCGACTCCGTCGTCGGTGCGCTGGCGCGCCTGATGTCGCAGGCAATGCGCCGTCTGGCAGGCTGCATCTCGAAAAACGGCTGCACCGTCATATTCATAAACCAGCTGCGCCAGAAGATCGGCGTAATGTACGGCAATCCGGAGACGACGCCCGGCGGTCTTGCACTCAAATACTATGCCTCGGTTCGCATTGATGTGCGCAGGATAGAAACCCTGAAGGTCGGCGGCGAAATGATCGGCAACCGCACGAGGGCCAAGGTCATAAAGAACAAGTGCGCTCCCCCGTTCAAAGAGGCGGAGTTCGACATCATGTACGGCGAGGGCATATCCAAGGTCGGCGAGATCGTCGATCTCGGCGTAAAGCTTGAGATCATCGACAAGGCCGGCGCATGGTTCACCGTCGGTGAGCAGCGCATCCAGGGCAGAGACGCAGTGAAGGAATACCTGCTGCAAAACCCCGAGATAAGCGCCAATATCGAGCAGCAGATACGCGACAATGCGTATAAGCTCATGAGCCCGCAGGCCCGCAAGGCCGCTCAGGCGGCAGGCCGCGCGGTTGATGTCTCCGCCGACGATTTTGAAGGCTGACAAACGTGACGCTGCGTGAGATAAAGCAGACCTCGCCCGAGCGCTTCACGCTCATATTCTCCGACGGCACGGAGCTCAAGACCACACTCGGCATTATAACCGAGCGCTTTATTCACTCCGGCATGGAGCTTGACGAGGACTCATACGCCGAGCTCGTGTCGGTCTCCGGCCTTGCAATGGCCAAGGCGCGGGCTCTGCGGATATTAAACGCCCGCCCGGTATCGCGCGAGGAACTCAGAAAAAAGCTCGTCGAAAAGGGCGAAACACCCGAAAACGCCGAGGAATGTGCCGAGTGGCTTTGCCGGATGGGGCTTATAAACGACAAGGAATACGCCGGGAGCGTGGTGCGGCACTACGCGGCAAAGGGCTACGGCGCCTCGCGCATAAAGCAGGAGCTTCGGCGGCACGGCGTTCCGCGCGAAATGTGGGACGATGCCATGGAGCAGATGCCGGAGCAGGACGCGTATCTTGAGCGCTTTATCCGCACAAGGCTTTCCGATCCCGGCGACAGGGCGCAGGTAAAAAAGGTCTCGGACGCGCTGTTCCGGCGCGGCTACTCCTGGGATCAGATAAAGCACGCGCTCAACGAATTTGATACTCAAGGTGATTACTGAATGGATAGGACGATTGCCCTGATTTCTCTGGGCTGTGCAAAAAATCTCGTCAACAGCGAGCAGATGCTGTATCTGCTCAGTGAAGCGGGCTATGCTCTCGCTCCCTCTCCCGAGGGTGCGGATGCCGTCATAATAAACACCTGCGGCTTTATAGACGCTGCAAAGAGCGAAGCGATTGACACGATACTCGAAATGGCAAAGCTCAAGAGCGAGGGCAGACTCGGCAAGATCATCGTCACCGGCTGCCTCACCGAGCGCTACCGCACCGCCGTTACGGACGAGCTGCCGGAGGTGGACGCCATCCTCGGCGTGGGAAGCTTCGGCGATGTAGTTCCAGCCGTGGATGCGGTCTTTGAGGAAAAGCCCGTGAGCATTTTTGCCGACAACAGCGCTCCGGTGGACGAGATTCCCCGCGTTGTGAGCACCGGCCCTTCATGGGCGTATCTGCGCATAGCCGAGGGCTGCGATAACTTCTGCGCCTTCTGCGCGATACCGTACATACGCGGCAGATACCGCTCGAGGGAGCTTGAAAACGTCGTTGAGGAGGCACGGGATCTTGCGGCTCACGGCGTTAAGGAGATCATCGTCATAGCGCAGGACATAACGCGCTACGGCACCGATCTTTACGGCAGGCGCTGCCTTGCCGAGCTCTGCCGCAGAATAAGCGAGATTGACGGCGTCGAATGGATAAGACTGCACTACACATATCCCGACCAGTTTGACGACGAGCTCATCGACGAGATCGCGTCCAACCCCAGGATAGTGAAGTATCTGGATATACCCATCCAGCACATAAACAACAAAATACTCAAAACCATGAACCGTCACGGCACGGGCGACGATATACGCGAGCTGTTCAAAACCCTGCGCCGCCGCATCCCCGGTCTCGTTCTCCGAACGAGCCTTATCTCCGGTCTGCCCGGTGAGGGCGAAGCGGAGTTTGAGGAGCTGTGCAGCTTCCTGCTCGAGGCCAGGATAGAGCGTGCCGGAGTTTTCCCCTTCTCTCCCGAGGAGGGTACGCCGGCTGCAAAAATGGAGCATGTCCCCTTTGAAGAGGCACAGCGCCGCGCCGATCTCATCATGGATATTCAGGCAAGGATAATGGACGATTTTGCGGCCTCGCTCGTCGGCAGGACGCTCCCCGTCATATGCACCGATCATGACGAGGACGGCGTGTGGATCGGCCGAAGCTGCTACGATTCGCCGGATATCGACGGTCTCGTGTTCTTCACGGGCCGCGGCGGCGAGGGAGAGATAGTAAATGTACACATCACCGCCGTTTCTGACGACGGAAACCTTATCGGCGAGGAGGAATAAACAATGAATCTACCCAACAAAATCACCATCGGCAGAATAATTCTTGTTCCGGTTTTTATGGTGCTTCTGTACCTTGAGCTTCCGTATCCGGCGCTTGCGGTTTACATAATCGCGTGTCTGAGCGATCTCGTGGACGGCAGGATAGCCAGAAAGTACAATCTTGTCACCGATTTCGGCAAGTTCATGGATCCTCTGGCAGATAAAATGCTCGTGCTCTCGGCAATGTGCTATTTTGTTGAGGTCGGGCTCATGCCCGGCTGGGTAGTCGCCGTCGTTTTGCTGCGCGAGTTCGGTGTTTCTGGTCTGCGGCTTCTGGCCGTGGAGCAGGGCATCGTCATAGCCGCGGCGTGGTCGGGCAAGATCAAGACCGGCGTTACGATGGTCGCCCTCGGCATACTCATCATTGCAACTCGGGCATGGTTCCCCGCACCGGAGACCGTCGCCGTCGTATGCTGGGTGCTCATTCTTGCAACGACGCTGTATTCGGGCGTTGAATATTTCGTTAAAAACATCGGCGTGTTCAAGCACTGTGCATAATCATCGTTTACTTGACACGAGCCGTACTCAATGGTAATATTCTATTGGCGATGAACGGAAGAAGTACTTCTCCTCTCACCCATCCAGAGATGCCGCGCGTTTGCTGAGAGCGCGGCTGCGGTGACGGGAAGGAAATGCGTCCGGGAGCCTCGGAGGAGGAAATGCCTCCGCGTATGCCGCGTTAAGGCAATTAAAGCTACAAAAGAGAGTGGAACCGCGTAAACTGCGCCTCTCATGGTCAAGGCCATGGGAGGCTTTATTTTTTCATAAGGAGTATAATATGAAGCTTTATAATTCCGCAACGAGAAAGAAAGAGGACTTTGTCCCCAATCACCCCGATATAGTCAAGATGTACACCTGCGGCCCGACGGTGTATCACTTTGCGCACATAGGCAACCTGCGCTCGTACATCATGGAGGACGTGCTGGAGAAGTATCTGCGCTACGCCGGATACAATGTCAAGCGCGTCATGAACATCACCGACGTCGGCCATCTCACCAGCGACGCCGACGAGGGCGAGGATAAGATGCTCAAGGGCGCAAAGCGTGAGCATAAGACCGTCATGGAGATAGCCAAGTTCTACACCGACGCCTTCTTCTCCGACTGCGCAAAGCTCAACATCAAGACACCCGACGTCGTCGAGCCTGCCACCAACTGCATCGACGAATATATCAGGATAATCACCAAGCTCATGGATACCGGCTATGCCTATTTTGCCGGCGGCAACGTTTATTTCGACACTTCCAAGCTCGAGCGCTATTATATCTTCAACGACTTCAACGCCGATGATCTCGATGTCGGCGTGCGCGAGGGCGTCGAGGAGGACATCAACAAGCGCAATAAGAACGACTTCGTTCTGTGGTTTACAAAGTCGAAGTTTGAAGATCAGGCGCTCAAGTGGGACTCTCCCTGGGGCGTGGGCTATCCCGGCTGGCACATCGAGTGCTCCGGCATATCCATGAAGCACCTCGGCGAGGATCTGGACATCCACTGCGGCGGTATAGACAATGCCTTCCCTCACCACACCAATGAGATCGCGCAGTCCGAATCCTACCTCGGTCACAAATGGTGCAACTACTGGATGCATGTTCTGCATCTGAACACTAACTCCGGCAAGATGAGCAAATCCAAGGGCGAGTTCCTCACCGTATCGCTGCTCGAGGAAAAGGGCTACGATCCCCTCGCCTACCGTCTGTTCTGCCTGCAGAGCCATTATCGCAAGTCGCTCGTTTTCAGCTGGGAAAACCTCGACAACGCACAGGGCACATACAACAAGCTCATTAACCGCATAGCCGCGCTCAAGCCCGCCGGCGGGGCTGTTGACGAAGATGCCTCTGCGGCGCTCAAGGCCAAGTTCTCCGCAGCGCTGGATAACGACCTGAACACCTCTCTTGCCGTCACGGCGCTGTACGACGTGCTCAAATACGCGGCAAACGACGATACCAAGCTTGCCGTCATTGCCGACTTTGACCGTGTTCTGAGCCTCAGTCTCATTGAAAAGGCAGCCGCACGGCGCACAGAGCTTGCAAAGCAGGCCGTTTCCGGCACGACTGAGTTTACCGTCATCTCCGAGGCCGGCGAGCATGACGAGGCAATTGAAGCGCTTCTCAAGGCGCGCGCCGACGCAAAGAAGGCCAAAAACTTCGCCGAAGCCGACCGCATCCGCGATGAGCTCAAGGCTCAGGGGGTCGAGGTGACCGACATTCCGAACGGCGCAAAGTGGAAAAAGATCTGATATAAGATACGCAAACCGGCCTGAGCCGCGTCTCAGGCCGGTTGGAATAAGAAAACATACGCCTGAAATGACACGGCGGGCACAAATGCCTTCGCTGCGGCATCCTGCCTCGCACCCGCTGAGTCCTTTCAGGTGCTTGCTGTTTTTAGCGAAGGATCTTTCGTTCAGGCAAAATAACAAAATCTCGGCAGCACTTTATGTGTTACCGAGATTTTTCATGCAATACGGGTGGAAAAGAGCCGCTCAAAACCGTGTGTTTTCTGTCTCAACCGGTCTTTTCCGGGCTTGCTGTTGCTTTTGACTTTGAGGCTTGGGAATTACTTCTTGCCCATGTTCATCTGGGCTGCGACCTCGGCCGCGAAGTCCTCTTCCTTCTTCTCGATGCCTTCGCCGGTCTGGAAGCGGACCGCGTCAACAAACTTGATGCTGCCGCCGAGCTTCTTTGCCGCGTCTGCAATGTACTTCTCAACGCTGCCCTGGAACAGGTCGCCGCGGACGAACTCCATCTGCATGAGGCAGTTTTCCTCATAGAACTTGTTCATCTTGCCCATGACGATCTTTTCCTTGACCTGTGCGGGCTTGGAAGCCATCTTCGGGTCGTTGTCCATAAGTGCAAGTGCGACCTTCTTCTCCTCTGCGAGGACATCCTCGGTGACCTGGGACTTATCCCAGAAGCGGGGATTGAGTGCCGCGATCTGCATTGCGATGTTCTTGCCGACCTCGCCTGCGTCGATGCCGCCCTCAACCGTCAGGTTTACGAGAACGCCGATCTTGCCGCCTGCGTGAACGTAAGCGACGGAGGTGTTCTCTCCAAAGCGTGCGAAACGGCGCAGCTGGAGGTTTTCGCCGATGGACATGACCTTCTCGGGCATGGTCTCGGCTACGGTGAGCTCACTGTTGGGGTACTTGCACTGCTGGAGTGCCTCAATATCGGCGGGGTTGTCCTTCAGGACTACCTTGCAAATATCCTTGACGAAAGAGACGAACAGGTCGCTCTTTGCGCAGAAGTCGGTCTCGCAGTTGACCTCGACGACGGCGCCTACGCCGCACTCGGGGCAGACTGCCGCATATGCCATGCCTTCCGCAGCGATGCGGCCGGCCTTTTTTGCTGCCTTTGCAAGGCCCTTCTCACGAAGATACTCAACGGCCTTGTCCATATCGCCGTCGCACTCGGACAGTGCCTTCTTGCAGTCCATCATGCCGACGCCGGTCATCTCACGGAGATTTTTTACGTCCTGTGCTGTAAATGCCATTGCTTTATCCTCCTGTATTATTCTTCTTCGACCTTTTCGGCTTCGGCCGCTGCCATGGTCTCCTCGACCTCGGCGTCGGCGCCCTGACGGCCTTCCTGGATCGCGTTTGCCATGGTGGATGCGATCAGGCGGATTGCGCGGATAGCGTCATCGTTTGCGGGAATAACGTAATCGACCTCATCGGGGTCGCAGTTGGTATCGACGATAGCGACGATGGGGATGTGCAGCTTGCGTGCCTCTGCGATGGCGTTGTGCTCCTTGCGGGGGTCAACGACGAACATTGCGCCGGGGAGCTTCTTCATTTCCTTGACGCCGCCGAGGTACTTCTCGAGCTTCTCCATCTCGCCCATGTGCTTCATGACTTCCTTCTTGGGAAGCATGTCAAAGGTGCCGTCCTCCTGCATCTTCTTGAGCTGTGCAAGACGGTCGATACGGGTGCGCATGGTCTTGAAGTTGGTGAGCATGCCGCCGAGCCAACGTGCGTTGACATAGTACATACCTACGCGGGAAGCCTCTTCCTTGACTGCCTCTGCCGCCTGCTTCTTGGTGCCGACGAACAGGATGCTCTGGCCGTTTGCCGCAACGTCGCGGACAAAGTTGTAAGCCTCTTCGAGCTTCTTGACGGTCTTCTGAAGGTCGATGATGTAGATGCCGTTACGCTCCATGTAGATGTACTCGGCCATCTTGGGGTTCCAGCGGCGGGTCTGGTGGCCGAAGTGGACACCGGCTTCCAGCAGCTGCTTCATTGATACTACTGACATTTGTTTTTTCCTCCTGATTTGTTTTTTCCTCCGGACACATCTGCCCTGCCCGCAAACCGTAGTCACATGCGGATAAGTCCGTGCCCGTGCGAAATGCCTTGATATTGTACCAAAATTATATCGCTATTTCAATAGTTTTTACCCATTTTATCGAAAATTTTTTCTTTTTTTCTGCGGCGGCGCGGCTGATCGGCCTCGGTCTCGACGAGAATGATGTCTCCGCCTATGCGGACGATGCATTTCCACGGCAGAATATAGTCGTCCTCCCTGCCGAAAAGTCCGAAAAACTTCGCCTTCCCCGGCGTTATGAGCGACAGCAGCCGCCCCTCCGTTTCGTCGAGTTCCGCGTCGCAGACGTAGCCGAGGCGTCTGCCCGTGTGCACGTCTATGACCTCCTTGTATCTCAGCTCGGAAAAATAGCTTATCATTCCGGTACCTCCGACATTAAAAATACCGCCGTTATTATTCTACGACGGTATCGGCATGTACTATTCGGCTTTGCTTTTGGGTATGGAGATCGTGAGTATCAGCTCGCTGTCGGTCTCCTCGCGTTTCATGCCGGCGGCGATGCCGCCCTGCTTCATGAGATTGAGCCCGTGCAGGACGGTGTTTACGAAAACGCGTACATCCTTCATAATGAAGGTCCGCTTTGCCTCCGGCTTTTCCTCCGGCTCGCGCAGGAGCGACTCGATATACGCGTCGGTCGAGGCAACGTTGAGGTCGTGCGCCGTTATATACTCAAGCGCCATGCGCTGAGCGTTCTCGTCCGGCAGACGCAGCAGAGCCCTGCCGTGGCGCTCCGTGAGCCCGCTCGTGCGCAGCGCATGCAGCACGTCCTCCGGCAGTTTTAAAAGCCGCAGCTTGTTGGCTACCGCCGACTGCGATTTGCCTATCCTGCGCGCAGCCTCCTCCTGGCTCATGCCGAAGAGCTTTATCAGCTGGTTCAGGCCGTTTGCCTCCTCGATGAAATCAAGATCGCGCCGCTGCAGGTTTTCGACGAGCGCAATGAGGCTCGAATCCTCAAGACTCACGTCGAGCAGGATACACGGCACGTCGTACAGTCCCGCAAGGCGCGCGGCTCTGAGCCTACGCTCACCGGCGACGAGCTCATAGCGGTCATCGCGCAGTCTCACTGTCAGGGGATTTAAAATGCCGTACCGGGCTATGCTTTCCGAGAGCTCCTGAAGCTCCCCGTCGGGGAAATTTTTCCGCGGCTGCACGGGGCTGGGCTCAAGCTCGTCCGCCGGCAGCCAGATAACGCCGCCCCGCCTTGTCCCGGGGCGCAGCTTTGTCGCTTGCATAAGTGTACCTCCTACACATAAGTATATGAAGAACTTACACTGCCGGACGTGCAAAGTCTGCCGCATCGTGTGGTTTACATAAAAAAATCTGCACTGATACGGTGCAGATTTTTTATTTCAGCTTATAAGCTCAGGACAGAGCTCGGGGTTTATAGTCTCAGGGCAGGCCGCGCACATGGCGGCGGCCTTCATGGCGGCCGACGCGCTCTCGACTATGCCCAGGCCGTTCACTCCCGCCCAGATTATCGCAGCCGTGGCGGCATCCCCGCAGCCGGTGCAGTTTACGATCTCGGTCGTTTCGCACGGAAGCTTTATTATCTCGCCGCCCTCCGCCGCGACGATACCGTCGCCGCCGAGAGAAACGAACACCTTTTTGACGCCCTCGCGCATCAGAGCCTCCGCCGCAAACAGCGAGGTCGTTTCATTCGTCATGCTCTTTGCCTCAAACTCGTTGGGCTTGAAGGCCGTGAGCTTACTCAGAGCGGGCCTGAGACGCTCTGCCTTGGCGGCGGACACGGGATCGGCGTACAGGGGTGCCGTGACGTTTTCCGCGATCCACGCGACCGTTTCGCGCGTGAGGTTTGCGTCAAACACAACGGCGTCGGCCGCATTTATCTCTTTTATATGCGCCTTTAGATATTCGGGCGTAATGCTCGCGGATATGTCCGTATCGCACACACCGATGAGCATGTCTCCGTTTTCGTCGGTGACGTAAAGATAGCTCGACGTTCTGCCGCCTCTCATGCGGCGGCTCAGGTGCATATCCATGCCGGCCTTAACGCAGCTTTCGTACACGCTGTCACCGTAAACGTCATCGCCGATGGCGGCAACAAACTTGACGTCAAGTCCCAGCAGGCAAAGATTGTGCGCAATGTTCCTGCCCACGCCGCCTGCGCCGAACGAGACCGTCCCGGGGTTTGAATCGTTCATGCGCGGGGTCTTATCCGGCCGGCCGCATATATCCATGTTGACAGCGCCTATAACTACTACAGTCTTATTCCCCATATGCCCTCCGCATATTCTCTTATCGCACGGTCGGCGGCGAATATGCCGGCCTCGGCAGTGTTTGTTATCGACAGCCGTGCACGCTCGGCCGGATCGGAGATGACCGAGTACATTCTGTCGTGAGTGTTGACGTAATCACGGTAATCCGCACAGAGCATATACGGATCGCCCTTGTACAGCAGGTTCGAGACAAGATCGGAATAGCTCCTGCCGTCGGCAAAGCCGCGGCTTATCCTGTCAAGCACCGCACCGAGCTCCGCGTCCTCGCGTGCATAACGCTGGGGATCGTAGCCCGTGGCCTTGAGTGCGTTGACCTCGTCGGTCCTGAGTCCGAACAGGAACATGTTCCTATCGCCGAGGCGCTCGTACATCTCGACGTTCGCGCCGTCGAGCGTACCGATGGTCACGGCGCCGTTGAGCATGAGCTTCATGTTGCCCGTGCCGGAGGCCTCCTTGCCTGCCGTGGATATCTGCTCGGATACCTGAGCCGCGGGCATAAGCGCTTCCGCTGCCGATACGCGGTAGTTTTCCATGAAGCAGACCTGGAGCTTGCCCCTGCACAGCGGGTCGCGGGCTATATCGTCAGCAAGCGAGCAGATAAGCTCGATGATGCGCTTTGCGGTGTAGTAGCCCGCGGCGGCCTTCGCTCCGAACACGAAGGATCGCGGCGTAAACTCGGCATTGGGGTTCTCGTGGATCTGCATTTGCAGGCGCGTTATGAGCATCGCGCACAAAAGCTGGCGCTTGTACTCGTGCAGGCGCTTTACCTGAACGTCGAGTATCGCGTCGGGGTCAAGGGCAAAGCCGTCGTTTCTGGCGAGGAACTTTGCAAAATCGTATTTGTTCAGGCGCTTTATCTCGTTGACACGGCGCTGAACGTCGGCATTTTCGGCATAGTCAAGAAGTCCGATGAGCTTTTCCGGCTTTGTGAGGTAGTCGTCGCTCTCCAGAAGTTCGCCGACAAGGCCGTGCAGGCGCGGGTTTATCTGCGCAAGCCAGCGGCGGTGGTCGATGCCGTTGGTGACGTAGGTAAAGCGCTCCGGGCGGAGCTGGCAGATGTCCTTGAACAGATCGGTCCTGAGTATCTCTCCGTGCAGGCCGGAGACGCCGTTTATCTTATAGCAGGCTGCAAGGCAGAGGTTTGCCATGTGCACCTGTCCGTCGCGGATGATGAGGTTCTTGCCGACCTTTTCGCTGTTTCCGAACTTCTCCACAAGATGCTCGCACCAGCGGCGGTTTATCTCGCACAGTATCTCCCACACGCGCGGCAGCAGCGTCTGCACGAGATCCTGCGGCCATTTTTCGAGCGCCTCGCTCATGACGGTGTGGTTGGTGTACGCGACCGACGCGCTCACCAGCTCCCACGCCTCATCCCAGCCGAGGCCGTAATCGTCCATCATGATGCGCATGAGCTCCGGTATAACGAGCGCCGGATGAGTGTCGTTTATCTGTATCGCGTGGTGCTTTGAAAAGCTCTTTATGTCGCCGAAGCGCTTCATGTGGGTCTTGATGATCGACTGCGCAGTTGCCGAGAGGAAGAAATACTGCTGCTTCAAGCGCAGTGTCTTGCCCTCGAGATGATCGTCGGCGGGGTACAGCACCTTGGTGATGACCTCGCTCATCGTGCGCTGCTCGAGGCTCTTTACATACTCGCCCTCGGAAAACAGGTACATGTCAAGCGCGCTCGTGCTCCGTGCGTCCCACAGGCGCAGGATATTTACCTCGCTGCCGCCGTAGCCGGCTATGAGCATATCGCGCGGAACGGCGGTGACGGTCTGATAGCCGGTGTGCTCGGCGTGGTACCTTCCGAAGCTGTCCCAGCGCGGGGAGATGGTTCCGCCGAAGCGCACCTCGACGGCTTCGTCGTTGCGCGGCACCAGCCAGCTTTCGGCGGCACTGCGCCAGTCGTCGGCCACCTCGGTCTGCCTGCCGTCAACGATCTTCTGGCGGAAAATGCCCAGTTCATAGCACAGCGAGTAGCCCGTTGCCGGAATGCCGAGCGTTGCCAGCGAATCCATATAGCAGGCGGCGAGCCTGCCGAGGCCGCCGTTGCCGAGGCCTGCGTCGTTTTCGGCCTCGAATATATCCGAGGCGTTTCGTCCGAGGTCGCTCAGTGCGCCGGTGAGCGCATCGGCTATGCCGAGGTTGAATGCGTTTTTCATGAGGCTGCGCCCCATGAGAAATTCCATGGACAGATAGTGTACCTCGCGCTCGGGGCATCTTGTTTCCTCGGCGGCGAGCAGTCTGCTCATTATCTCGCGTATGACGATGGCGCTTGCCTGAAACACCTGATCGTCGGTCGCGGTCTTTGCGGTTACGGCGAAGTGCGCGCAGAGCTTATCCTCTATTGCGCTGCGCACCTCGTCGCGTGAGATCTGGCTTTTGAACATATTTTTGCTTAACTCCTTAGATTTCCGTGCCCTTCGGAAGCACTACCGGCAGCTTTTCGCTGCCCATTATGGTCTGGAACGGCGAGACGCTCGACAGCTTGTCGGCAACGACGTTTTTCATGATAACGCCCTCGCCTATCTCCGTTCCGCGCATGAGCACGCAGCCGGAGAGCTTCGCTCCCTTGTGTATGCGTACATCGGAGGAGACGATGCAGTTTTCGATCTCGCCTTCTATTATGCAGCCGTCGGCAACGAGGCTGTTTTTTGCGCTCGAGCCCTCGGCGTAATAAGTGCTGACATCTTCGTGGGTCTTTGTGCGCACCGGGCGCTCGGGCGGGAAGAGCTCTGCGCGGTTTTCCGCCGAGAGCATATCCATATTCGCCATGAAATATGCCTCGGTGCTCATGATGCGCTTGCCGTAGCCGCGGTGGAAGAACACGTTCATCCGTCCTCCTGCGGCAAGATAATCGGCTATCGCATCGCGGTGGAAGTGATAGCGGTTTGATGCGGCGCAGGCGTTCATCATATCCAGCAGCAGCTGCTTTGATATTATATACGCTTCAAGCGAGGCCGCACCCTCTCCGGCGGCGGTCTGGTTGAAGATCATGCCGCGCGCAAAGCCGTCGTCATCGACGATATAGCGGTGATGCCTGTAGTCGGGCGTAGTATAGGTACATATGGCGCTTATCTCCGCACCCGATTCAAGGTGGCTGCGTATCGCCGCGCGCAGGTCTATATTTGCCGCCGTGTTGCCGTGCATCATTACGATATACTTTGCGTTTATGTCGTTTATATAGGTAGACACGGCGTTGAGCGCCTCTATCGTGCCGTTATAATCTCCCCTGTGGTACTCCGGCAGGCCGAACGGAGGCAGCATGCGCAGACCGCCTATCCTGCGCCCCATGTCCCAGTCCTTGCCGCTTGCAAGGTGGTCAAGAAGCGACTGATAGTCGCGGCGCATGATAACGCCGACATCGTGTATTCCCGCGTTCATGAGTGACGACAGTGCAAAGTCGATAAGTCTGTATCTTCCGCAGAACGGAAGCGAGGACGCCGTACGGCGGCGGACAAGCTCACCCAGCTCGGGCACTGCACCGTAAGCAAAGATTATTCCGTGAAAATCGCTCATTTTCAGACCTCCTCGCTCTTATATATCATGGCCCCCGCTTTTACGCAGGCGTTTTCTCTTATATCTATCCTCGGGCCGCAGGTCGCAACGCCCCAGGCATCGCTTCCGTCGGGCGGAGCTCCGACATGTGCGCCCGAATGAATGACGGTCTGCTCGCCGATTATCGCGTATTCCACCGTTGCGCCGCTCTCGACCTTCGCGCCGGGCATCAGCACCGAATAGAGCACCTTTGCGTCCTTTTCGACCACCGCCGACGACGAGAGCACGGAGTTTTCGACCTCGCCCTCTATCGTGCAGCCCTCGGTAACGATAGAGTGCACGACCTTCGCGGCAGAGCCGACATAGTGCGGCGGCTGCGCAACGCTTCTCGAGCGTATCGGCCAGCTCGGATCATAGAGGTTTATAAGCGTCGTGGACAGCATATCCATGTTCGCGTCCCACAGGCTCGTTATCGTGCCGACATCGCGCCAGTAGCCGTCAAAGCGGTACGGCCAGAGCTTTTCGCCGGCGGCGAGCATGTTAGGGATTATATTCTTGCCGAAGTCCTTGCTCGAGCTCGGGTCGTTCTCGTCCTCGATCAGGTACTTGCGGAGCTTTTTCCAATTAAATATGTATATGCCCATGGACGCAAGATCGCTCTTGGGCTGCCTTGGCTTTTCCTCGAACTGCTCAACATAGCCGTCCTCGCCGAGGTTCATGATGCCGAAGCGGGTCGCCTCCTCCATAGAGACCTGCAAAACGGCTATCGTGCAGGCGGCATCCTTTTCGATATGCTCGCGCAGCATCTTCGAGTAGTCCATTTTATAGATGTGGTCGCCCGAGAGGATAAGCACATTATCGGGATCGTACATCTCTATAAAGCCGATGTTCTGATATATGGCGTTTGCCGTGCCGGAGAACCACGAGCCCGTCTCGCCGGCGCTCTGGTACGGCGGAAGAATGAACACACCGCCGTCTGTCGAGTCAAGATCCCAGGGCTGTCCTCCGCCTATGTAGCTGTTGAGCTGGAGCGGTCGGTACTGCGTGAGTACGCCCACGGTGTCTATTCCGGAATTTGCACAGTTTGACAGAGGGAAATCAATTATGCGGTATTTGCCGCCGAAAGGCATGTTGGGCTTTGCCACGTCCTGCGTAAGGGCGTAAAGCCTCGAGCCCTGACCTCCGGCAAGGAGCATTGCTATGCAGCTTTTCTTCATGTCATCCGTCCTTTCTGAACATTCTTTTATGCCAAACAGCAAAATGGCGGCAAAGTGCCAAGGCCCCCTGCCGTCATTGCACAGGGTATGACTAACCCCTTGTGTTATACTTATTCATCGCTCTTTCCGCGCCCTCCGTGATATAGCACTCGACGGCATCGGCCGCTTTTTTCGCGGCAGTCTCCATGTCGGCGGCGTCCTGCCCCCTGAATGCGGCAAGTACCCAGTCGGCCATATCGTAATCCGGGTGCGGCGGAGCACCGACACCGAGCCTGATGCGCGGGAACTGATCCGTTCCGAGCCGGGCGATGATGCTCTTGAGGCCGTTGTGTCCTCCCGCCGAGCCGCCGCGCCGGATGCGGAGCCTGCCTATCGGCAGCGCCGTTTCGTCGGACACGACGATAACGCGCTCCGGCGGCACCTTATAGAACTTGGCCGCCTGGGCTATCGCGTCGCCGGACAGGTTCATATACGTCTGCGGCTTCATCAGCAGCACCTTGTGCGAGCCGAGCTCGACAGTCTGCGTCAGCGCCTTGAAGCGCATTTTGTTTATGCTCACGCCGAGCTTCTTTTCCATTGCGTCGGCCGTCATGAACCCTGCGTTATGCCTTGTTCCGTTATATTTCAGTCCGGGATTGCCGAGGAATGCGACGATCCACTCGGCTCCGCCTTTGGAGAAGAACATTTTACTCAAACAGGTTGGAGATGGATATCTCCTCGTAAACGCGCTGGATAGCCTCGGCAAACACCGGCGCAACGGACATATACTTGATCTTTTCGCAGACCTGTGCGTTTTCGGGATACGGAATGGTATCGAGCAGCAGCAGCTCCTTGATGCAGCTGTTTTCGATGCGCTCGATCGCAGGTCCCGAAAGAACGCCGTGGCTGGCGCAGGCATAGACCTCCTTGGCACCGCCGATCTCGAAGATCGCCTTGGCTGCGCCGCACAGGGAGCCTGCGGTATCGACCATGTCGTCGAGCAGGATGCAGGTCTTGCCCTCGACGTTGCCGATGATGTTCATGACCTCGGACTGGTTCGCCTTCTCGCGGCGCTTATCGACTATCGCCATGTTGCAGCCGAGCTTCAGCGAGAAGTTGCGCGCGCGGGCCGTGCTGCCGACATCGGGGGATACGACCATGATGTCCTCGTTTCCCTTACCGTAAATGTCGATGTAATGCTTTGCAAAGAGAGGAGCGCCGAAAAGATTGTCAACGGGGATATCAAAAAAGCCCTGGATCTGGGCCGCATGGAGATCCATGGTCAGAACACGGTCGGCACCTGCGGCGGTGATAAGGTTTGCAACGAGCTTTGCGGAGATGGGATCGCGGCTCTTGGCCTTGCGGTCCTGACGGGCATAGCCGAAATACGGGATAACGGCGGTGATTCTGCCTGCCGATGCTCTGCGCATCGCATCGATCATAACGAGCAGCTCCATAAGGTTGTCGTTAACGGGCTTGCTGGTAGACTGAACTATGAAAACGTCGGCGCCGCGGACAGGCTCGTGAACGGATATCGAGCACTCGCCGTCGGCAAAGTGCGAGCAGCTGCAGTCACCGAGGTTTTTGAAAAGCTGGTTGCATATCTGCTGTGCAAGCTTGGGATTGGAGTTGCCGGAGAAAACCTTTATCTCCTTGCCGTGTGAAATCATTTTTGATCGTCCTCTCTGTGTTTATTTATTTTCCGCAGACCGGGCTTTTGCCCCAGTATCTTTATCCATGTGATTATATCAAATATGCGTCCGTTTGAAAAGGGGGCTTAATAAACAATTTTGTAACCGAATTGAATATCTTTATGTATAAAAAAGCAAGGACGGTCTGTACCGTCCCTGCTGTTCATTTCAGCGGCATGATGCCCATTGCCGATCTCAATGCATTTATCTTGTCCTCAACATCGTAGGACGCAAAGAAAATATCCCTTATTCTCTGCGTGTCTCCGCCCGTCACGATGCCCGCGAGGATGCACAGCGCACCCAGAACGAGTGCAATCAGCGCAACGGTAGATACGATCTTCCACGCTTTATCCATTGACGGCCACCTCCTTGACGCAGAGCTTCCTTCCGAGCGACACGACGCCGCCGGCAACGCCCTTTATTCCGCATACAAGCATGAGTATACCCAGCCACAGCAGAACAAGCGCGGCGGCGAAAGCGATAAGCATAGCTCCTGCGCACAGCATTATATCGGCAAATATAACAAGCGACGAGAACGCGAAGGCCATGATCTTTGCGGCGAGCGCTATGATCAGAACGCCAAGCCCCAGCAGCGCAACCGTAAGTGCGACCGACAGGGCAAGAAGCACAAGGCCTATGGGTATCGCAAAGATAAGATACAGGATAAGCAGCGCAACATTTGTCTTATATATCGTCTGCTCCTCCGTCTCCGGTTCTTCGCTGACAGGTTCTTCAAAAACGAGCTCGGCTTCCGGCTCTTTTTCTTCACTCTCGGGCTCTTCGGCCGCTTCTTCTTCGGGAGCCTCCTCTGTCGAAACAGGCTCTGCCGCTTCTTCCGGCTCTGCCACGGCTTCTTCTTCGGCTTCTTCGGCCACGGTCTCCTCCTCGGCGGGAGGCTCATCGGCAGCTTCTTCTGTAACCGTTTCCCCGGTCCCGGCTTCGGTTCCATCGGCGGCTTCGTCCTGCACGGGCTCTTCGGCCGCTTCCTCTTCGGGAGTTTCCTCTGCCGGAGCAGGCTCTGCCGTCTCCGCAGCGGCGGCTTCCTCGGCAGTTTCCCCGGCCGGGGTCTCTTCTTCGGCCGCAGGCTGCTCCGGCTCGTTGAAGAACATGGGCTTGTACTCCACGCCCTCCTCGGCAGCCTTCTCACGGCGTATCTCCTCGATTATATCCGCATACGAAAGTCCTGTATCAATGACCTGCGGTTTTTCCTTTTCTTTGTCCTTTTTTACGGGAGTTACGACCAGGTGCTCGGCCTCCGGCTTATCGCTTTTGGAATCGGCCTCGACTGCGAGCTTGCGCTCGGAGCGCTTATAGGTCCGGGAGATCGTAACGGCGAGCTTTGTCGGCGAGCCGAAGCTTTCAAGCAGCGCCTGCTCATCCTCCGCCTCGTCCAGCAGCTTATTGTACTGCGCGAGGATATCTTCCTTATCCTCCTTGAACATGAAGGCCAGAAGCTTTGAAAGCTCCGCCATGTATCTCTGTCTGTTGATATGCGTCACCTCCGAAGGGTTTTAAAAACACACACATATAATAAATCTATATTATTATAGTCAAAAAGTTCACTCAGGTCAAGATTTTTGTGTTAACGGAATGTCGGTAAAATGTGTTGACAAGCTCTGCCTTGTTGGATAAAATATATTGGTTATTATAATAATAAGGAGAATAACAATGGCAAAGGATAAAAAAGTTGAGCAGATAACCGATATGGAGCAGGACTTCGCCCAATGGTTCACCGACGTATGCACAAAGGCGGAGCTGGTCGATTACTCCGGCGTTAAAGGACTTTTCATCCTGCGCCCATACGGCTACGCCATTTGGGAGAATATACAGAAGGAGCTCGACAGGATGTTCAAGGAGGGCGGACACGAAAACGTATCCATGCCCATGCTCATACCCGAGAGCCTGCTTCAGAAGGAAAAGGATCACGTTGAGGGCTTCGCGCCAGAGTGCGCATGGGTAACGGTCGGCGGCTCGGAGGAGCTGCCGGAAAGGCTGTGCATACGCCCGACCTCCGAGACGCTTTTCTGCGATCACTGGAGCCACACGGTGCATTCATGGCGAGATCTTCCGATGCTGTACAATCAGTGGTGCTCCGTACTCCGCTGGGAAAAGACAACGCGTCCCTTCCTGCGCGGCAGAGAGTTCCTCTGGCAGGAGGGGCATACTCTGCACGAGACCGAGGCCGAGGCACGCGAGGAGACGCTGCATCAGCTTGAGGTCTACGCCGACCTGTGTGAAAATTACCTTGCCATGCCCGTCATCCGCGGCAACAAGACCGAGAAGGAAAAGTTCGCCGGCGCCGTAAACACCTACACCATCGAGTGCATGATGCACGACCACAAGGCGCTCCAGTCCGGCACAAGCCATTACTTCGGTACCGGCTTTGCCGAGCAGTTCAACATCACCTTCACCGACCGCGAGAACAGGCAGCAGCATCCGCACCAGACCTCCTGGGGTCTGTCCACCCGCGTCATCGGCGGTATCATCATGACCCACGGCGACAATAACGGTCTGGTCCTGCCTCCGCGCATCGCGCCCGTGCAGGTCATCGTCGTCCCCGTTGCGCAGCACAAGCCGGGTGTCACCGAGAAGGCCAACGAGCTGTACGCCGCTCTCAGGGCGGCGGGCATCCGCGTCAAGATAGACCTCAGCGACAACAGCCTCGGCTGGAAGTGCGCACAGTATGAGATGAAGGGCGTTCCTCTGCGCATTGAGATCGGCCCGCGCGATATTGAAAACGGCGTGTGCATGGCCGTAAGGCGCGATAACGGCGAGAAGGTCTCCGTTGCGCTCTCTGAACTTACGGAAAAGGTTCCCGAGCTGCTCGACGCAGTGCAGCAGGGTCTGTTCGACAAGGCCAAGAAAAACCTCGACGAGCACATCTTCGAGGCGCACTCCCTTGAGGAGGCAAAGCAGCTCCAGGAGGAAAAGGGCGGCTTCATAAAGACCATGTGGTGCGGCGAGCTTGAGTGTGAGATGAAGATGAAGGAGCAGGCGGGCATGTCCTCGCGCTGCATCCCCTTCGATCAGGAAAATCTCGGCAACACCTGCCCCATCTGCGGCAAAAAGGCAAAGCACATGATCTACTGGGGCGTAGCATACTAAATATCAGATCAATTAAGCAGCCACGGCGAAGATGACCGCCGTGGCTGCTGTAAAACAGTTTTTATGAATGAAGAGTACAATATGCGGAGGTTAAAGTAAAGGCTGCCGCGCAGCAGCGTCGGCGCAGCGAGATTTTTCGTAAAGCACAAGCATTACAAAAAATGTGGGGGTTTTTGACACGCCGAAGCCGGAGCTGCTGCTCCGGCCTGTTTTTTTATCTTATCCTCTTGCCGTTTAAGACAGCGCTTTTGAGTTCATCGCCGTCATAGCAGAGCTTCAAGAGGAAAAAGGGCTCAGAGTCGTTTTCCAAAAGGCGCAGAAATATCTTATCGCCCTCCCAGAGCGTGAGCTCGCAGAGCTTTCGGCGGTCTATCCACTCAAGCTCGCCCTCGTCGCAGTCTTTGAGCTTGCCCTCGAAGCCGTCGGCAGTGAAAAGGTGCATGTATTCCGACTCGCATTGCGTGTTCACGAACGTGACTATGCCCCGGCAGCGCCATGAGGTGAGCGTAAGTCCCGTCTCCTCCCTCGCCTCTCGCAGAAGGCACTCGTCGGGGCTCTCGTCGGCCTCGAATTTTCCGCCGATGCCGATCCATTTATCGTGATTAACGTCGTTTTTCTTTTTCACGCGGTGCAGCATGAGATATTCGCTGCCGCGGCTTATATAGCACAGGGTCGTATTGAGCATGTTTTTCCTCCATATAAAAATTTCCGGCTCCCTGGCCGGAAATTTTTCTGCTTGTCTCACTCGATCTCAAGCTTCATGGGAAGCCAGAAGGTGAAGCCGTAGAGCACGGTGTTTATAAAGCAGCGCGTATCGTCATACCAGACCTTTTTGCCTGCCTTTTTGGCGACGAGGAAGTACTCTGCGAGATGCATGCCGTACAGTGCCAGAGGCACGACGGGGTTCTTCTTCCAGACGGCATAGGCGATCGATGCCGCGCCGAGTCCGAGAACGCCCCTGCGGGCGGTGCTCCAATAGTTCATTGCAATATCTCCTTATCCTTAATATCAGATGACTGCATTATATCAGACATTTGTTCATTAAACAAGTCTTAATCTTTGTCCCATGTCCGCTCGGATATGATATAGCGCGGACGGTGCTTCGTTTCCATATATATCTTACCGATATACTCGCCGATTATGCCCATGCACATAAGCTGCACGCCGCTGACAAAGCAGATTATGCAGGTCGTGCTCGCCCAACCGGCTACGGCATGTCCGCCGATGGCGGAAACTATCGCCCATATAACGCCGACGAAGCTCAGGAATGCGACGATGAGGCCGAAGCTCATAATCAGCCGCAGCGGCTTTACGGAAAGGCTCGTTATGCCGTCTCCGGCAAGGGCGAGCATTTTGCGCAGGGGGTATTTGCTTTTTCCGGCAATGCGCTCTGTGCGCTTATACTCTACGCTCGTGCTCTTAAAGCCGACAAGCGGCACCATGCCGCGCAGGAAGAGGTTCACCTCTCCGAATTTTGCAAGCTCACGCAGTGCCCGTGCGCTTATGAGCCGGTAGTCTGCGTGGTTATACACGATGTCCGCGCCCATGGCCGAGAGGAACTTATAAAAGCCCTGCGCGGTGCTGCGCTTGAAAAAGCTGTCGCTGCCGCGGTCAGAGCGCACGCCGTAGACTATATCGCAGCCGTTGAGATAGCCTCTTACCATATCGTCCATAGCGTTTATATCGTCCTGTCCGTCGCAGTCGATCGAAATGCTTATATCACAGTGCTCCTTCGCCTCCATGAGTCCAGCGAGCACGGCGTTCTGATGGCCGCGGTTGCGGCTCTGGCTTATGCCGATGAAGTGCCCGTCTTCGGCGGCAAGACGGCAGATGATGTCCCACGTCGCGTCGCTGCTGCCGTCGTTTACGAACAGAATGCGGCTTTCACCGGATATGAGTCCCGCATCTTCGAGCTCATGCAGCTTATTTAAAAACATCGGCGCCGTTATCGGCAGCACCTCCTGCTCGTTGTAGCAGGGTATCACAATGTACAAAACGGGATGCTCCATGTCTGCCTCCTCGCTGATTTACTGCATAAATTTTAATCCATTGCCCCCGCACTGTCAATTAATAAGTTGATTTATATATGTTATTGCTGTAAAATAGTGCATCATATTTTCAGGAGGCAACACACATGAGCTACATTCCCACAGTTGAGCAGGCAAAAGAGCTTGTAGAAAAGTATAACAAGGAGCCGTTCCACATTCAGCACGCGGAGACCGTTTCCAAGGTCATGGGCGAGCTTGCAAAGGAATACGACCCCGAGCGCGTTGAATACTGGGCTGCCGTCGGCATGCTCCACGATATAGATTTTGAGCTCTATCCCGAGCAGCACTGCGTCAAGGCAAACGAAATGCTGCACGAGCTGGATATAGACGAGGGCGTTATCCATGCCGTCATCAGCCATGGCTACGGCATATGCATTGACGTAGAGCCCGAGCTTTTCATGGAAAAGGTGCTGTTTGCGACCGACGAGCTCACGGGTCTTATCGGCGCGGTCGCGCTCATGCGCCCGACGGGCATCACCGACATGGAGGTAAAGTCGGTGAAGAAAAAATTCAAGGACAAGAAGTTTGCCGCCGGCTGCTCACGCGACGTCATTCTGCGCGGAGCGGAGATGTGCGGCTGGGATCTTGACACGCTCATTCAGAAAACCATCGACGCGATGAGAGCATGACGAAGCTCTATATCGCCGACGTGACCGGGCTCGACATCGAGTCCTGCCTCGCTGCGGTATCGCCGCAGCGCCGCGAAAAGACGCTGCGGCTCAAAAGCAGCGGCGACAGGCGGCGCAGCCTCGGCGCTGAGCTGCTGCTCGAAAAAGCCGTGGGGCACTGCGGCTATTCCCTCTCGGCAAACGGCAAGCCGTTCTTTCCCGACGGTGTCTGCTTCTCGCTGGCTCACTGCGGAGACTATGCGCTGTGCGCGGTCTCCGACGCGCCCGTCGGCGCCGATATCGAGCTTGCGCGCACGGACTCGCTTCGTTTGGCAGAACGTTTTTTCCTGCCCGACGAGGCGGAGCTCGTAAGAAGCTCCCAGAGCCCCGATGATGAGTTCTGCCGTCTGTGGACACTCAAGGAAAGCTATATAAAGGCCGCCGATCTTCGCCTCGGCGACGTGCGCGGCTTCTCAGTCGTGCAGGGTGTCGAGGGCTATATATTTCATAGTATCAGGCACGGCGGGTATCACATCGGCTGCTGCGTAAATGCGCGTGACACCGGCAGCATCGAGCTTATAGAAGAAAAACTCTGAGGTTTGCTCCTCAGAGTTTTTTCAATAATGCAGGCAGCTCGGAAAGAGCGTGTATCTCACAGTCGGGTATGATATCGCCGCTCAGCGGGAGATAAGCGGGGTTAAACCAGCAGGTTTTTATGCCCGCGTTTATGCCGCCGAGGATATCCGACGACAGTCTGTCGCCGACAATGATGGCCTTATCGCGCTCAAAGCCCTCGATGCTTCCGAAAACGAGCTCGAAAAATTTCTTTGACGGCTTATCCGCTCCGACGCGTTCGGAAATGAAAATGTCCTTGAAATACGGTGCGATGCCGGCGCTTTCAAGGCGGCCGTCCTGCACGGAGGCGGTGCCGTTTGAGACGATATAAAGCTCGTATTTCCCCTTGAGTTCCTCCAGAAGCTCGGGTGCGCCGTCAACAAAATAATGTCCTATGCCGAGGAGGTACTCATAGCTTGCCAATGCCAGCTCGCTGGGCACGTTCTTTATGCCGAGCTCTTCAAACAGCGTATCAAACCGCCCCACCAGCACCTGCTCACGCGTGACCTCGCGCCGCTCGAGCCGGGCCCAGTACTCGTCGTTTATCCTGCTGTAGCGTGCGATGACCTCCGGCGTTGAAGGTACGCCGAGGCGGTCAAAGGTCTTTTTTATCGCCGCAGCCTCGGCCTTGCCGAAGTCGAGCAGCGTATCGTCAATGTCCAGAAAAACATACTTTATCATTAATTTTCTCCTAAACGCATTATGCCATGTATTATAAAGCAGAAGGCAGACCGTGTAAAGAAAAAATATCTCTCCTGCATATTGACATTTGCGGCGTATTGTGATAATTTTTTGTTAACCAAGTGGTAATGTATATTTAAAATATTCAATCATTGGGGAGGAAAAGAAAATGACACAGTCTGCAAAAGACGAAGCAAAATTCCTTGACACTCGCATTGACGACGAGACCGCTTCATTTATCGAAAAGTGGAACCTCGCCATTCTCGCAGCGGCACTGCTGCACGACGCAGATCACATCCGCCAGGCGGTAAAGTGGAACTACAAGATCCCGCTCCAGCTCTGGATAATAAACCTCGCTGTTTACGTCCTGCCGACGGTTTCGGAGTTCCTTGTCCGCAACAAGCGCTCTTCCTCGTTCATGACCGTTGCCGCCAGCGGCATCGTGACGAGCGCGGCATTTCTGAAGGTCCACCTCTGGAAGCCGACGACCGATATCTGGGGCGTATGGAACCACAACTACTTCAAGCTCGCAAAGGGCGTATGGCACGAGGGTCAGTTCATAAAGGGCATCGACTGGATCGACTGGGCGCTGCTGCTTGACCTGCCTGCGGTATCCATCCCCGCATGCATCGCTTCCCTCAAAAAGCGCAAGGAAATGAAAGAAAAGCTTTTGACCGAGGGCAAATAATTTGATAAACTGCGGGGAGAAATGCAAAGCATTTCTCCCCACAGCTTGTCAAAAAAGTCCCCCGAGGGACTTTTTTGACTGCACTTTTCCGCCGAGCATTTTGAAAGTATTCAAAATGCTTTTACCGAAATCCTTGAAATTTCAAGGATTTCGACGGCGGTTTATCTAACTCGAGGCGGGTCTTGCCCCC
>CAVEAL010000015.1:0-52515 GCA_963613665.1 bacterium | reverse complement strand
TATCTGCTACCATCTTGCCGTTCTCGTCGAGAATGACTGCCTTTGTGTAGGTCGAACCTACGTCACAACCGCCAAAATATTTCATTAGTGTTGCCTCCCAATTAATATCAATAAATAATTAATTAACTATGTGAATCCGTTGTTATGCCAACTCTCCGTTTATGGAGAGTTGGCATTTTAGTGTTCTGTTTTTACTTGACTTCGTCGTACTTGAAGTCGGGGTATTTATCCATATCGTACGGGGTCTTGAGCATATCCTTGCGCTCCATGTTGTCGTAGTGATTCTTCAGGAAAGGCTCGACTACGTTAAACAGGAACTTACCGTCGAGGTCGAAGAAGAATACCGCGAACAGTGCGGTATAAGCAACTGCGCCAAGGCCAAGTGCTCTTTTAACAAACTTTTTCATATTCTCTGCTCCTCCCTATTACCAGGTCATGTCGTCGTCGAGCTCGAGGAGAGACGGGTCGAGCGGCTCTTCGTGCATAACGGTGCTCATGTAATCGTTGATGAGGCGGCGGATCTCAGCACGGGAGACAGTGCGGCTGTCGGGCAGTGCGTGGGGGATCCAGAATGCAGGAATGTTTCTGTCACGGAACTCATCCTCGAACAGACCGTGTACGCCCTGCATGCCCTTGCACTGGAGCTGGTCGTACATTGCGACCATGTCGCAGTTGAAGCGCTCCATGTAATCCCACAGCTCGAAGATGTGGTGCATGCCGCCGACTGCCATACGGCGCATCGGAGCCCACATATGATACTGAGCGACGTCGTCGAGCATGTTCTCGTAGCTGTCGGTGCGGATGGTCATGTCGAACATGAGAGAGTCCATGTTGATGATGACATTCAGGCCCCAGGTGTTGTATGCCCAGGTGCACCAGTTGGAGTAGTACAGGGGCGCGCAGGACCATGCAATGACTCTGTGGCGGGTGTTGGGGAAGGTGTTGATCTTCTCGCGGACGCACTTCTCGAGGATCGGGCGGACCTTTGCGTCAACCTCGTGCCAGATGGGCAGATCGCCGAACTGCGAGGAGTAAATGCGGTACAGTGCCTGTGAAACGCCGTTTATGGGATAGGAATTGGTCTTTGCGGCAACTTCCCACTTCTCCCACTCGAACTTCATGATCTCGTTCTGGCGCTCGATGCACTCGTACATGAGGTCGAGGTTCATGGGAACGCCGGTCTGATCCTCGATGAACTTCCAGCACTTCTCGATGTCCTTCTTTACGAAGTCCTTTGCAAGGGGATCGTCGAAGAGCATGGGCATCTGCAGAGCGTACAGGGGCTTATCGGCAAACCAGTCCTGAAGGATGGCGGTACCGACGGAGCCGTCGCAGGCTTCGTTGCAGGTGATGACGAACGGGCTGTAGTCGGGGATATCGTCCAGAACGTACAGGCCGGCCTCAGCCTGGCACATCGGGCATGGGTCGCCGGGCAGGCCGATGGACTGGACCGCGTCGATGTAGTTATGAACGGTGTGGCTGTTGACATGGCAGGTGACGAAGTACGGGATCATTTCCAGAGAAATTGCCTTGAACTTGTCGCTCCAGCCATAGAACATGCCGCCCCATGTGGTCTCCTTCATGGACATGGTGTGGTACCATGCGTCATTCTTCTTGCCGCCGTGCAGCTTGGTGTCGGCGACGAACATGCCCATAAACTGGTATATGGTCGCGTTGGTCATTGCGCGGTAGTGCCACGGTGACGCACGCAGAGCCTCGCCGCGCAGGCCTTCCATGCCGCGGTCGAACCAGTGCATAACGGTTATATAGGTCTGGCCTACCCAGCGGTAGCGCCATACGCCCTTGACCGCGTTGATAAATCCGCCGTACTTCATAACGTCCATGACCACGTGCAGATAGTTGTACAGCCAAACGTTATGGAAGTAATAGAATGTATCCTTTACGCCGCGCCATTCTCTGTGCTTGTAAAGGCCGGTCTTCGGGAGATAGAGATCGCCGAGGCGGCGGCCGCCTTCTTCAGCGGTATGGGGCTTGCCATACCAGAAATCTTTTACTGCTTTCTTAAAATCCATCTTACTTGCCCTCCTGAATCTTCTTGATCTCGACAGATTCAACGAATGCCTGGAAGCGGGTGCGGAGCTGACCGGAAGCGGTGTTTATGTACTCCTTCTCGATCGAGCATACGGGGATGCCGAAGTCGCGCTTCATAACGATGGTGTCGATGACACGCTCGTAGCTCCAGTACTCGCAGAACTTGTTGGAGCAAACGATAAGACCGTCTGCATTGTACTCCTTGACGAGGTCTGCCAGACGCTGCTTTCTTGCACGCATCTCATCCTGAGGCATGAAACGCGGGCAGTTGGAGGTCTTGAGGTAATGCTTTGCGATCGCGTAAAGGGGCTTCTCGCCCTTTTCCACTACGATGGGCTGGCGGGACTCGACAGCGCCGTAGCAGTAACGGTCGCACACGACCTCTGCGCCGCAGCTCTCGATGAGCTGGGTGAAGCCGGGATCGTCGTTCTCGGAGCCTGCGAGCACGACCTTGCAGCGGAACGGCCACTTCTCGTCGGGCTTGCGGGTCTTCATTTCCTTTGCTGTCTCGCGCAGGTAGGGCAGGATGAGATACTTCGGGCATACCAGCGATACGAGCTGGATGACGTGGAACTCATAGCCGGTGATGGTCGGATTTTCGAGCTTGCGGTAGTCGCCGATCTCGTTTATGAGCTTGCAGACCTCGTTATGCTGCTTGATGGCTTCCTTGAGAGCCTTGTCGGAAACGTCGATGCCGAGGTTTTCGTGCAGCGGGGTGAGCACATGAGCGTTCAGCTGAGCGGTGAAATACTCATAATCGTTCTCGGTGTTTTTGTAGGGAACGTCGGTGAACTCGCAGAAGAAGTTGTCGTTCTGGATGACGTTCATGTCCTTGACGGAGTCAAGATGCTTGGGCTTGATGTGCTCCTGGAAGCGGCAGGTGACGGTGCAGGTCTCGGTCGCCATCTGTGCGTCGAGGAAGTTGAAGCCGCCTTCGAGTGCGCGCTCGAAAAGGCTTCTGCCGTAGTGACATACGCGGGACGACATGTAGTAGGTCGCGATGTCGGGTGATGAGCAGCGCGGCGCTCTCAGACGAACCGAGAAGCAGCCGGGCAGGTCGAGAAGTACTTCGGGCATGAAGTAGCAGGTATAGCCGATGGCATATTTACCCTCAGCCTTTGCCTGCTGAACCAACTCGTTGTTGGCATCCTGAAGCAGGTTCTCAAAGTAAATCAGGTGCTTAAGGTCTCTCACGGATAACCCCCCATAAAAAAATATTTTGCTGAGTCTTTTAAGGGTATATTCTACCCTCATATTCACTTATTCATTGTAGCAAACTGTCATATTATTGTCAATTATTATTTGTCGGATAAATCAACTTTTCGTGCCTTTTTCGTCCTGTTTTTGTTATACATATCAGCAAAACATGTTTAAACCGTTAAGATGTTTAAGAAATTTTGAATTTTTTCTGAACACGCTGTGCAGCTTCCCTGTATCATTTCGCTGCTGCCGCCGCCCCGTCCGGACAGCTCTGCGTTTATGATCTTCGCCGCTTTTCGGAGGTCTGTTCCGGCGCTGCCGATGATATAGCGGTAGCCTGTCTCATCGTTTCCCGAAAAGACGGCGGCGACGCCCGTGCACTTTTTCACCGCTTCGTTGACAAGCAGGCGGAGCGCCGGTTCGTCCAGGACCTCGTCAAACATGCAGATATTCCCCTCGCACGGCTCTATGGCCTCGGCTCTGACCGCTGCAAGCGCACGGCACAGCTCCGACGAGCGGGCCCTGAGCCTTTCGTTTTCGGCCATGAGCCTGCGCACGGCAGCGGCGGTCTCGCTGCGCTTTGCCGACAGGAGCGTGGATATCTCCGTATTGTTTTCGCTCACCATAACCTCGTTATCGTAGGCATCAAGGCCGCAGAGCATGGTTATGCGCACGCCCTCTCCCCCGCGTCTGCGGCGCTCAGACGTAAGTATGCGCACGGTGCCGACCTCGGCTGTGGAAGCAACGTGCGGCGCACAGCAGGCGCAGATATCCGTGTTTTCTATCTCGACGATGCGCACGTTTTCCGTGAGGTCGAGCTTGCTGCGGTACTCGAGCTTTTTTAGCACCTCCTCGGGCGGGAAGCTTGCCGTTACCCTGTAGTTTGCGGCGACGGCGGCGTTTGCTTCGCGCTCTATCTCACACAGCTGCTCCCATGTCAGCTCGCCGTCGAAGTCTATCGTCACTACGTCGCTGCCCATGTGAAAGCCGACGTTGTTGTATCCGTATTTCTTATGCACGAGCCCCGACACAATATGCTCGCCGGAGTGATTCTGCATCCTGCGCAAGCGCGTTTCCCAGTCTATGGCGCAGTCGTAGGTGCGTCCGATCTCAAGCGGTTGGTTTACATAATGCATCACCTCACCGTTTTTCTCGTGCGTATCAAAAACGCGCACATCGCCGATCGTGCCGCTGTCTCCGAGCTGTCCGCCGCCCTCGGGAAAAAATGCCGTGCGGTCGAGGGCGACAAGGTATTTCTCTCCGCTCTGTTCGCAGGACGTTACCCGCGCTGTGAAGGTCTTCATATGGCTGTCGGTATAATATAGTTTTTCGGTCATTTCTGTCACTCCATTATCTTTTTTATGATAATAGCACTTTATCCGACTGCTTTCAAGGCAATGAGCAAAATGTCAGTTCCGCTGCGGTCGGATCGTTGAGAAGGCTTGCTCTGCAAATGCTGTCCGCTCCGTATTTCGCGCGGATGCCGTCAACGGCAGCGTCTATGCCGCGCTGCTTATTCAGGTTTACATAATCTATAAACATGTCCATCTGCTCCTCCTCGCCGGCATGGACGAGCTCCAGCCCGCGCAGACCCATACTGCGCAGCGGAGAGGTGAAATCGTGGCTTTGGCGCACAAGCTCAAGCGCACAGGACGCAAGCTCCGTTGTGACGTCGCTGGCATATCTCAGGCGCATTCTGTGCGTCTCCCAGCGGAGATCCGTGCCCCGCAGTGCGACCTCAACGGTGCGGCAGCGCAGCTTTTGCCTGCGCAGGCGCGAAGATACGCTGTCGGAGAGCATAAGCAGCGTCTGCCACGCCTGGCGCTCGTTTTCGACATCATGGGCAAGGGTCACGCTGTTGCCGATCGACTGCGGCGGTTCCTCCTCCCCTGCCCTGCGCACGCGCGAATCGTCCATGCCGTTGGCATACCGCCAGAGCGACACGCCATTTTTCCCGAAGCGCGAGCGCAGGAGCTCGGGGTCGCTCAGCGCGATCTCTCCTATCGTCCGTATGCCCATCCGGGCAAGCTCACGCCGGGTGCTGCGGCCGACCATCAGCATATCCGAGGCCGGAAGCTGCCATACCATGCTTTTGAAATGCTCCCTGTCTATGACCGTCACTGCATCGGGCTTTTTATAGTCCGAGCCGAGCTTGGCCAGCACCTTGTTCCACGATACGCCCACGCTGACGGTAAGCCCCGTCTCGCGCTTTACGCGGCGGCGTATCTCGTCGGCGGTCCTTCGCGGGTCTGGACAGGCAAGGCAGTTTGTTATATCCAGCCAGCTCTCGTCGATGCCGAAGGGCTCGCACAGATCGGTGTACTCGGCGTATATCTCACGCACGATAGCGGAATATTTCGCATAGCGCTCAAAGTGCGGCTCGACGATCCGAAGCTCAGGACACAGCTGCCGCGCCTGCCATATCGCCATGCCGGTCTTTACTCCGGCGCGCTTTGCCGTCTCATCCTTGGCGAGCACTATACCGTGCCGAAGCTCCTGCGATCCGCACACTGCAAAGGGCCTGCCCTCAAGCTCCGGCATATACAGGCGCTCAACGCTTGCATAGCAGGAATTTATGTCCGAATGCAATATTGTTCTGTCCATAAGAATTTCTCCGTTTAAGATAATGCTTGCATTATACATCGCTTTTTAAGATATGTAAACAGGCATTTTTATCTTTTTTGGAGATTTCGCTTGCATTTTATATCAACATGCTATATACTGTAATCATCTGTTTCGGAAGGAGACGCGATATGCGCAAAAGCATCGGTGAAATTTTAAATTCAAGGCGGCGTGAGCTCGGATTTTCGCAGTCGGAGCTTGCGTGCGCGCTTGCGTCAGACGGTATTGAGGTAACAAATCAGGCCATTTCGAAGTGGGAGACGGGCAGTACGCTGCCGAACGCAAGGCAGTTTCTTGCTCTGTGCCGCGTGCTGGAGATAGACGACATTGCAGGCACCTTCGGTGCCGCCGGTGAGGGCGGCGTGCTCGCGGGATTAAATACCGCCGGGCGGAAGAAGGCGCTGGACTATATAGAGCTCCTGCGCGACAGCGGCCGCTACGGTTTGCAGCCCGAGCCCGTGAAAACGCGCATGCTGCCGCTGTATTCGCTGGCGGTATCGGCCGGTACGGGGCAGTTTCTCGACAGTGAGGACTATGATATGACAGAGGTCGGGCCGGAGGTGCCGGAGGGCGCAAACTTCGGCGTGCGCGTCGCAGGCGACAGTATGGAGCCGCGCTTTCACGACGGGCAGACCGTTTGGGTCAGCCAGCAGCACAGCCTCATGACCGGTGAGATCGGCATTTTTCTGTACGACGGCTGCGCGTATCTCAAGCAGCTCGTCGCCGGTGACGGCTATCTCGCGCTGCACTCTTTAAACCCCGAGTATCCCGATATCCGCATATCCCCCACCCTGCCGCTGCGCGTACTGGGCAAGGTGCTTGCGGCATAATGGCAGCAAAAAATCCCGTCCGGCAGGACGGGATTTTTAACATTCAGATCAAATTCAGATTACTTTGCGGCCTTTGCCTTCTCGCACAGAGCGGTGAAAGCGGCAGGGTCGTGAATAGCGGTCTCGGACAGCATCTTGCGGTTCATATCGATGCCGGCGAGCTTCAGACCGTGCATGAAGGTGGAGTAGTTCATGCCGTTTGCCTTGCATGCGGCGCTGATACGGGTGATCCAGAGCTGGCGGAAGTCGCGCTTTTTCTGCTTGCGGCCGACATATGCGTAGCGGCCGGACTTCATCATCTGCTCCTGGGCCATCTTGTAGTGGCGGGACTTGTTGCCCCAGTAGCCCTTTGCCAGACCAAGGATCTTATTTCTATGTTTACGGGTCATCATTGCGCCCTTAACTCTTGCCATTTGTAATTCCTCCTATCAGTAACAGTCAGCCCTTAATTATTTGTAAGGGATCATCTTTTTGATGGTCGCCTCGTTGGTAACATCGGCGATCGCACCGGAGCGCAGACGGCGGCAGCGCTTTGTGTCCTTCTTGGTGAGGATATGGCTCTTATATGCATGAGCGCGCTTTACTTTACCGGTCTTGGTGAGATTGAATCTCTTCTTAGCACCGCTATGGGTCTTAAGTTTAGGCATAGTTATTTTCTCCTTCCGTATGCTGCTATTATCAGAACAGTCTCTGTAATAACCTATCAGTTGTTTTCCTCCGCCTTTGCGGCGGCTTCGGCCTCAGCCTTCTTTTTGGCAGCTTCCTTCTGAGCCTTCTTGACTGCCGCGGCAGACTTCGGGGACAGGAACATGGACATATTGCGCCCCTCGAGCTTGGGGGGCTTATCAAGGTTTGCAAGCTCTTCGCACTTTGAAGCAAAGTCGCGCAGAATGACCTCACCCAGATGAGTGTGCGCCATTTCTCTGCCGCGGAAGCGGATCGAGACCTTGACCCTGTCACCGTCGGCAAGGAACTTGAGCGCACTCTTGAGCTTTGTGTTCAGGTCGTTTTCGCCGATGCCGGGAGACATGCGGATCTCCTTGACCTCCATGACACGCTGGTTCTTCTTGGCTTCCTTCTCGCGCTTGGACTGCTCAAAGCGGTATTTGCCGTAGTCCATGATCTTGCAGACGGGGGGCTTTGCCATCGGGGATATCTTGACAAGGTCAAGCTCCTTTTCCTCCGCAATTTTCATGGCGGCTTCCGAGGACATTATCCCAAGCTGCTCGCCGTCGTCACCTATAACGCGTATTTCCTTGTCGAGGATCTCTTCATTGATCTCATGATTCACGCTTGCGATTGTTAAACACCTCCATAATGCAAAAAACGGATGCCTTACAGCATCCGCGCAAACAAAGCCCCGCATGGGGCGATGCTATTGACCGGAGCGCGCCTTCTGCGGCCCGGTGAGGTCGGGGATGCCGTACCTACTTTGTTTTCAGCTTTATTAATATATCAGCACTTTCGCGGATTGTCAAGGCTTTTTTGCGGATTTTCACGGCGGAGAAGGCTCCGCCGTGAGTTTTTCTATTCGCCGCTTCCGCCGTGGAAGGCATAGTAGGCAAAATACGCCGCCGCGCCGCCGGTGAGCACGCTCCAGATGCTTGCCAGGCTCTGCGAACGCGGTGCGATAAAATACGAGCCTGCGGCCAGCAGCACCGCCGACAGTATGAGCCCTATTATGCTCCGCTTATGCTTACGCATTTTCGCCGTTTTCGCGCTCGAGCTCCATGGCGAGCTTTACGATGCGGCTCGTTCCGAGCCGGGTCGCGCCGAGGGAGATAAAGTCCTCGGCATCCTCGAGCGAGGCTATGCCGCCGGCGGCCTTGACCTGAAGAGTCTCGGGGCTGAAGCGGCGCAGGAGCTCAACGTCGTGGCGGGTAGCTCCGCCCTTGCTGAAGCCTGTCGAGGTTTTTATGAAGTCTGCGCCGCACTCGGAAACGATGGTGCACAAGCGCATTTTTTCCTCGTCGGTCAGCAGGCAGCACTCGATTATGACCTTGAGCACCTTGCCCAGGCAGGAACGGCGCACAGCCTTGATATCCTCGGCAACGTCCTCCCAGCAGCCGTCCTTGACCATGGAGAGGTTTATGACCATATCGATCTCGTCTGCCCCGTTTGCGACGGCGTCGGCAGCCTCGAAGGCCTTTGCCGCGGAGGACATATAGCCGTTGGGGAAGCCGATTACGGTGCATATCTTCATTCTGTCGCCGACATAGCGCTTTGCGCCGGGGACATGGCAGGGCGGGATGCACACCGACGCGCAGCCGTATTTTATCGCCTGATCGCAGAGCTTCCTGATCTCCGCCTCGGTGCAGTCAACGCGCAGCAGGGTGTGGTCGCAGTAAGACAAAAGTTCCTTTATATCCATGAGCTTTGTTCCTTTCAAAAAAACGTTGATCTCATTATATTTCATTCCGCCGTCATATTCAAGCGTTTGTGTCTAATATACTCTAACAAAAACTATTTGCAAGGACAGGAACGACTATATGGATGAAAACACAAGCACGAATTTTGCACGGCTCATAGGATGCATGACCGCGCCGCCGGTATTTTCGCATGCGTCCCGCGGCGAGAGCTTTTACACCTTCCCGCTTGAGGTCGCGCGGCTGTCCGGCGCCTCGGACACGATAAACATCATATCGCGCCGCGAGCTTTTGGGCAGCGTCGAGGCCTCTGATATCGAAAAGCTCTGCGTAACGGGCGAGCTGAGATCGTTCAACAACAAAAGCGGCGAGGGCGCAAAGCTCGTCATAACGGTTTTTGCAAAGGAAATATCTCCGACGGACGGCGATGATCTGAACCTCATCCGGCTGACTGGTACGCTGTGCAAGCCGCCTAACCTGCGCGTCACGCCCATGGGCAGGGATATCTGCGATCTCATGCTGGCGGTGAACCGCCGCTACGGCCGCTCGGACTATCTTCCCTGCATAACATGGGGCCTTCGCGCACGCGAAGCCTCATACTGGGACACGGGCACTGCGGTTTCGCTCGAAGGGCGCATACAAAGCCGCCGCTACATAAAGCTCATCGGCGGTGAGCCTGTCGAAAAGACCGCCTTCGAGGTCTCGGTAACGGAGGTCGGGGAGCTGTAAGCAAAAAAGCTGCACCCATGCGTACACGGGTGCAGACTTTTTATTATCACAGATCGTTAAGGCAGAGATCGGCAAGACTCTCGCGCCTTACCGCGACATAGCTTTTGCCGCCGGAAAGCATGACGATGGGCGGACGCGGCACGCGGTTGTAGTTTGACGCCATGGAGTAGTTATACGCACCGGTCGTGCACACGGCGACGGTATCGCCGCGCTTTATGCTCTCGGGCAGGAGTATATCCTCCTGGATGATATCGCCGCTTTCGCAGCAGCGGCCGACAAGCGAGCAGGGCATCATGCTCTCGTTTTCCGTTTCGTGTGCCGCCAGGCAGCAGTGCTGCGCGCGATAGAGCGCAAAGCGAGGGTTATCGGTCATACCGCCGTCTATGGATACGTAGTTCTTGTATCCGGTGATGCGCTTGACGCCGCCTACGGTATACAGCGTCATACCGGCATCGGCAACTATGGCGCGGCCCGGCTCCATGCATATGACCGGCACATTCAGTCCGAGAACTGCGCATTCGTCCTTTATCGCCTGCGCGACCTCGGCTATCTTATTTCCCACGTCAAGCAGCGGATCGGTCCCGGCATAGCGCACGCCGTAGCCGCCGCCGAGGTCGAGCTCACGCGTTGTCATGCCGTACTTGTCCCTCATCATTGCGATGAATTGCAGCATTATTACCGCCGCACGCTCAAAAACGTTCTCGGCGAACACCTGCGAGCCGACGTGGCAGTGGAAGCCCGCGAGATCTATGTGCGGCATGGCAAGAGCCTTTGCCGCGAAGGGCTCGGCCTGGCCGGTCTCGATGGATACGCCGAACTTGGAATCAACTCTGCCTGTATCCATGGCGGCATATGTGTGCGGGTCGATCCCCGGAGTCAGGCGCAGAAGAGCCTTCTGAACGGTGCCGCGGCGCGCAGCCTCCGCCTCGACGGCCTCAAGCTCGTCCTCGTTGTCTATGACAAAGCAGCCGACGCCGCTGTCCATGGCAAAAGCAATATCCCATTCGGTCTTGTTATTGCCGTGGAAATACGCGTTTTCGAGCGGATATCCGGCAAGCTTTGCCGTGTATATCTCGCCCGAGGAGACGACGTCGATGCCCATGCCCTCCTCGCGCATTACCTCGTATATTCGTTTAAAAGAGTTAGCCTTGCTCGCGTAGAGTGCCTTTGCGCTTTCGCCGAAATGCTTTTTGAACGCCTCGCGGTAAACGCGGCAGTTTGCGCGCAGTTTGTCCTCGTCGATGAGGTACAGCGGCGTTCCGTAATTTTCGGCAAGTTCCGTCACGCTCTGACCGGCGAAGCGGAGTTCTCCGTCCTCGCCGCGGCTGATGTTTTCGCAGATCATGGCAATTTCCTCTTTGTTTCTTCAGTTTTGCCGCACTGATGCGGCATGCGCGTATTATAGCTAACAGTTTCTTAACATTCAAGTATTTAAATATATTTTATTTATATAGCTATCATATGAATATTGTTTCATTTTCTCGGCGGTATTATCTCTATCCAGTAGCCGTCGGGGTCTTCAAGGAAGTATATGCCCATATTTGGATTTTCATAGCATATGCAGCCGAGAGCTTCGTGCTTTGCATGAGCCTTTTCAAGGTCGTCGGCAACGAATGCGAGGTGAAACTCCTGCTCGCCGAGGTCATAAGGCGTATCGCGTCCGCGCAGCCATGTGAGCTCAAGGGTGAAGTCTGTCACGCCGTCGCCGAGGTAGACGAGCTTATAGCCGCCGTCGGCCGCGTTCTTTTCGCGCACCGGCTTCAGACCGAGAGCCTCGTCATAGAATTTGAGGCTGCGCTCAAGGTCGAACACATTGAAGTTAAAGTGATTGAATGAAAACATAAAGCACCTCCTGCGTTTATTTGACCTATATTTTATTATGTTTCCGCTCCCGATGCAAGCAAAAAACTTATTGGCATTTGGCCGTGCTTGCTTTATAATGTAAACTGAATATTACAATGTGCGGAGATACGATATGAACTATTCTGAGCTCATAGACAAATACGTTCCGGAGGACGATGTTTTTCTGTTCAACACCGGCTGCGCGGAAAAGGCATGGCTGCTGCTCGGCTGCCGGTACATCGATGAAATAAAAATGCACCGCTTCGCCGTCTGGGCGCCGAACGCGCAGGCCGTGTCTCTCGTCGGCGACTTCAACGGCTGGGATCCTGCGCATACGCCGATGGAAAAACGCGGCGGCATATGGTACTGCTTCGTGGATGGGCTTTGCAGCGGCGAGCTGTACAAATACTGCGTGACGACGGCAAAGGGCAAAACGGTATGGAAGTCCGATCCTTTTGCACAGTGGTCACAGTCGGGAGTAAACACCGCGTCCATGGTGTGGACGGGCTCGCACGTCTGGCGCGATGCAGCATTCATGCGCAGCCGCGCGGAGCGAAACTGCTTTGAAAGCCCGATGTCGATATACGAAATGCACCTCGGCTCATGGAAAACGCCGGAGGGCGGCGTGAACTATGCAGCCATAGCGCCGGAGATCGCCCGCTATTGCACGGAGATGGGCTATACGCACATCGAGCTTATGCCGCTCACGGAGTACCCATACCCCGGCTCATGGGGATATCAGGTCACGGGCTATTACGCGCCGACGAGCCGATACGGAACGCCCGACGAGTTTGCCGAATTTATAGACGTTCTGCACAATGCCGGAATCGGCGTTATCATGGACTGGGTCCCGGCGCATTTTCCGCGCGACGAGCACGGCCTTGCGGAATTTGACGGCACCCGCCTTTTTGAATGCAAGGAGGAGCGCATGGCCTCGCACCCCGAGTGGGGCACGCTGATATTCGACTATGATATGCCGGAGGTCCAGTCGTTTCTCATATCCTCTGCCTGCTTTTTCTTTGAAAGATACCATATTGACGGCATACGCGTTGACGCGGTGTCCTCGATGCTGTATCTCAACTACGGCCGCAAGGACGGAGAGTACACAAAAAACCGCGACGGCGGCAACATAAACCTCGGTGCGGTGAGCTTTTTGAGAAAGCTCAACACCGCCGTTTTATCGGGCTTTCCCGGCGCCGTCACGATAGCGGAGGAATCGACGGCCTACCCGATGGTCACGATGCCTCCATCCGTCGGCGGGCTCGGCTTCAGCTTCAAGTGGGATATGGGCTATATGCACGATACGCTCGACTACTTTTCCGCCGACCCCCTGTTCCGCAAGGGCTGCCACGATAAGCTGACATTTTCCATGATGTACGCGTTTTCGGAAAATTTCATCCTCGCCTACTCGCACGACGAGGTGGTGCACGGAAAGAAGTCGATGCTGGATAAAATGTTCGGCAGCTACGAGCAGAAGTTTGCTACCCTGCGCGCACTGTACGGGTATCAGTTCGCCCACCCCGGAAAGAAGCTGTGCTTCATGGGCTCGGAGTTCGGACAGTTTATCGAGTGGAACTATCAGCAGGAGCTCGACTGGCTGCTGCTGGATTATCCGATGCACGAGAAGCTGCGCGAATATTACGCTGCCCTCAACGCGCTCTACCGCTCCTGCCCCGCGCTGTATGAGGTAGACAAGTCGTGGGACGGCTTCAAGTGGCTGAACGTAAACGACAAGGCGCTCAGCTCCATTGCCTTCCTGCGCTCGGCAAAGCCCGGGAGCCGCAGCCGTCTCGTCTGCGCCTGCAACTTCATCCCGAATGAGCATAAGGGCTTTGTCATCGGTCTGCCGCAGCCGGGTATTCTGCACGAGGTTTTGTCGAGCGATGATGTCAAATTCGGCGGCAGCGGTTTACATAACAAGAAAACAATACACAGCCGCAATACCGGCTTTGACGAGCATCAGTACAGTGCGGTGATCGATCTTCCGCCGCTGTCGGCAGTATATTTTGAATACATTCCGGAAAGGGTGACTGATAAAAATGAAAAAGCAATTCAAAAGCATTCTAAATGAAAAAGGACGAAAGACGCTGCCGAATATCCTGCTCGCGGCAGCCGAGTGCGCTCCGCTTTCAAAGACCGGCGGCCTTGCCGACGTTGTCGGAACGCTGCCGAAGGCGCTCAAAAAGCTCGGCTTCGACGCAAGGGTCATCACTCCGTATCATCGCTGCATAAAGGACCGGTACGCAGACCGCGTCGAGCATATGTTCGATTTTTATGTAAACCTCGGCTGGCGCACGCAATACTGCGGCGTCGAGCGTCTGATGCTCGACGATGTATGCATATATCTTGTTGACAGCGAGTTTTACTTCGGCGATAAGATCTACCGCGGCGGACAGGCCGAGGGCGAGCAGTACGCCTTCTTTACCCGCGCCGTACTCGACGCAATACCCAATCTCGGCTTCACGCCCGAGATCGTGCACTGCAACGACTGGCACACGGCCATGCTGCCGATGCTTGCAAAGACGCAGTACCCTGGCGCGATGCAGGCCTCGCTGCACTGGCTGCTGACGATACACAACATTGCATATCAGGGGAAATTCGGCTTTGACTACGTTCAGGATCTGCTGGGCGTTGAGGACAGATACTACACGCCGGAGTTCATGGAGCTCAACGGCTGTGCAAGCTTTCTCAAGGCAGGCTGCGTGTTTGCCGACAGGATAAATACCGTGAGCCCCACCTATGCCGATGAGATAAAGACCGAATACTTCGGCGAGGGACTCGAGGGCATACTCTCGGCACGCTCAAACGAGCTTTCCGGCATCATAAACGGTATCGACACACGCGTTTTCAATCCCTATACCGATCCCGCACTGCCCGCAAGGTATCACAAGGGCAGGCTGAGCGGCAAAAAGTTATGTAAACTTGCGCTTCAGCGTGACTTCGGTCTTGAGCAGCGAGGCGAGGCACCTGTATTCGCAATGGTGACGCGCATGACCGAGCAGAAGGG
The DNA here is from genome assembly GCA_963613665.1 of bacterium. Lineage (GTDB taxonomy): Bacteria > Bacillota > Clostridia > Oscillospirales > Oscillospiraceae > F23-B02. The sequence goes on along the minus strand of CAVEAL010000015.1, from coordinate 37,867 downwards.
CTTTGACCTCGTGGAGCGTATGCTCGATGAGCTCATGCAGTATAACGACATGCAGTTTTTTATGCTCGGCAGCGGCGACAAGGAATACGAAAGCTTCATGCGCGATGCAGAGAACCGCTATAAGGGCAGGCTCTGTGCCTACATAGGATATAACGAGGAGTTGTCACACCGTGTGTACGCGGGCTCGGATTTTCTGCTCATGCCCTCGCGCTTTGAGCCCTGCGGCCTGTCGCAGATGATCGCCATGCGCTACGGCACGCTGCCCATAGTGCGCGAGACCGGCGGCCTGAAGGACTCCGTCAAGCCCTATAATCAATACACAGGCGAGGGCACGGGCTTTTCCTTTGCCGATTTTAACGCGCACGAGATGAAGAATGCCGTGCTGCTCGCTCTTGACTGCTATCACAAGCCCGAGGTCATGAGCTCGCTCATACGTCAGGCCATGGAGGCCGATTTCAGCTTCGACCGCTCCTCGGAAGAATACGCAATGCTCTATCTATGGATGATCTGATAAGAAAAGTCAGCACCCGGCGCGGCTATGACGAGCACTGGCGCGACGGGCGGCTGTATATTGAATATTACGGTGAAAAAACCTATGAGCTCAGCTTTGACGGCACAGTATGGCGCACTGCGGACAGGCTCTCGGAGCAGAAGACCGAATACCTCGTCTCTGCCGCGGCTCTGGGCGACGCAATGGACAGATGCCTGAGCAGCGGCTGTCCGGCCGAGAAAATTTACGAATTTCTTCCGCGCGGCCGCAGCGGTCTTATTCCCGCCGAGCTGTTCCGCATGCTCATGGACGACATGGGACTCGGCCTGGACGATGCGATAAACACGGTCGTGCGCTCGTTCGGCGCTTCTCTTGCCTCGCATCCGGAGCGCAGCGAACTCATTGAGCTTCAGCCGAGGACAGCATATCTCGACAAGCTGCTGTACGATGAGCTCAAAACACGCGCCATGGCATACCACGACGCATATGACAGCAGCTTCCGCTCACCGCACGGTGCAGTCGAAGAGGGCACAGAAATACGATTTTCGATAGTTTCTTTCGGCGGGCTCGAGTCCGCCGCTCTGTGCGTTTACGGCGACGGATTCTCGGAGGAGATCGCCATGCAGCGCTCGGGAGACATCTTCACCGCGCGTTTTACACCGCCCTCCCCTGCCGCGCTGTTTTATAAATTCAGGCTTGACGGCAGCTTTCTGTGCCCATGCAGCGACGGACACCGCTCTTATCTTGCCGGTGACGGTGCCGAGGGCTTCCGCCTCACCGTGTATAAGCGCGGCTTCAGAACGCCTGAATGGTTCTGCCGCAGCATCATGTATCAGGTATTCCCCGACCGCTTCGGTTTTTCCGACGACGGCACGGCCCAGGCAGGTATCGGCTATCACCGCCGCCTCGGTCAGACACCGCAGATGCACGGCAGCATCTCGGAGCCTGTCAAATGGCAGCCGCGTGAGGGTGAGAAGGACTACGCTCCCGACGATTTTTACGGCGGAACGCTCAAGGGAATAAAGGACAGGCTCCCGTACCTGAAAGAGCTCGGCATCGGCACTCTGTACCTCAATCCCATCGTCGAGGCGCGTTCAAATCACCGCTACGATACCTCAAACTATGAAAATGTTGACCCCATACTCGGCAGCGTTGATGATTATGTAAACCTGTGTGCCGAGGCCGCAGCACTCGGTATAAGAATAATAAACGACGGCGTTTTCTCGCATACGGGAGCTGACAGCGTGTACTTTGACCGCTTCGGAAGCTACGGCGGTACGGGGGCGCATGCCTGTAGATCCTCTCCATATTACGGCTGGTTCGACTTCCGCTCCTATCCCGACGATTACCGCTGCTGGTGGAACTTCAAAGACCTCCCCGAGGTCAACGAGGAGGATGAGAGCTGGCAGGACTATATCATCCGCGGCAGAGACAGTATCGTGAAGCTCTGGCTCAGGCGCGGTGCGGGCGGCTGGAGGCTCGACGTTGCCGACGAGCTGCCTGACGACGTGCTCGCACTTATCCGTGAAGCAGCCAAGGCCGAAAAGCCCGACTGCGCTATTATAGGCGAGGTCTGGGAGGATGCCGTGCTCAAGGTAAGCTACGGTCACCGGCGCAGTTACGCCCTCGGCGGAGCACTCGACAGCGTGATGAACTATCCCTTCCGCACGGCGGTGATCAGCTTTGCACGCGGTGAGAGCGATGCCTTTGCTCTGCGCGATCTTCTGCTTTCGCAGCAGCATAATTACCCCAGGCCCATGTACATGGCGCTCATGAATCTTCTCTCCTCGCACGATGTTGAGCGCCTGCACTCCGCTCTCGGAGCAAATTGCAGTCTCAAGTCCCTTGACCGTCCGGCTCAGGCGGAGTTTAAGCTCACGCCCGAGCAGTCGGAAAAAGCAGGCAGGCTCCAGAAGCTGTGCGCTGCGATACAGTACTGCGCTCCCGGCGTGCCCTGCCTGTACTACGGTGACGAGGAATGTCTTGACGGCGCAGGTGATCCCTTTAACCGCGCTCCCTTCGAGCCATCCGGCATAGGTTTACATAACTATTATGCGGAGCTTGCAGGCACGCGAAACGGCAGCGAGGCTCTTCTGTCCGGCAGCGCCGGATTTTACGCTCCCTCGCCCGACGTGCTCATGATACTGCGCGAGACGGAAAACGACCGCATTCTCTGCATTGCAAACCGCGGAGAAGGCGAATTCCGGCTGCGCGGCGATATGTTTATGACGGACGCGAGCTATACCGTGCCGCCCTGCTCGGCGGAGATATATAAGTTAACATAATAAAATTTAATCGCCGGGGCGCTGCCCCGGCGATTTCGCATATTCACTTTACTATTGCGTTCTGCATGATCCACTCGCCCCATTTTTTATAAGCGCTGCCGTCGGGATGAATACCGTCGGAGGTTATATCAGAAGCGAGCGTACCGTTTGCATCGTCGAACAGCTCGTTGCATTCAAGATAGAACACCGTCTCGCCGTCGGCAAGGGTCTTGGTATAGTCGTTGAGATTATTGAGGTTTGTGTTATTTACCGCCGTGCCGCGTGAATCCTGGGTTGCGGAGACATGAAGGTTGGACATGATGTAGATGATCGCGTCTGGCTGGGCTGCGCGCAGGCTGTCGATAAGATTGCTGTAGGTCTGCTTTAGCGCTTCTATCGAGCCGCCGATATCGTTTATGCCGAGCATAACGTAGATCTTGCCGAACTGCCTGCTTTGCAGCAGCGCCGGAAGCGTCGTGGTGCCGACGCCGTCAACGTCCGCGCTCGTGCTCATAGCGCCCGTCAGGCTCAGACCTACGGTCGTGAAGAAGGTCGCACCGTCGATGGTCTGCATCATGTCGATGCCCACCATGCGCGAGTCGCCGATAAACAGTGCATCGTCAAAATAGCCCTCGGGTGCAGTGGTGAACTGAAGCGGCGTGGGAGTAGGCTCGGGCGTGGGCTCTGTGCTTTCGGCCGGGCTCTGGCTTGCCTGCGCATCGCCGTTATCGGGTGTTTTCTTTCCCTGGAGGCTTACGCATATCAGTGCGATCAGTACGATTATAATTACAAACGCAATGATCGCAATAACTTTTTGATTTTTGCTCATTGAAATAATATCTCCTTTTTTAAAAAGCTCAGGACGGCACATTCAATTATATGTGCCGCCCAAGCATGTTATTTCAGCGCGTTATTTTTCGGATGTCAGCTTTACCTGAATCTTTACGGGGTTGTGGTCGGAATATTCAAAGCCCTCGTCAAGGGTATTGACCGAAATAAGCTCGACATTCGGCGAGAGGATGAAACCGTCGATGACGTAATACTGCGTATTCTCAGTATCCGACGCATCGTAGGGCTGATTGAGCAGCCTGCACGACGGAGTTTCAAGATCGTATGCAAGCGTCCAGCCCTCCGGCATGATGTCATCTGACAGCTGGCCGGGCTCCCAGTTTTCCGTATGTGTGTTGGGATACTTCTCAAGACCGCCGGGGAATATCTGATTGAAGTCGCCGCCGGCAATGACGTAGTTGCCCTTTTCGTATTCGGACTGGATAAACTCACGCAGCTGCTTTGTCTGTGCTATCTTGCCCTCGCCGTCATCGTAGGCCTCAAGGTGGAGATTGACGATAACGAGCTTGCTGTCCGTTCCTGATATGGGCAGGTAGCTGACCAGCAGGCAGCGCTTGAGGTTTGCCATGCTGACGGGCCAGTCGAAGGGGCAGGGCAGCGATATGCGCTCGGCCGAGCCAATATCATAGACCGTCGTAGTCAGAAGGCCGCTGTTGACCCGTCCGATGGGTGGTATGGGATATGGTACGAACTTGCAGGAATAGTTGAGCGCATAGGCGCTGTTGTTTATGCCGAGCGCCTCGACCTCGTTCTTGCCGTAGGTACGCGTGGAATTCTGATCGACCTCCTGAAGCATAAACACAGTCGCAGGCTCCGAGTCGGAGTAAAGCGTTTTATATATGCCCAGGAGCGAAGCGTTTACCGTGTCCTGATCGGCGGACGAGACGTTTTCGCCGCCATCCATGAAAAAGTCCGAGCCCTTGCCGAGACCGGCATAGCCGATGTTCCAGCTTATGACCGAAAACTCTTCATCCAAAAACGGCGTAAGGCCGCTCACCTCTGAGTTGGCCTCGATCTTCACGTCGCTAACGTCACCGGGCTTGAACTCCGTGACCGACAGCCATAGTATGAACGCTGCCGCGCACAGAAGTATAACGCCGAGAATTATAAGCACTGTTTTAAGCAGTTTTTTTGCCATGTCCTCACCTCACCTGAGTATATTATCACAGCCCCCTGCCTTATTCAAGAAAATTCGACCGTTCGGTGAGCAAATCGGCAAAAATGCGTATTTTTGCTTGATAAGACGGAGATATTATCGTATAATTGCGGGGATATTATTACTTTTTACGGAGGTCGGAAAGATGAGCTATGAAAATATAAAGGCAAGCGATGCCGAGCTGTACGGAGCAATGAAGAAGGAGCTCGAGCGCCAGCGCGATCACATTGAGCTGATAGCGTCGGAAAACTTCACGAGCCGCGCCGTGCTGGAGGCCATGGGAAGCCATCTGACCAACAAATATGCCGAGGGCTACCCCGGTGCGCGGTACTACGGCGGCTGCGAATATGTCGATATCGTCGAGCAGCTTGCCATTGACAGAGCAAAGGAGCTCTTCGGAGCCGAGCATGCGAATGTTCAGCCGCACTCCGGCTCGCAGGCAAACACCGCAGTGTACCTTGCACTTTTAAAGCCAGGCGACACGATACTCGGCATGGATCTGAGCCATGGCGGGCACCTGACGCACGGCTCGAAGGCCTCGATTTCAGGCAAGTATTTCAACGCCTGCTTCTACGGCGTTGACCGCGAGACCGAGACCATCGACTACGAGCAGGCGATGCGCACGGCCGGTGAATGCAAGCCCAAGCTCATCATTGCCGGTGCAAGCGCGTATTCGCGCATCATAGACTTCAGGAAAATGCGCGAGATCGCCGACGAGGTCGGCGCATACCTGATGGTAGACATGGCGCACATCGGCGGTCTTGTCGCCGCCGGAGTTCACCCCAGCCCCGTGCCCTATGCCGACGTCGTGACCAGCACGACGCACAAGACCCTCAGAGGTCCGCGCGGAGCAATAATTCTTTGCAAAGACGAGCTCGGCAAGAAGATCAACAGCGCGGTTTTCCCCGGGACCCAGGGCGGTCCGCTCATGCACATTATCGCGGGCAAGGCCGTATGCTTCAAGGAAGCACTCAGCGAGGAGTTCAGGGCTTATCAGCGTCAGACGGTGAAAAACGCCGCCGTTCTGGCCGAGACGCTCTCCGAGGGCGGCATTCGCCTCGTATCCGGCGGTACGGACAATCATCTGATGCTGGCCGACACCATGAGCCTCGGCCGCACAGGCAGCGAGGTTCAGGAGCTGCTTGACCGTGCGCACATCACCGCGAACAAGAACGCCATTCCCTTTGATACGCAGTCCGTTAAGCTCACGAGCGGCATGCGCTTCGGCACTCCGGCCGTCACGACTCGCGGCATGGGCGAGGAGGAAATGCGCAGGATCGGACACATGCTTGTTGATGTCATAAGCGGCGGTGAGGACGCGGTCGAAGAGGTAAAGCAGCAGGCTCTCGAGCTGTGCGCTCGCTTTCCTCTCTACCCCGGCATGGAGATGTAAAGGGCAATGAGCATATCATCGCTGAATGTTTTGGGCTGCTACATACTCTGGGGACTGCTACCGGTTTTCTGGAAGCTTCTTGCCGGAGTAAACTCTGTCTATGTTCTCGCGCAGAGGATAGTTTTCTCGTTTCTGTTCTGTCTTGCCGTTATACTCATAAAAAAGCACGGCGGCGAGCTCGGCAGAATACTGCGCAATAAAGCGGCGCGCCGCAGGTTTCTCCTGTGCGGCCTGCTCATCTCCGCGAACTGGGGAGTTTATATTTTTTCCGTTGCGACAGGCAGGATACTTGAATCGAGCCTTGCTTACTACATAAATCCGCTGTTCTCGGTGCTGATCGGTGCGATATTCTTTAAGGAAAAGCTGAGCGCACTGCAATGGCTGAGCGCGGCTCTGGCTCTGGTGGGCGTAGGCTATTCGGTCGTGAACTACGGCGCTGTTCCGTACATTGCCATCATCATAGCCCTGACCTTTGCGCTGTACAGCGCGTTCAAAAAGAATGTGGAGGCTACGAGCGAGGCATCCATATGCATGGAGACGGCGTCGGTACTGCCGATAGCGCTTGCATTTATAGTCTATGCGCAGCTTTCCGGCTTTACGACATTTTCCTCACTGACGACGGCGGAGCTGCTGCTGCTCGCGGCAACCGGCCCCGTCACCTCGATACCTCTCATGCTTTTTGCAAAGGGCATCAGGGAGACATCCATCGTCACTTCGGGCATACTAATGTACATTAACCCTACGCTCCAGCTTCTCGTCGGCGTATTTATCTATCACGAGGCCTTCACGAAAACGAGTGCCGTGACCTTCATTTTCGCATGGGCCGCCGTTGCGCTTTTCGTGTACGACAGCCTCAGACGGCACAAAAAAGGATTGCAGACCTGATCTGCAATCCTTTTTCTTTTCTATATATTCTTATATATACCACGCGCGGCTGCCGTAGGGGCAGAAGCGATAGGCAAGGCCGGGGGCTAACTTATCGCCGTTTCGGCACAGAAGCTCGTCTGCGCGTACAAACTCATAGCCCCGCTCGGTGAGCGTATCTATGGCGCGCAGCACCGCGGGCACGGTCGCATCCTTGGTGTCGTGCAGCAGGATAATATCGCCGTCGCGGGCATTTTCGAGAAACCAGCTGTAGATATACTCCTCGTCGATATGCACCCAGTCGCGCGGCGAGGCCGACCACAGGACGGCGATGCTGTTTATCCTGTTGAGCATCGCACCGGTATAGTAGCCGTAGGGCGGGCGCAGAAACCTGGGGTACTCCCCCGTTATGCTCTCGATGAGCTTATTTGTGCGGTCGATCTCATCCTGTATCTCGGCAGCCGTGTGCTCAAAAAAGCTGATGTGCGACCATGTATGGCAGCCGATGAGATGTCCGTCGTCGTGCATTGTCCTGACAAGCTCCGGCCGGCGCTCGACCTTGCTGCCCATGAGGAAAAAGCTCGCCTTGATCCCGCGCTCGCGCAGTCCGTCAAGAAGTTCGGCGGTGTATTTTCCCGGTCCGTCGTCAAAGGTGAGGGCTATCTGCTTTTTTCCCTGCGAAATGTGCTCTGCCGAGTAGGTCTTTGCATAGGGTGTGAGCAGAAAGCTGACCATACCGAACACGAGGATTACGGCAATGATCCCCGCCGACGCGCCCAAAAGGCGTTTTTTCATATCCTCGCAACGCCGCTTTTTATTGCAGCCTCTCTGACGGCTCTGGCGACGGTCTCGCCCACGCCATCGTCAAAGGCCTGCGGCAGGATGTTATCGCAGCCAAGCTTCTCGTCGCTGACCATGCCCGCAAGCGCGTGAGCGGCTGCAAACTTCATCTCGTCGTTTATCTCCGAGGCGCGGGCATCCAGTGCACCGCGGAATATGCCCGGGAAAGCAAGAACATTGTTTATCTGATTGGGATAGTCGCTGCGGCCGGTGCTGACGATCGCCGCTCCGGCGCGCTTTGCCTCGTCGGGGAATATCTCGGGCGTCGGGTTTGCGCAGGCAAAAACTATCGCATCCTTTGCCATGGTCTGCACCATCTCGCCTGTGAGCACTCCGGGAGCGGACACGCCGATGAAGACGTCCGCGCCCTTTATGACCTCGGCAAGGCTGCCCTTTTCGCAGGCCCGGTTGGTTATAGCCGCTATCTCCTGCTTTGCCGGATTGAGGCCGGGGCGGCCTGCGTATATTGCGCCCGTGCGATCGGTCATTACGACGCTGCCCGCGCCGACGGATACGAGGAGCTTTATTATTGCAATGCCTGCTGCGCCCGCTCCGGAAGTAACTATCTTGACATCCTCAAGGCGCTTGCCGACGACCTTCAGCGCGTTCATGAGCCCCGCGAGCATGATGACCGCCGTTCCGTGCTGATCGTCGTGAAAAACGGGGATATCGCAGCGCTCCTTGAGCTTACGCTCTATCTCAAAGCAGCGCGGCGCGGAGATATCCTCAAGATTCACGCCGCCGAAGGATCCCGCGAGCAGGGCAACTGTGTTGACGATCTCGTCAACGTCCTTGCTGCGTATGCACAGCGGGACGGCGTCAACACCGCCGAATTCCTTGAACAGCAGGCACTTGCCTTCCATTACCGGCATTCCCGCCTCGGGGCCTATATCTCCCAGTCCGAGGACTGCCGTGCCGTCGGTGACGACGGCGACGGTGTTCCATCGGCGGGTCAGCTCATAGCTTTTATTGACGTCCTTTTGTATCTCAAGGCAGGGAGCGGCAACGCCGGGGGTATAAGCAAGGCTCAGCGACTGCCGGTCATTTGCCTTGGTTCGCGGCGCAATTTCTATCTTGCCCTTGAGCTCATAGTGCATTTTCAGTGATTCTTTCGCGTAATCCATTATTTTTCTACCTCTTTCAAATACTGCGCTCTGCCGAGCTTGTACAAATCGTTTCCCTCGCTGTCGATGGCCACCGTCAGCGGCATATCCTTTACCCTGAGTCGGCGCACGGCCTCGCAGCCGAGATCCTCCCAGCAGACGAGCTCCGCTTCCTCGACCGAGGCCGCCATGAGTGCGCCCGCTCCGCCAATCGCCGCAAGATACACGGCTCCGTTTTTGACCATTGACCGCACGACCTCGTCGCTGCGGTTGCCCTTGCCTATCATGATCTTCAGCCCCTCGTCGAGCAGACGCGGAGAGTACGCATCCATTCTGCCCGAGGTCGTAGGCCCTGCCGAGCCAATGCAGCAGCCGTCATGCTCGGGTGTCGGGCCGACGTAGTAGACCGCGCTGCCGTTCAAGTCAAACGGAGGCCTTTCGCCTCTGTCGAGGCACTCGCAGATGCGCTTATGCGCCGCGTCGCGCGCGGTGTATACCGTACCGGACAGCAGCACGCTGTCCCCTGCTCTGAGTTTTTTTAGCTCCGCGTCCGTAGCCGGAACGTTTATCCTGTATTCCATTGCACACCTCACAGACTTGCGCACGCACGCCGCGTGGCGTGGCAGCTTATATTCACGGCGACCGGCAGTCCGGCAACATGCGTGGGCATGGTCTCGACAGCAAGCGCCAGCGCCGTAGTCCTTCCGCCGAAGCCCTGCGGACCTATGCCGAGGGCATTTATCTTTTCGAGCAGTTCCTTTTCAAGCGCGGCATAGTATTCATCGGGATTGGGCTCGTCCAGCGGGCGCAGCAGCGCATGCTTTGCAAGGTAGGCGGCCTTGTCAAAGCTGCCGCCTATTCCGACGCCGACGATGATCGGCGGGCATGGGTTTGCCCCGGCCTTCTCGACCGTTTCGAGCACAAATCGCTTTACGCCCTCAACACCGTCGGCCGGCTTGAGCATTTTAAGTGCGCTCATGTTCTCGCTGCCGAAGCCCTTGGGCATGACCGTTATGCGCAGCTGCTCGCCGTGCGTGAGCTTTACGCTCAAAAGCGCCGGAGTATTATCGCCGGTGTTCACTCTGCGCAGCGGGTCGCAGACTACGCTCTTGCGCAGGTATCCCTCTCCGTAGCCGCGGCGGACGCCGTTGTTGACAGCCTCCTCGATATCGCCGTCAATATGCACATCCTGACCGAGCTCGAGGAAAACGCAGGCCATGCCCGTATCCTGACACACGGGCAGCGTTTTTTCCGCCGCAATACGCACGTTGTCACCCAGAAGCGAAAGTATGCGCTTTGCGCCCGGATACGTCTCTTCGTTTTCCGCGCGTCCAATGGCCTCGATCACATCCGGCGGCAGGCGCAGGTTTGCCTCTATGCACAGCCGCGCGACGGTATCCTCAATCAGCTTTGCGTCTATATTTCTCATTTTATTCTCCGTACATTTGATTTTATACAATTATAACACGGCAATTATAAGCAAAAACAAAGCAGGAGTCAACGACCCCTGCTTTATTTTCCCCTGCACCTTGAACATTCTGGCGGAAAGAGTGCTCAAGTCCTCCCGCGGCATGCTCTCGGTGCACGCTGTCCGGTTTCGCAGATGACGCTTCGGACAGTCTGCGTCAGTCCCCCCGCATCAATTCCGAAACAGGTACTGCCATGTGTACCGCGGTACGCTCACCGGGGCGGGAAGCAGATACTCCGATGTGGGCTCCGGCGTATCACGCTCCGGCAAAAGCACCGCAATGCGCACGGCGCTATCTCAATAACAGGTCGGGCTCACGCCCTTCCGATAAATGAAATACTTTATCAGTGCTCTTCGCACCATTTGACGATATCGTCAACGCACCAGCAGGGCGGCTCGCCGACACCAGTGGATGCCATCTTATAGGTCGCCTTCTGCGCATCGCTGAGCTCCGTCTTGCCCTCGAAGCGGGCGGCGATATCCTTGTTCTTGATCTTCATTATAAATCTGTAGTGCGGCGGCAGCTTGTTGATATTAAAGCCTCCCTGACGCGTAAAGAGAGGGACATCGGGGCTTATCTCGTTCTTTTTGCGGCCTGTCTCCTCGCTCTTTGCGGAAACGGGGCTCATACCGACCTGAACGACGGCGCCGATATCATACTTCTTTGCAGCCTTGTCATAGCCCATGATCTTTCCGGCAAACAGCCAGCCGACGAAAATTATCTTCGTGTCAGCCGGAACGTACTCCTTGCCGAGAGGGAATGCCGGAATATGCAGGCGTGCAGAAAGGAGCTCCGCATATTTTTGGCAGGAACCGGTCATGGATTTGTAAACTATTGCGCTGAACATAAAGCTATACCCCCTGTATATTTTAATATTAAATATAGGATATCACAAGTATCTGTCAAATTCAAGACTAATAAATGCACGATTATGGCAATTTGTTAAACCGTCAGCGGCTCATCCGGCAAGCGTCCTTGCTCGGTTTACATAATCTTATTGCTTTTTTATTCTGCCCGGGCTTACACGGAAGGTTTTGGTAAAGGCGCGGTGGAAGGCCGAATAATCGGAAAAGCCGCACTCTGCGGCCGCTGCCGAGGCGCTCATACCCTCGCGGATAAGCCGCGCGGCAAGGACAAGACGCTTTTGCCGTATATAATTATGCACCGTGCAGCCCGTCTGAGCCTTGAAAAGGCGCATGAAATGATAGCGGCTCAGATAGCACAGGGCAGCCATATCGTCGATGCTGAGCTGCGAGGTGAGGTTTTCGTTTATATATGACAGTGCGGGGGCTATCTTTCCTCCGTTGTCGGCGCCGTCTTCGGGACCGTTGTCGCTGAGCATGATGCGGTTTATCAGAACCAGAAGCTGTACGAGCAGCGTTCCTCGCAGAAGCTGCGCACCGAAAAGCTCATCGTCCTTCGCACTTTCAAGGCGGCACAGCGCATCTTCGAGTGTCTTGACGCTTTCGCCGTCCGGTCTGATAAGGCAGTAGCGCCGCTTTTCCGCCGCGGCAAAGCAGTCCATGAGGCCCGACTCGGGCGCAAAGCGCTCGACATAGGCAGAGTCAAGATATATTATTATCCGCTCGTACGGAACGGAGAGGTCTATCGCCGCCCTGTGTATCATATGGTGGCGCACAAGGAGGATATCCCACGGCTCAAGCCTGTAGGTCGTGCCCTCTACGGTGTAATCCACTCTGCCGGAAATGAGGATGACGAGCTTGTCAAACTCATGGAAGTGGAAGTCCTTTTCCTGGCCGGAGCGGTCCTTCAGATGAAACAGGCGAAAATTCTCGTTTAGGTAGCCGTCGTTCGAATATTTATACCGTTCTGTCATTGCAATGCCCCCAAAACGTTTTCGTCAAAGATTATATAGCACTTTTTGCAATGTTTCAAGCACTGTCGTCAATTTACTTGGCAAATATCCGCGAATATAATCATCTTGAAAAAATTATTAAGGAGTTAAGTCATGGCAAAGAAGACATCATTCTTTAAGTCCTACGGATTTATCATTTTCATGCTTGCCGGCATCATCGGCGGCTGTGTGGTCGGCGCGCTGAACCCGGTCATAAAGGACGCGTCGGGCGAGGTCATTTCCAAGGGCGCTACCGTTCTCGAGCCTATCGGAACGGTTTTCATAAACCTCATGTTCTGCGTCGTCGTGCCGATGGTTTTCTGCTCGATAGCCTCGGCAATTGCCAACATGTCCAGCGCAAAGCGCGCGGGCAAGGTCATGGGCATCACCGTCGCCACCTTTTTCGTCACCGCGGCGATAGCTGCCGTCATCATGTATGTGATCGTGCGCTGCATCCCCATCGTCACCGGCGACTACACCGTCGTTGAGGGCGAGGTCAGCTCGACGCTGAGCCTCACCGACCTGATCATCAACTTCTTCACCAAGCCCGACTTCGGCGAGCTGTGGAGCCGCAAGGCAATACTGCCTCTGATTATAGCCGCCATTTTCTTCGGCTTCGGCATTCAGATGACCGGCGGCAGGGACAGCATGGTAGCAAAGTTCCTCGATAATCTCACCTCCGTTCTCATGAACGTTGTAAAGATCATCACCTACTACGCTCCCATCGGCTTCTTCGGCTTCTTTGCCTACCTCGTTGCGACCTACGGTCCCGACCTCATAGGCGACTACAGCCGTACCCTGATCATCTACTACGTTCTGTGCTTTGCCTACATGTTCGTTTTCTTCCCGATCTATGCCCGCTTTGGCGGCGGCAAGGGCGGCGCGAAGGTCATGTGGAAGCACCTGTTCCGTCCGGCGGCGGTGTCCTTCGGCACCTGCTCCTCCGTAGCTACGATCCCCACTAACCTTGAGGTCTGCGAGGAGACCGGCATTTCCAAGGAGGTCTCCAACATAGTCATTCCCCTCGGCGCAACGATGCACATGGACGGCTCGGCAATGAGCGCCATCATCAAGGTCGCGTTCCTGTTCGGCATCTTCGGCATGGACTTCGGCACCGGTCAGGCTATACTGGCAATCATCGTTGCCGTGTTCTCCTCTGTCGCAATGAGCGGTATCCCCGGCGGCGGCGGTACGGGTGAGCTCGTGCTGTGCACCCTGTTCTTCCCTGACCAGCTTGCTGTCGCCTTTCCCATCGCTCTGGCCATCGGCAACCTCGTCGATCCTCCCGCAACAATGGTAAACGCAGCCGGCGACTATGTTGTGTCCTACATTGTCGAGCGCTTTGCAAACGGCAAGGATTGGCTCCAGAAGAAGCTTGCAAAGGACGCTGCTGAAATCGAAGCATAACTGTCTCTCCTATATATGCGCAAACAGCTCCCATGCGGAAATGTCCACATGGGAGCTGTATTCTATTCTTTTCTGTGGAGGAAGGCAAGCTTTGTTTCGCTTGTGAGCACCGCGAAGAAGATCAGGCAGAAGCCGAGGGCGATGTTGAAGGTCAGCACCTCTTCGCCGAGGACGACGGATATCGCCGTGCCGAACACCGACTCGAGCGTCAGGATAACGGCTGCCTGAGACGGCGGCGTGAACTTCTGGCCGATGGTCTGGAGGAAGAAGCACAGGCCCGTGCACATGAAGGTCATATACGCTATGCCCCACCATGTGTCGGAGGGGATATCGTGCGGCACAGGCTCGAATACTGCGGCGCCTGCGAGGCAGATAAGGCCGCCGACGGCAAATTGCAGCATCGTGAGGATGAGCGGATCGCGGTCTTCCACGGAGCGCCCCGTTACGATGATGTGCAGGCCGTAGAACAGGCCGCAGCAGATCGTGAGCATGTCGCCTATATTCACGCTCAGATCGTCGTTGAGGCAGACAAAGCCCATGCCGACAAGGCAGATAACGGCGGCAATGATATTATACCTATCCGGCTTCCTGTGCGCTATCGCCCAGTACAGGAACGGAACGAGAATACAGTAGGTCGCCGTGAGGAAGGCGTTCTTGCCCGGCGTCGTGTACACGAGGCCGTAGGTCTGCACGATATAGGCCAGGGCGAGGCAGGTGCCCATTATAAGCCCTCCCCTGAGATAGCCGCGATCGATCTTTTTAAGACGCGGCAGGCAGGCTATGAGCATCATTATCGCGGCTCCGGCAAAGCGGATGGCAAGCACCCACATCGGAGTGATGCTGTCGAGCGCGGACTTCAGAATGACAAATGAGCTGCCCCATATGAGCGTTGTGCATATAAGGCAGATACGTCCTATATTTGCTTTGTTTTTCATCTTTCTATATTTTCACCATATGCAGTGCAGCGGCGCGCAGCATGAGCTTTTTGGCCGTGCCGCTGTCAAATTCTATTTCTATCAGATAGTCGTTCCCCATCGGGCTCATCTTGACGAGCTTACCCTCGCCGAAGGCCTTATGGCGCACTCTGTCGCCGACGGAAAACTGCGGTTTTTCTGCCGCCTTTGGCTTGGGCGCGGCGGCGGGAGGTGCAACCGGTCTCTTATTGCTCTGCTGCGACGGTGCGCGGAAGGAAAACTCCTTCTGCACCTGCGAGCGCTCGGAGTAGCCGTAGCCCTTGGGAATATTGCGTTTTTCGAGGTGCTCCTCGGGTATCTCGTCGATAAAGCGCGAGACTCGGTTTGCCGTAGTACGGCCGAAGAGCATTCTCTGCCGCGCACAGGACAGGAACAGGCGCTTTTTTGCTCGCGTTATCGCAACGTAGCAGAGTCTGCGCTCCTCCTCCATCTCATCTGCCTCGCCGATGGCCTTTATACCCGGGAAGATACCCTCCTCGCAGCCGACGACAAAAACGTTGGGGAACTCAAGCCCCTTGGCCGAATGCATGGTCATCATAACGACGCAGTCGGAGTTTTCGTCGTAGTTATCCATATCGGTGTACAGCGCGACGTCGGCAAGATAACCCTCGAGAGTGGGAGCCTCCGTCTCGCTTTTGTAGTTTATTATGCTGGATTTGAGCTCTTTTATGTTCTGCGCGCGTGCATCGTCCTCGACGGTGTGCTTTTCCTCGAGCATGCGCAGGTACCCCGTGCGCTCGACGAGCTGATCGTACAGCAGATCGGGCGCGAGCTCGTCCTTCTGCGCAATGAGCTCGTTCATCATCCCGGCAAACAGCAGCATTCTCGGCGCCGAGCGGCTGAGCTCCGGGTAGAGGTCTGCCTTGCTGATGACGGAAAACAGTGAGCAGTTATTTTCATGCGCAATGGCCGCTGCGGTCTCTATGCTCTTTGCGCCGATGCCGCGCGGCGGATTATTTATTATCCTGCCGAGACGCAGATCATCGTCGGGTGAGGCTATAACGCACAGATATGCCAGCATATCCTTTATCTCGGCGCGGTCAAAGAAGCCCGTGCCGCCGAAAATTTTATACGGTATGCCGTTGCGCTTGAAGGCCTGCTCTATCTGGTGGGACTGTGCGTTCATGCGGTAGAGCACGGCGTTGTCGCCCCAGCACGAGCCCTTGCCGTACAGTCCGAGTATCTGCGAGGCCACAAATCTTGCCTCATCATGCTCATTGTCGGCAACGTAGAGCTCCGGCTTGTCGCCCATATCGCCCTTTGTCCACAGCTCCTTGCCCTTGCGTCCGAGGTTGTTTTTTATAACGGCGTTTGCCGCGCCCAGGATATGCCCAGTGCTGCGGTAGTTCTGCTCAAGGCGTATAACGCGGCAGCCCTCGTACTCGTCCTCGAACGAGAGGATATTCTCGATCGTTGCGCCGCGGAACTTATATATGCTCTGGTCATCGTCGCCGACGACGCAGATGTTTCCCCAGCCCTCCGCGAGCTTGGAGGCCAGCATGTACTGGAGCTTGTTCGTATCCTGATACTCGTCGATGAGTATGTACTTAAAGCGCTTCTGCCAGTATTGGCAGACATCCTCGTTTTCGTTGAGAAGCTTCACGGTGTAGTATATGAGATCGTCAAAGTCCATTGCACCGGCCGCGAATGCGCGGCGCGAGTATTCGGCATATATCTCCGCTATCTTGACTCTGCGTGCGTCTCCCATCGCCTTTGCCCTGGCATAATATTGCTCGGGTGAGCAGCAGTCGTCCTTCGCGCGGCTTATCTCGGAAAGCAGCATGCGCGGCGGATATTTCTTATCGTCAAGGTCAAAGTCGCGCAGGATGTGCTTGATGAGGCTCTGACTGTCGGCGCTGTCATAGATGGTAAAGCTCGATGTAAAGCCGAGGCGGTCGGCATCGCGGCGGAGTATGCGCACGCAGGCCGAGTGGAAGGTGGATGCCCACACGTCCGCTCCCGCCTCGCCGAGCATTTTGGAAAGGCGCGCTTTCAGCTCGTCTGCCGCTTTATTTGTAAACGTTATTGCAAGGATGCGCCATGGCTCTACGGGCTCAAAGGCCGCCGTGCGGCGCGCCTCATCGTCGAGTTTTGCCATGACGTCAATATCCGCAGTGCCTGCGTTTTCGGGGATCTCATCGCTGTCGGAGGCTTTACCGAAGCGCATAAGATTCTGTATCCTGTTTATGAGCACCGTAGTTTTGCCGCTGCCTGCGCCTGCCAGTATAAGCAGCGCACCCTCAGTCGCCATGACAGCCTTTCTCTGCATGGGATTAAGCCCGGCAAATTCGGTCTCTATTACCTTTTTTCTCGCTTCAAGATATCTTGTTTCAAAACTGTTATTCATAGCGTGTTATTTTACCACGAACAAGGCTCCGTTTCAAGAGTCAAGCACGACATGATCGTAGCGCTTGGACGGGCGGTATATCAGCAGCGCGATAAAAATGAGCACGGATGTCACCACAAGGCTTATGGGATATACGTTCATTATCGTCTCGAATGTTCGGCTCATGGGGAAAACGGTGTATATCCATGTGATACGTATGCCGCACACGCCGAGCATCGTAAGTATCGCCGGCACAAGGGATATGCCGTAGCCGCGCATGTATGCCGACATGATCTCGTACAAAAGGCAGAATATATATGAGGTATAGACTATCTTCAGGCGTGTAAAGCCGATCTCGATGACCTCGGGGTCGTTATTGAACAGACTTATGAGAAATCTGCCCGCAAGGAGCATGGCGAAGATCGTGATGCCCGTGGCTATGATATCCTCGATGAGGCAGAGCTTCAGGGTCTTGCGGCAGCGGTCGATCTGCGCCGCGCCGTAGTTCTGTCCGACGAAGGTCGTGCAGGCCTGGCCGAAGGAGTTAAGGATATAATACGCAATGATCTCGACATTGAAGCCCGCGGATGAGGCCGCCATCGTGACCTTGCCGAGGCTGTTTACCGCAGAGGAGATGATGATGTTCGAAAGCGAGAACACGGCGCTCTGTATGCCGGCAGGCAGGCCTATCTTGAGTATGCGGCCGAGTATCTTCCAGTCGATGCCCAGTTTTTTGAGCTCGACCTTGACGGAAAGCTCGGTCTTCATGAGCTTTATGCAGAGAATGGTGGAGCTGACGGCGTTTGCTATGACAGTTGCAACGGCAACACCGTCCACCGTCATATCAAGTGCGGTAACAAAGATTATATTAAGTATGACATTCAAAACGCCGGACACGGCAAGCGCAATCAGCGGCGTTTTCGTGTCGCCCGCGCTTCTGAATATCGCTGACTCGAAGTTATACAGGAATATGACCGGCAGACCCAGCAGATAAATGCGCATATAGGTCATTGCAAGCGGGAACACGTCATCAGGAACATTGAGCATCAGAAGCACGCCCTTTGCCAGAACCTGACCGATGAGCATGACGATAATGCCGCCGAGGAAGGACGCGACCATTGACGTGTGCACTGCGCGCGAGACCGTTTCCCTGTCGCCTCTGCCTATGGCGTTTGCTATGACGACGTTCGCGCCGAGGGCAATGCCGATAAACAGGTTGAGTATAAGTCCTATAACGGGGCCGTTGGCACCGACGGCGGCAACGGCCGCGACGCGGTCGGTGGATGCAAAGTTTCCGACTATGGCAACGTCCGACGCATTAAAAAGCTGCCCCAGAATGCCTGTCGCCGCGACGGGCATGGCATAGAGCAGTATCTTGTCCCACATTGAGCCGTTGAGCATATCAATTGCAAGGCTTCTTTTTCTTTTTTCCATAAATACACCCCACATTTCAAAACACCCTGACATTTTAACGCATAGTTTATAAAATTCAAGACCCCGTACATCATTTAATAAATTGTTAACAAGTTTTGGGCAATCTGTATCGGCTGAGTTCAAAAAAATGCTCACGTGCCGCTATATTGGCATGTGAGCATTGCTCAGCTCAGTATTTCGCGCAGCCGCGTTATCGCCCTGCGCTCAATGCGCGATATCTGCACCTGTGATACGCCCAGCACCCGCGCAGTTTTATCCTGCGTAAGGCCGTGGTAATAGCGCAGATACAGTGTCCTTCGCTCCTTTTCGGAAAGACGCTCTATAGCGCAGCGCAGGGCGACATGCTCTATCATGCGCTCCTCGCCGTCCAGGTCGCACAGAACATGCTCGAGCGTGAAGCCCTCCTCCCCCGTTTCGCGCTGAAGGCTCTCGGTCTGACCAGTGGCGGTCTCGGCAAAGGCTATCTCCTCGGGCGTGAGTCCCGTCTCTGCGGCAAGCTCCGACAGGAGCGGCACACGCCCCAAACGCTGCTCAAGCGCACCTCGGGCGTTTTTAATGTACTGCGAGCGCTCCTTTATGCCTCGGCTTACCTTGACCGTTCCGTCATCACGCAGAAAGCGGCGTATTTCGCCGGATATCTTCGGCACGGCGTAGGTCGAAAACTGCGTTCCGAAGGCCGGGTCAAAGCCAGAGACTGCCTTCAGAAAGCCGAGACTGCCGAGCTGATACAGGTCGTCCGGCTCGACGCCGCGTCCGAAAAAGCGCCGTGCTATGCTCCATATGAGCCCCGAGTTTTCCTCAACGAGCCGCTCGGCGGCAGCCTTGTCCCCCTGCCGCGCAAGGCGGAGGTCATTGAGCATACACTCGGTCATCTAAGGCCCCTGCGCCGACGTATGGTGCGCAGCATGGTAACGGTCGTGCCCTTGCCGGGCGTGCTTTTTACGCGCAGCCTGTCCATGAAGCTTTCCATTATGGTAAAACCCATGCCGCTGCGCTCCTCGCCGCCGGTCGTGTACATCGGCAGCATCGCCTGCCCGATATCGGCTATGCCGCGTCCCCTGTCGCGGACGGTTATCTCAAGCTTTTCCTCATCGATTATGCGCAGGCGCATGCTTATCGTACCGATACTGTCGGGATATGCGTGGACGATGCAGTTTGTCACCGCCTCACTGACCGAGGTCTTGATATCGCCCAGCTCGTCGAGCGTGGGATCAAGCTGCGCGGCAAAGCCGGCGGCTGCGGCGCGGGCAAAGCTCTCGTTCGAGCTGCAGCTCGGAAATTCAAGCTTTATGTAGTTTGTAACAGTCATGTTCTCACCTCCCTTTTTGCGGCGATGGGCAGCATTCTGTCGATGCCTGAGGCATCGAGCACACGCAGAGGCTGCGTCTGCACGTTTTCAATGTACATTCTTCCGCCCGTGCTCCTCATCTTCCTGTAGCTGCACACTATTACGGCTATGCCGGACGAGTCCATGAAGCCGAGCTGCCCGAGGTCGAGCACAAGGTCGCGCGGCAGATGCCGGTCAATGAGCTCGGATATGCCGCTTACCGTCATTTTTGCGCTGTGATGGTCAAGCTCGCCGTGCAGGTACACCGTGAGCCTGCCGTCGGAATATTCCGATGCCAAGTTCATTTTTTCACTCTCCTGTATAAAATATAAAAAAACTGATGCCGATCATTATCAGCATCAGTTTAAATGTTTATATATGCAATTTTTGCAGAAACCCGTCGGACTTATCCGAGATTTTTAAGGCTCTCCTCAAGATTTTCGATGAGCGCCTCGAGCTTTGCCTTCTTCTCGCGCTCGGCGTTTACCACCTTCTCCGGCGCACGGGACACGAAGTTTTCGTTTGCAAGCTTCGCTGTCTGGCCGTCAAGCTGCTTTCTCGCGTTTGCAAGCTCCTTTTCCATGCGGGCACGCTCCTTTTCGAGGTCTACGAGCTCAGCCATGGGCATGAACATACGCGCATTGTCCGTTATGACCGACACCATGCCGTCGGTTGTCTCGGGCAGCTCGGCTCTGACCTCAATGCCGGAGGCGTAGGCGAGCTTGCAGATAAACTTTTCACCGTCCGTGAAGGCCTTGCCCTTGTCGGTCACTATGATGAGATGGCTCTTTCTGGACGGGGGTACGTTCATCTCCGCTCTGCGGGCGCGCACGGCCTTGATGGCATCCATGACCATGCCGAAGCTCGCCTCGTCCTCGGGGAAGCTGAGGCTCTCGCTGTACTCCGGGTAGGACTGCATCATCAGCGCATTTCCCTCGTGCGGCAGCGCCTGCCATATCTCCTCGGTGATGAAGGGCATGAACGGGTGCAGGAGCTTGAGTATCTCGACGAGAACATACAGCAGGACGCGCTGTGCGCTTTCTTTTGCTGCCTCGTCCTCGCCGCCAAGACGCGGCTTTGTCAGCTCAATATACCAGTCGCAGTAATCGTCCCAGATAAAGTCGTAGATCTTTCCCGCGGCAACGCCGAGCTCAAAGCTGTCCATATTGTCGCAGACTTCTTTGATAACTCGGTTGAGCTTTGAAAGTATCCACTTATCCTCGGTCTCGAGCGCTTCGGGCAGATGATTGTCCTCGACGGTGAGGTTCATCATGACAAAGCGCGACGCGTTCCAAATCTTGTTGCAGAAGTTGCGCATTGCCTCGCACTTTTCGACGTAAAAGCGCATGTCGTTGCCGGGGCTGTTGCCGGTTATGAGATTAAAGCGCAGCGCGTCCGCGCCGTACTTTTCGGCCATCTCCAGCGGGTCGATGCCGTTGCCGAGGCTCTTGGACATTTTTCTGCCCTGACTGTCGCGGACAAGACCGTGGATGAACACGGTGTGGAAGGGCTCCTTTTTCATCTGCTCCATGCCGGAGAAGATCATTCTTGCGACCCAGAAGAAGATGATGTCATAGCCCGTAACCATAACGGAGGTCGGGTACCAGTAGTCAAGCTCCGGGGTCTTTTCCGGCCAGCCCAGAGTCGAGAACGGCCATAGCGCAGAGGAAAACCATGTATCGAGCACATCCTCCTCCTGATGCACGTTTTTGCTGCCGCAGTGCGAGCACTCGCAGACATCCGTGCGCGAAACGGTGATCTTGCCGCAGTCGTCGCAGTACCATGCCGGTATTCTGTGACCCCACCAGAGCTGGCGGGAGATGCACCAGTCGTGCACGTTCTCCATCCAGTTCATATAGGTCTTTGTAAAGCGCTCGGGGACGAATTTTATCCTGCCGTCCTTCACGACCTCGATGGCGGCCTCGGCAAGAGGCTTCATTTTTACAAACCACTGGGGGCTTGTGAGCGGCTCTACGACCGTGCCGCAGCGGTAGCAGCAGCCGACATTGTGGTTATACGGCTCGACCTTCACGAGATAGCCCTGCTCCTCGAGATCCGCGACGATGGCCTTGCGCGCCTCGTAGCGGTCCATGCCGTTATACTTGCCGCCGTTTATGATCTTCGCATCCTCGTCGATGCAGAGGATCTGCTCAAGGCCGTGCCGGAGGCCGACCTCGTAGTCGTTGGGGTCGTGGCAGGGCGTCATTTTGACGGCGCCGGTGCCGAAGCCGAGTTCAACGTATTCGTCGGCGATGATCGGGAGCTTTCTACCCACCAGCGGCAGGATAGCGTTTTTGCCGACAAGGTGCTTATAGCGCTCATCGTCGGGGTGTACGGCAACGCCGGAGTCGCCGAGCATGGTCTCGGGACGGGTTGTTGCGATGATAAACTCCTCGTCGGAGTCCTCGATGGGGTATCTTATATGCCAGAACGAGCCGGGCATATCCTTATACTCGACCTCGGCATCGGAAAGTGCCGTGCGGCACTTGGGACACCAGTTTATGATGCGGCTGCCCTTATAGATAAGGCCCTTTTCATACAGCTCGCAGAATGTCTCGCGAACGCTTCTTGCGCGCGTTTCGTCCATAGTGAAGGCGCTTCTGTCCCAGTCGCAGGATGCACCGAGCACCTTCTGCTGCTCGACGATGCGGTCGCCGTATTTATTCTTCCAGTCCCAGACGCGCTCAAGGAACTTCTCGCGTCCGAGATCGTAGCGCGTGAGTCCTTCCTTGACGCGCAGCTCCTCTTCGACCTTGATCTGTGTCGCTATGCCGGCGTGGTCCGTGCCGGGGAGCCACAGGGCGGCATAGCCCTGCATGCGCTTGTAGCGGGTCAGGATATCCTGAAGGGTAGAATCGAGCGCGTGGCCCATGTGCAGCTGTCCCGTTACGTTAGGGGGCGGCATGACTATGGAAAACGGCTTTTTGTCGGGGTCTATGACTCCCTTGAAGCAGCCCTGTGACTGCCACATGTCATATATTCTCTTTTCCACCGTGCCCGGGTCATACACCTTCGGCAGTTCTTTCATATCTGTTCCTCCTCGTTTACTGATAAAAAAACCGCGCCCTGATATATCAGGGCGCAGTATTACGCGGTACCACCTGAATTCCGCACATAAAGCGCGGCACTCATCGCTCTGTAACGGGAGCTCCCGTCCGGCCTACTGATGCTTCGGCCCGGCTGCTCGGGACCGACCTTCGGCGGCCTGCTTTGGGAACTTTCACCCGCCGTTCCCTCTCTGAAAAAGCAGCTTCCGCTTACTCCTGTCCGTCATTGCCTTTAACAAATCTTATTATACTCACTTTTTACCTGAAAAGTCAAGCCGCGATTTTCAGCTCATGCGATAATACTGCCAGCAGTGCAGCTTATCTATAAGCGGCTGCTCGTCCTCGCTGTTGACGCCCGCTTTTATGACGGGCACCTCGCGGCGCAGCTCGGAAAGGAAGCTGAAAAACGGCTCGCTTTCGGCACAGCCTGCAAGCTCAAGCGTTACCTCGCCGAGAAAGCTTGCGCTTATGTATCCGTTCTCGGGCATGTCGAGCGAGGAAAAGCGCTCGGCAAAGTCGGAGGTCCCTGCATATGCGTCGTTTGCCCAGATGACAAACGGCGCCGAGCAGTTGGATATAACGTCATTTTCTATATCCATACCTATTTCCCGGTACGCAAGGTAATCCGCGCCGAGGTTCGGGCGATGGTCGCCGAAGAACACAAGGATATACGGCTCGTCAAGGCCGTTGAGATACTCGGTAAGCTCCAGCAGCATATCCGACGAGCACTTCACACCGTAGGCATACACCGACAAAAGCTCCTCGGCATAGTCGCTGAGCTCCACGCTCGTCTGCACTCTGGGCACATCGAAGCTGTATTTTGAATAAGTATACGCCTGATGGTTCTGGATAGTCGTTGCGTAGGTGAACAGCTTTTCGCCACTTTGCGTGCGCTCGGAAATGAGCGTTTTGAGGTTTTCGAGAAAAGCTGTCTCCATAACGGACTTGTCCTCGAGATCCTCAATGAACACACGGTCGTTTATACCGAGAAAGCTCAGTGCCGAATCGCGGTTGTAAAACCAGCTGCTGCCCGGATGGAAATAAAGGCTGTCATAGCCCTCGCCGCTCAAAAGCGTCGCCATCGACGGCACCGAATGGTGAAAAGACCGCATTGCCGAATTCGACGTTGCGCTTATCAGATTAGTCTGCATTCCGGTGAGCACGTCAAACTCCGTATTAGCCGTACCGGCGCCGAAGTTCGGAACGACGATGTGACCGCTGATGCTGTTGGGACTCTTTGCGACCTCGTAGAAGCCGCGCATGGGATCGTCCTCATCCGAGTAGGTGAAGGCGTCGGCGTCGGTCACGTCGTTGAACGCCTCGCACATTATCATGAGTATCTGAGGCTTAACGCCCTCGGCTTTCTCCGTCTCCTGCTCTGCTATATAGCCTTCGACCTGCTTTTCGGAATAGCCCTCGGGCTTATCGACGGAGTAGAGGTTGAAGTTATAAAGGAAGCAGTAATTGAGTCCAAGCTCGTTGAACACGGTCGTCATATTGTACTCCGAGCTCACGGGAAACGAGGCGTACAGCTCCCTGTCTCTGTACAGGCCGAAGAGCGCACCGGCAAACACCGCAAGGCTCAGGACTATGCCGATAATTCTCGCACGGCAGGGCGCTTTTTCGTTTCTTCCCAGTTTGACGGCAAGGAATATCATCAGTGCCGTTGACAAAACGATCAGAGCGATAATGCCCGGATGCAGGTCAAGCCTGTAATCTCCGGAGGCCTGGAGCGCCTCGCGCAGCAGGAGAATATCCGCCGGAACGAGCGGATCGTCGCGTCCGTCGATCTTGAGAAGGTTTGCGTATGACAGCAGGCCGAAAACGACGTTTGCCGCGGCTCCGGCCGCGAAGCTGTTTGAAAACGCAAAGTAGACAACGAGCACCAGCACCGCCATCGGCAGTCCGTTGAGCAGTATAAGCAGCGGATTGCGCAGCATGAAGCCGACGGTATGCCGGAACGATCCGGGAGCTATGAAAACGCACAGGGCATATATCCAGCCCATGAGCACAACAAGTTCGAGCCACACATGTCTGCCGCGGGTATTTTTGTTTTTTTGGGATTTTCTCTTCATTCGCCGCGCCCGGGAATCATTCGCCGCGCTCACAGCCCCAGAAGAACAGCGCGACCGTGCCGGGTCCCGTGTGGCTGCCGATGGTCGTTCCGACATAGTTTATCTCGACCTTGCCGTTGAGCTTTGTAAAGCGCTCCTCGATGAGCGCCGCAACTTCCTTTGCATCCTCAACGCAGCCCGACTGCGAGATATAGCACTTGCCGGAGTAGTCAAGGCCGTCGTCCGCGCACTGCTCCATGCGCTCGACAATGGTCTTTATGACCTTTTTCTTGGTGCGGATCTTTTCCCTGGGAATAAGCCGGCCGAGGTTATCCATGTTAAGAAGCGGGCATATGTTGAGCATCGTTCCGAAGAAGCCTGCCGCCTTGGATATTCTGCCGCCCTTGACGTAGAAGCTGAGGTCGGTGGAGAAGAACCAGTGGTGCAGATGGAGCTTGTTGGCCTCTATCCAGTCGTGAGCCTCATCGATGCTCAGCCCGGCATCACGCTTGTCGGCAAGCGTGTCCATCAGCAGTCCGTAGCCGGAGGACGCACCGAGAGAATCGACGATATATATCTTGCGCTCGGGATATTCCTCTGCGAGTATCTCCGCCGCGTTGCGGGCGGAGTTTACGGTGCCGGAGATGCCGCTTGAGAGCGTAACGTGCAGGATATCCTTGCCCTCCTTGAGGAAGGGGGTGAAGAAATCGACGTATTCGGCGACGTTGACCTGACTGGTCTTGGTATCCGCTCCCTCGGCCATTTTCTTATAAAAGTCCTCAAAGGGAATGCTCTGGCCGAGATCGTCCATGAAGTCCTCGCCGTTGAGCATATAGTGGAAGCAGACATATTTTATATCACGCGCTTCAAAGTGCTCCTTGCTGAGGTCTGCCGTAGAGCAGCAGCTAATTATATAATCAGACATAGTTTCCTCCGATAATAGAATGTGTCCGTATACAACGGATAATCCATTATATACGGACACACTCTGAAATGCAATAAATATTGCAATAATTTTAACCTTAGCCGAACATGAGCATGAGCTCTTCGCAGCTGGTCACGCCGACTTCCTTGCCGATCTGGTTGCCGTCCTTAAACGCGATGAGCGTGGGGATGCTCATTACGCCGAAGCGCTGCGCGACGGACGGTACCTCGTCAACATCGAGCTTGCAGACCTTAACGCGGCCCTCCATCTGCTTGTCAAACTCCTCGAGTATAGGAGCCTGCATACGGCAGGGACCGCACCATGTCGCCCAGAAATCGACCAGCACGAGGCCGGATGAGGTGACGGAGTCGAAATTATCCTTCGTAAGATGCATTACCATTTTTATATCTCCTTTGCTGATATTGTATTTATATATTCGCAGGCAGAGAGCGCGGCAATATTGCCCTCGCCCACGGCCTTTGCTATCTGATACGGTGCGCCGGTGCAGTCTCCTGCGGCAAAAACGCCCTTTATGTTGGTTTTTCCGCTGCGGTCGGTCTTTATGATGCCGCGCTCGGCCTCGACGCCGGATACGAGGCTTTCCGCCGTGAGCGTATCCTTGAGGATAAACACGCAGTCGACCTTATATTCCGTCCCGTCGGCTATGAGCGTGTCTGCCTTCATGCCGCCGCGGATATCGAGCTTTTCCCGACCCGTGAAGGGCAGCACACGGCAGCCGATATCGCGCAGAAAGCGCGCATCCTGCGCCGCCTCCTCGCTGTCGCCTATCACGGCGACCGTTTTGCCCTTGTACAGCATTCCGTCGCAGGTCGCGCAGTAGCTCACTCCCCTGCCCAGAAACTCCGTTTCGCCGGGGCATATCGGCCGTCGGCTTATGCCGCTTGCGACGATGACCGCTCCCGCCTCATAAAACTCGCGCCCGACGGCAACTCCGATAGTTTTTCCGAGCGGCACGACGCTCAGCGCGCGGCCGTTTATGATAAGGGCATCGCTCTGTTCAAGCTGGCTGCGCATGGCCTTTATTATATCGCTGCCGCTGCCTGTAATGCCGGGGTAATTTGTGACGCTTTCGGCAAGATACAGCTTGCTGCTGTCAGGCGGGTTTGCAATGACTGCGGTTTTCTTACCGCGGTTGCAGGCCGTGAGCGCCGCCGAGACTCCGGCAGGTCCCGCGCCAACGATGAGTATATCAAATTTATTGTCCATCTTTATCACCTGCAAGTATCTTACCACAGTCTGCACGTTTTCTCAATCACATATGCAACAGTGAGCGGAATTTTATATTTAATGTTGTAATTGGCTCAAATATCGTTTATAATTTCTCTATCAAACCGACAGGAGTATTGAAATGGAAGAGATAAGCAAAAATTTTATTGAGAACTTTATCGACGAGGATCTCGCCGATGGCGGCAGATTTGCCGGAATGCAGGTGCACACCCGTTTCCCGCCCGAGCCGAACGGTTATCTGCACATCGGCCACTGCAAGGCGCTTATCATAGATTTCGGCACCGCCGAAAAATACGGCGGCATATGCAACCTCCGCATGGACGATACCAACCCTGCCAAGGAGGATACCGAGTACGTCGATGCCATTCAGGAGGATATACACTGGCTCGGCTTTGACTGGGGCGAGCGCTTTTTCTACGGCTCGGATTATTTCGAGAAAACCTATGAATTCGCGCTGGAGCTCATAAGGAAAGGCCTTGCCTATGTCTGCGAGCTCACGCCCGAGCAGTTCAAGGAATACCGCGGCGATACGACAAAGCCCGCCGTCAGTCCCTACCGCGACAGGCCGGTCGAGGAAAACCTCGAGCTTTTCGAGCGCATGAAAAACGGCGAGTTCCCCGAGGGAAAATACACGCTGCGCGCAAAGATCGACCTTGCCTCCGGCAACTTCAACATGCGCGACCCCGTGCTCTACCGCATCCGCTACATTGAGCATCACCGCCAGGGCACGAAATGGTGCATCTTCCCCATGTACGACTTCGCACATCCCATTCAGGACGCGCTCGAGGGCATCACTCACTCGCTGTGCTCGCTCGAATACGAGGATCACCGTCCGCTGTACGACTGGGTCATAAATAATGTCTCGGTTCCCTCCAGGCCGCGCCAGATAGAGTTTGCCCGTCTCGGCATCAATTACACCGTGCTCAGCAAGCGCAAGCTCAGACGGCTCGTCGAGGAAGGCCTCGTCTCCGGCTGGGACGATCCGCGTATGCCGACGCTGTGCGGTCTGCGCCGGCGCGGCTACACGCCGCAGTCGATCCGCAGCTTCTGCGAGAGGATCGGCGTTGCGAAGGTACCGAGCACCGTTGAATTTTCCTTCCTTGAGCACTGCCTGCGCGAGGATCTCAACGACAATGCCCAGCGTGCAATGGCCGTTCTGCGTCCCGTGAAGCTCACGATAACGAACTATCCCGAGGGTCAGAGCGAGGAGCTCGACATTGAAAACAATCCCAACGATCCCGAGGCGGGCACAAGAAAGGTCAGCTTCTCGCGCGATCTGTGGATCGAGGCCGAGGATTTCCTTGAAACGCCCATTCCCAAATATAAAAGGCTCTTCCCCGAAGGTCCGGAGTGCCGTCTGAAGGGCGCGTATCTCATCACCTGCACAGGCTGCGTCAGGGATGCCGGCGGCAATGTCGTCGAGGTGCTTGCGACCTACGATCCCGAAAGCCGCGGCGGCGATCCTGCCGACGGCCGCAAGGTCAAGGGCGCAACGATACACTGGGTCGATGCCAACAACTGCGCCGATGCCGAGGTAAGGCTGTACAGCAATCTGTTCTCCGATCCCGATCCGGATGCGGCGGACAAGGACTATATAAGCTGCCTCAATCCCGAGTCGCTCGAGGTGCTCACGGGCTGCAAGCTTGAAAAAATGCTCGCAGGTGCTGTCGCTCCGGCACAGTTCCAGTTCCTGCGTATGGGCTACTTCTGCGTTGACAGCAAGGATTCGTCGCCCGAACATCCGGTATTTAACCGCGCAGTCGCGCTTAAAGACAGCTTCAAAAAATAAAGGAGGGTCATATGGATTACACAGCAGCTCTCATCACCGTAAGCGATGGGTGCGCTTCCGGCAAAAGGGTCGATAAGGTCGGACCGTCGATCATTCAGATGCTCGAGGAGGCGGGCTACCGCGTCATTTATCACGGGCTTGTTCCCGACGAGCGGCACGAGATATCCTCGGAGTTTATAAAGTGCTCCTACGAGCTCGGTGCGGATCTCATCATCTCGACCGGCGGCACGGGCTTCGGCAGACGCGACATCACGCCGGAGGCCACGCGCGATGTCATTTCGCGCGAGATACCGGCCATTCCGCAGGCGATGCTGCACTACAGCCTCCAGCTTACGCCGCGCGCCATGCTCACCAGAGGCGTTGCAGGCATCCGCGGCAAGAGTCTCATCCTCAACCTCCCCGGCAACGAGAGCGGCGCGAAGCAGAATCTCAGCGCCGTGATCGGTGTGCTCGAGCACGCCATCCAGATGATCTCAAAAGACGAATAAGCATTGAAAAACCACGGTTTTTAACCGTGGTTTTTCATATTCTCAAGCCTTATTATCTTTGCGCCGACGCGCTGCATATCCTCAAGATTTGCTTTTTGCACCGCGTCGCTCACAGACGATGTGCAGTCGCTCAAAACCGTAACGTCATAGTCGAGCGACAGAGCGTCGTAGCAGCTCGTGCGGATGCAGTTTGGCGTTGTCGTTCCGGCGAGCACGACCGTCTGTACCCCAAGTCTGCGCAGTATAAGATCAAGGCTTGTTGCGAAAAAGGCCGAAAAGCGCGGCTTTACGATGATGCGGTCACACTCCGAGACCTCAAACTGCTCGGGGAACGCATCGGACATGGACTCGCGGCAGACCTCCGACAGCGGCTTGCCGCCCTCTTCCCATAGCTTTGCCCGCGACTTTTCAACATCGCTGCCGTCTGCGCGGTAATGGCGCACGGCGTAGAACACCGGCATATCGTTTTCGTGGAAAAAGCGTATCGCCTCGGCACAGGCCGGCACCGTCGCGGCTGCTCCGGCGATGCACAGCGGCGACGAGGGGTCTATAAAGCCGCGCTGCATGTCTATCATGATAAGTGCTGTATTGTTCATTTGCTCCTCCTGCATAGCTTACTGGAGATATCATAACGCAAAAGTAAAGGGTCGTCAATGACGCCCCTTTACAATGTAATCAGGCTTCCGGCTATTCGAACAGAGCCGAGGCAACGAGAACTATTATCTTCGCCGCCGCGCGATGGGTCAAGCTCAAATTTGCTGCCATGAACCTCAAAAAGCTGGCAAATTGGAGCTGGGACAGCTCCTTTTTCAACACGCTTTTGCGCGTTTTTGCGATGTTTTATAGCAATACCCCCGTTTTCGCAGCTTGAAAACGGGGGTTCTTTGACAATTCGAGATCGTCTGCTTTTCTCAAGCAGGCGATTTTTTATAGTGCGAATCCGAAAAATAGTTTGAACATGCCGGATGGTCTTACGCCGTATACGGCGGCAAGCTCCCTGATTGTACTGACCTCATAGGAATAATACTTCAGCACAAGGATTGTTGCGGCAAAAAGCCCAACACCCAGAAGCAGCTCCAGCACGGCATGTTCATGATAGTAGTTAAAGAATTGCAGGATCATGACAGCAGCACATCCGGCGGACAGCACCACGGCGAACTCCAGAAGGCTTCCGAGGCTTCCGTTATGATTGGTGACATATGGTACTGCGTATATCAGCGTGATATATATGAACGACAGCATACCGGTGTAGTTTCCGGCAAAGCTCAGTACGGCACGAAAGCCCCTGTTCTTTTTTACTTTTGTTATCACACCGCATATGACTGCGTCCAGAAGCAGATAACCGAGGAAAACCAGATACAGATGCGAGACGATCCATTGGCTCAGAACGGCGGTCACCATCCATAGAAGAATGACAGGGAGCACCAGCAGAAAGAGGCACCCAATAGAGAACCTGCTTCCGGTTCCGATGGTTCCTTGCGGATATTGCAGGTATCCGCAGCCATCAAGAAAAGCTTCTCCGGGCCTTACCAGATAGCCTTTTGTGTCATAGAAGCTGTCTCCGAGGTTTCGGAGATAACCGCGCCCGTCGTAGAATGAGCCGCCCGGTTCGACCCAATACCCCTTTGTGTCATAGAAACCTTCTCCCTCGCTGCGCCAATAGCCTTTTGCGTCGTAAAAGCCCATCTCAGCGGTTCTTTCGTTCCTTCATCAGCACCAGAAAGCGGCAGAGACCAATGACCGCCACGATAAGGCCGCCGATGTAACCTAACATAATGTACAGCACAAAGATAATCACGCCCAGCACAACATTGTTGGAAAACAGGGCAGCCAGCGATGCGATACCGAAAACACCCCGCAGAATGGCCCAGCCGAAAACAAGCATAACGATGCCCACCAGGATCGTGCCGATATCGACCACCGCTCCGCCAAAATCGAGGTGCAGAAGCTCCAGCAGCAGGCCAATAAGGATAATGATTATCGCCGCGGCAGCTGCTGTCAAACGCGGCTTGAGATATCGGTACTGTTCCTCCGGTGTTTCCCCAAACAATTTTTCTGTCATTCTTTTTTCTCCCCTCGTATAAAATATGCCAAATTGGGATATCGCAATTATACCATTTTGGTATTCTCTTGTCAAGGAGGACTGTATGGTTTTTCGATTAAAGGAGTTGCGCGAAGCAAGGCACCTGTCCCAAGTGAGGCTGGCGATGGAATTAAACACGAGCCAGAACAGCATC
Source organism: bacterium (assembly GCA_963613665.1). Lineage (GTDB taxonomy): Bacteria > Bacillota > Clostridia > Oscillospirales > Oscillospiraceae > F23-B02. The sequence continues at coordinate 6,328 of CAVEAL010000015.1, read as the reverse complement.
AGCCGGTATGAAAACAGAGAGCGGGAGGCCGGATATGAGACATTGATCGCGATCGCCGATTATTTTCAAGTATCGCTGGATTATCTGCTGGGGCGAACGGATGACCCCAGCATGAACCGCTGACGCTTTCAGTGGGGTCATCGTCCGTTGACATGACTGCGCCCAAGGTGCGGACATCAAAGCAGTTTTCGCACATATACTGCCATGAGCAATTGATATGCTCCCTATATAGCGAACAGTGAAATAAAACACCGAAAGCTATATAAGGAGCATATCAATTTTGTGTATTACCGGGTTTTTGTTTAAAAAGCTCTCCGTGGAAATCACGGAGAGCTTGGGGCATATAAGTTTATTTTTCTGCGTTTGCGCGGTACATGAAGGTGACTGTCTGGCCGCTCCGGCGATGCACAGCGGCGATGAGGGGTCTATAAAGCCGCGCTGCATGTCTATCATGATAAGTGCTGTCTTGTTCATTTGCTCCTCCTGCATAGCTTACTGGAGATATCATAACGCAAAAGTAAAGGGTCGTCAATGACGCCCCTTTACAATGTAATCAGGCTTCCGGCTATTCGAACAGAGCCGAGGCAACGAGAACTATTATCTTCGCCGCCGCGCGTTGCCGTGGCATTCGGGCGGAAGGTTCCGTCCCGGTAGCCGGAGACGATACCGCTGAGATATCCCCAGAGCACCGCATCCTTGTAGGCATTGCTTATACTGACTCATCCTTGAACGCAAGATCACCGTAATCCGAACCGTCGGGCTTGCCGCACATATTGTACAGCATCGTGATAAACTGCGCTCTCGTGACGCTCTGGTATGGGCGGAAGGTATTGTCGGGATAACCGTTGATGATATCGGCTGCATAGCCTGCAACGATGTAGTTGTGGAAGGCGCAGTCAATGTCCGTGAACGGATCGCTTTCGTCGGCAAAGTAGACCGCGGCCCCCCGATGTGCTCCTCCAGAAGCCGGAACTCCGCGAACTCCGTGCCGTTGTCCAGCGAAATGCTCCGCACCGTGTGCCCCGCCAGCAGCTGCTGCATCGCCTCGCGCGTTTCGGCGGCATTCCGGCTCGAGAGCTTTCCCACCAGCAGAAACAGCGACCGTCGGTCCATCAACGTCACGAGTAGTCCTTTGCCGATCCCGCCATAGACTGTGTCGCCCTCAAAGTCGCCCAGACGTGCGCGCGCTTTGATCGCATCCGGCCATTCCGGGATCAGCCGCGTCGGTCGAATTGCGGTGTTATGATGCACGTAATTCCGGTTTTTACCCCTCCTACGCAGGTTTTCGCGTGCAGAAATGCCCTGAAATGTGCCTCGTCGGATCGCTCTGTAGATCGTGGAAGTGCTTAATATCTGACCGGGATGCTCCAATCGAAAGCGGTTGGCGATCGCCTCCGGCGGCCATTTGTCGCGGAGCTTTTCAAGTGCGTAGTCGAACTGTGGTGTACCGGGCTTCAGGGCGGTTCGACGCTCGTATCTGCGTCGGCAGATCGTCTGGATCTGTGCGCGCCAGTGATTGTAGCCCTTCGCACTGCTGTTGCGCTTGATCTCGCGGCTGATCGTGGACGGGCTGCGGCCGAGGCGGCGGGCGATCTCGCGGATGCTGAGACCGTCCTTCAGAAAATTCTGTAGACAGATGCGCTCATCATGTGTAAAATGTGTGTAGGACAACATGGCTTCCTCCTTGTGAATGTTTTGTGGTGATTACATTTTACACAAGTTTGGCCAGGTTGTCTTTCTTTTTTCAGGTGTTGCACTTCATATGATAATCTATCCACGTTGCCGCCATCAAGACCAGCGCCGAGGATCCCCGCGAGTTCATTGCAGACATCAAGTCCGCCGGTATGCGTCACTTCCACAAGTGCCCGAACTACAAGGTTTCCATGAGCATGGAGCGCAAGGGTCTCGACGGCGTCATCATTGCAGGCTACGAGGTCGGCGGTCACCCCTCGGCCGACGGTGTCGGCACCTTCGTCATCGCCCGCCGCTGCGCAGCAGACATGAACATCCCCGTCATTGCAGCCGGCGGCATTGCCGACGGCCACGGTCTTGCGGCAGCACTCGCACTCGGCGCTTCCGGCGTCGCCATGGGCACCCGCTTTGTGTGCGTCGATGAGTGCCCGATCTCCGAAAACCACCGTCAGTGGGTCATCAATCACACCGAGAAGGACACGGTTCTCTGCCAGAAGAGCATCGGCAGCATGATGCGCGTATCCAAGAACAATGCTTCCCTGCTCGCAAACGAGATCGAGAACCGCGGTCTGCGCACCGGCAAGGGTCCCATGGATATTCTCAAGGAGCAGATGCCCGTCATCACCGGCCAGAAGACCCGCGTTGCCTTCCTCGACGGCAATGTTGACAGCGCGATCTTCTGCGCAGGCATGGGCATGGGTCTCGTGCACGACGTCGTTCCCGTCAAGGTCCTGCTCGACCGCATGGTCAAGGAAGCCGAAGAGACCATCGGCAGCCTCAAGGCAGCTTTCTGACCGGCGTATATTAAACAGCCGGCTCTTCCCCCCTATTCCTTCCTTAATCTATGGCTCGGGTGCCATGCATCCGAGCCGCACTCAAAATGATATGCTCCCGCCTCAGCGGGCACCCGAAAAGGCAACTGTTTCGGTGCTTTGCTGCGGAGGGAGCATTTTTATATACATTTTTATATACTCTGCAACGTTCCGGAAAGCTCACACGGCGGCAATATGATTTTTTCCGTACCGTGCACTTGACAGAGCCCCCCCATATTGTGCTATTCTCTATGTGTTAATATCGTGTTAGGAGGTCTGAAATGACGAAGTATAACAAAATTACGCCTGAGATTGCCGAGAAGCTTCAGGCCATCGTCGGCGCAAAGCGCTTTTTTGCCGGTGACGCGGTAAAAGACGATTTCAGTCACGACGAAATGCCGATATACGGCAAATACTACCCCGAGGTAGTCTGCGAGGTCGAGAGCACCGAGGAGGTCTCCCGGATAATGCAGCTATGCTATGAAAACAGCATTCCCGTAACTCCGCGCGGCGCGGGCACGGGACTCGTCGGCGGCTGCGTGCCGCTGTGCGGCGGCGTTGTATTGTGCACAACGCGCATGAACAAAATTCTTTCATACGACATGAACAATCTCGTCGTGCATATCCAGCCCGGCGTTCTGCTGTGCGACCTGGCGGCCGATGCGCTGACGCGCGGTCTCATGTATCCTCCCGATCCCGGTGAGAAGACCGCGACCGTCGGAGGCAACGTTTCAACCAACGCTGGCGGCATGCGCGCGGTCAAATACGGTGTTACGCGCGACTACGTGCTTGCCATGACCGTCGTTCTGCCCGACGGCAGAGTTATGGAGCTGGGCAAAACGGTCTGCAAAACGAGCTCGGGCTACAGCCTGCTGCATCTTATGATAGGCTCCGAGGGCACGCTCGGCATAATAACGGAGCTTACGCTCAAGCTTATCCCCAAGCCGACCATGGACGTGAGCCTCATACTGCCGTTTGCCGATGTTGAAACGGCCATAGCCTCCGTCCCGCAGATAAAGCTTGCAAATCTCGATCCGCAGTCGATAGAGTTCATGGAGCGCGACATTGTCGATTCCTCTGCCGCGTTTACGGGAAACTCCGTATTCCCCACCGTCGTCAACGGCAAGGAGGCCGGAGCATATATTCTCGTCACCCTCGTGGGCGACAGCGAGGCCGAGCTCACGGCAAAGATGGATCGCCTCGGAGAGCTTGCCGAGAAGTGCGGCGCATACGATACGCTCGTCGTATGGACAGACGGCCTCAAAAAGGACGTCTGGGCTGCACGCAGCGCGTTTCTCACGGTAATTGAAGCCGACACCGAGCTGCTTGACGAGCTGGACGTTGTCGTGCCCGTAGACCGCATCGCGGAATTTCTCGTTTTCACCCGCGCAGCCGGTAAGGCCGAGGGCATAGCCATCCGCAACTTCGGTCACGCCGGCGACGGCAATCTGCATATCTACTGCTGCGCAAACGGCATGGAGCTTGATGAGTTCAAGCGCCGCTCGAAGGCCGTCATGGACAAGTGCTACGCAAAGTGCACCGAGTTCGGCGGACAGGTATCCGGCGAGCACGCCATAGGCCACGCGAAAAAACAGTATCTGCGCGAATCGGTCGGCGGCGCGGCATTCGGCCTTATGCAGGCAATAAAGCAGGTGTTTGACCCCAAGGGCATCCTCAATCCCGGCAAGGTCTGCACATATGTCGAAGAGGAGGTCTGAAAATGCTGAATATACTTGTATGCGTCAAACAGGTTCCCGATATAAACCTCGTCAAAATGGACCCCGTGACCGGCAGCCTCATCCGCGCCGGTGTTCCGGCAATACTCAATCCTCTGGACGCAAACGCCCTCGAGGCGGCAGTCAGAGTCAAAGAAGCCCACGGCGGCACCGTTACGGTCATCACCATGGGGCCCGACATGGCAAAGGAAGCGCTGCGCGAGTGCCTCGCGGCCGGTGCGGACAGGGCCGTGCTCCTGTCAGACCGCGCATTCGCGAATGCCGACACGCTCGCAACGAGCTATGTCATAGTATCCGCGGCAAAAATGCTCGGCAGCTTTGACCTCATTTTCTGCGGCAAGGAATCACTCGACGGCGCGACCGGTCAGATGGGCTCGCAGCTTGCCGAGCGCTTCGGCGCAAGCCAGATATCGTCCACGTCCAAGATCGTCGAGGTCGATACCGCAAACCGCACCATAACCGCAGAGCGCGATCTTGAGCGCGGCGTTGAGGTGCTCAGAGCACAGTATCCATGCCTGCTGACTGTTGAAAAAGCAAACTTCCGTGCACGCATCCCCAACCTCAGGAGCTGGAAGGCCTCGCGCACGGCCGAGATAGAGGTGTACAACTCCTCAAGCATAAGCGGCCTCGATCCCGCGCAGATCGGCGACCCGGGCTCACCGACGAAGGTGCCGCGCACCTATCCGCCGGAGACCGGCGCCAAGGGCAGCATGATCGACGAGGGCAGCACGGAAAAGAATGTGGATAAGCTCATGGAGCTTATCTCCGATGTGCTTTAAGGAGGTGCAGGTATGAACAAGACTGATTTCAGGGACATGTGGGTCTTTATCGAGCGCGACGGCGACAGCGTTCTGCCGGTCTCTCTCGAGCTGTGCTCGGAAACGCGCAGACTGTGCGACGCAAGCGGCGAAAAGCTCGTTGCAGTTATCGTCGGCAGCATCAGCGACGCAGAGCTTCGGAAGGTGCTCGACTGCGGCGTAGATAAACTCATCCGCGTATCCGGCACGGGCTACGACTATTTCAACAACGACGCTTATACGAACCTGTTCACAGTTCTGTGCGAAAAATACCGTCCGACGGCGGTCATGGTCGGCGGTACGATAAACGGCCGCGACTTTGCTCCGCGCTTTGCCGCACGCCTCGGCACGGGCTGCACCTCGGACGCTACCGAGCTCGTGTGGGATCCGAAAACTACGGATATTGAGTTCATAGAGCCCGCCGTCGGCGGCAAGATGATGGCAGTGATCACCGTTCCCGTGGCACGTCCTCAGGTCGGAACGATCCGCCCCGGTACATTCAAGTACGCGCCCTGCGGTGCGCACGAGTGCGAGATAATTGAAGAGCACATAGATTTCCCCGTCGAAAACATACGCACCAAGATCCTTGACTTCCGCGCCGACGAAGCGGATGAGAGCCTGAACATCGCCGATGCCGAGGTCATCGTCTGCGTCGGCAACGCGATAAAGGGAGCCGACGCTCTGCCGCGCTACCGCCGTCTCGCCGAGCGTCTCGGAGGAAAGCTTGCCTGCACAAGGCCGGTGTTTGACCGCGGCGTACTGCCGTTCAAGCTTGTCATCGGTCAATCGGGTGTTGTGGTAAAGCCGAAGCTGTACATATCCTTCGGCGTATCCGGCGCCGTGAACCACGTCACGGGCTTTTCGGACGCCGGTACCGTCGTCGCCGTGAACACCGACCCCGATGCCGCCATATTCAATTACTGCACCTACGGCATAGTCGGCGACATGGACGAGGTCTGCGACGCAATGCTCGCAAAGCTCGATAAATAACGTTTCCGCCGCCGTCGCTTACGGCAGGATCCGGGATAAGCTCAGTGCTTATCCCGGTATTTTTATTGCGGCTCGGGCGGTAACAAAAGTTCGCAAAAAATTCAACTATTTGCCTTGGATATATTGCATTTCGTTTGCCAAGCTGTTACAATGTGTACAGTCCACCGGGCTTTTGTATACTATTGTAACGATTTTATACATTATGTTCGGATGTACGGCAAACTAACGGAGGTATAAAAAGGAATGCAAACAAACAAACAAACAAACAAACAAACAAACAAACAAACAAACAAACAAACAA
>CAVEAL010000014.1:0-67794 GCA_963613665.1 bacterium | reverse complement strand
ATTTTGAATACTTTCAAAATGCTCGGCGGAAAAGTGCAGTCAAAAAAGTCCCGCAAGGGACTTTTTTGACAAGCTGAAATGCCCGGACTCGTTCCGGGCATTTTTGCTGCGCTTATCTGCGGCAGAAAATTTTACAGTTGTAATCGGGCGGATACTTTGTTATAATTTAATATCTATAAGTATTGCTATAGGAAGTCGAAAATGAAAAATTCTCAGAGACTGTTTGAACCGAATACAAGACCGTTCGTGTTTTTTTTGATCGTGTTCGCGGTAGCGACGCTCGTCACAAAAAATTTCTACCTTGCCGCTGCCGAGGGCGTTGTGATACTTGCGCTGATCATCTATTCGGTGATCACGCGCTCACGCCGCCGCAAGGCGCTGCTTGCGTATATCGAGTCGGTCACCTACGATGCGGAAACGGCCAAGAACAATACGCTGCTCAATTTTCCGCTGCCGATCGTTGTTTTCAGGCTTGACGACTCGCGCATCATCTGGGGCAACGAGATGTTCTTCTCCATAAGCGGCCTTTCAGGCACACGCACGGATATAAGCCTTGCCGAGCTCATACCCGAGTTTTCCGGCAAGTGGCTGATGGAGGGCAAGACGAAAAGCCCCGACCTTTTCGAGCTCCGGGAGAGAAAATATCAGATATGCGGCAATATCGTCCGCTCCGGCGGTGAAAACGATCAGCACTTCATGGCCATTGCCTACTGGATCGACGTTACCGAGTACGAAAATATCCGCGATGAGTACGAAAGGTCAAAGCCCGTCGCCGCGATACTGACGATAGACAATTACGACGAGCTCATGAAAAATCAGCCCGAGCGTGTCAGAAACGATCTGCGCGACGCGGTCGGCGATAAGCTCGACCAGTGGGCCGCGAATACAAACGGCATCATCATAAGATATGACCGCGACAGATACCTGTTCCTGTTCGAGGACCGCTATATGCAAGGTATCCTTGAAAAAAAGTGCGATATATTAAATGAAGTACATCAGGTAGTCAGCCCCAGCGGCATCCACGCGACGCTGTCGATAGGCATCGGCCGAAATGCCGAAAGCGTCAGCGAGGCGCTGCAATTTGCCTCGCTTGCCGTTGAGATGGCGCTCTCGCGCGGCGGCGACCAGGCGGTCATAAAGAATAAATTCAGCTTTGACTTCATCGGCGGCAAGGCCGGCGAGGTCGAGTCGAGCAACAAGGTGCGCTCACGCGTCATGGCAAATGCACTCGAGTCGCTTATAAAGGATGCCTCGCGCGTCCTTGTAATGGGACATAAGTTCAGCGATATGGACAGCATCGGCGGCGCCGTCGGCGTATGCAGCCTTGCACGGAAAAACGGCAAGAGCGCACTGATAGTCGCCGATACGGAGAAGAGCTCGGCCAAGCCGCTTATAAAGCTGCTGCGCGAAAGCCCGGAATACAAGGAGGCCTTTATAAGCGCGCAGGAGGCCATCATGATAGCCGACGGCAAGACACTTCTCGTCGTCGTCGATACGAACCGTCCCGAGCAGGTTGAGGATCTGCGGCTTTTGCAGTCGTGCAACCACGTTGCGGTCATCGACCATCACCGCCGCGCCGCCACCTACATAGACAGAGCCGACCTCAGCTTCATAGAGCCCTACGCATCATCGGTGTGCGAGCTCATGACCGAGATAGTCGAGATGTGCAGCGACGAGCCGAAGCTTCTGCGCTGCGAGGCAGAGGCGATACTTGCAGGCATCGTCCTCGATACGAAAAGCTTCACCATACGCACGGGCGACCGCACCTTTGACGCGGCGGCGTATCTTCGCCGCGCCGGAGCGGATACCGTGGCCGTCAAAAAGCTCATGCAGAACGGCATGGAGCAGACGGTCGCAAAATATAAGATCCTCCAGCGCGCACAGCTTTACCGCAGCGTAATGGCGATTGCCGTGCCGGAAACGCCGCAGAACAGGATAGTTGCGGCGCAGGCGGCCGACGAACTGCTGAACGTCGCGGGAGTTGACGCTTCCATGGTAATGTATCCGACCGAGGACGGCGGTGTTTTCGTCTCGGCGCGCTCGATCGGCGACGTGAACGTGCAGCTTATAATGGAAAAGCTCGGCGGCGGAGGAAACCGTGCGGCTGCCGCGGCGCAGATAAACGGGCTGACGCTCAGTCAGGCGGAGAAAAAACTGTATGCCGCCATTGATGAGTATATTGATTCGTGATATTTCACGGGAAAGGAATAAATTATGAAAGTCATATTCAACGCTGATGTAAGAGGCCAGGGCAAAAAGGGCGAGCTCAAGGAGGTTTCCGACGGCTACGCACGCAACTATCTTCTGCCGAGAAAGCTCGCAAGCGAAGCTACGGCCGACAATATAAACGCGCTCAAGCTCAAGGAAAAGGCGAAAGCGGCCCAGATAGCGCGCGAGAAGGCCGAGGCAGAGGCAAACGCCAGAAAGCTCGGCGAGATCACCGTCACGGTGCGCGCAAAGGCCGGCGATAAGGGCAAGCTCTTCGGCTCCGTTACCTCGCAGGAGATAAGCGACGCACTGCGCGAGCAGCACGGCATCGAGATCGAAAAGAACAAGATCGTTCAGCCCGAGCCCATCAAGACCTTCGGCTCGTTCCAGGTCAAGGCAAAGCTCGGCTATGAGATATCCGGCACTATAAACGTGCTCGTCATCGAAGCATAAGAAACAAGTAAACGGCAGCAGGAGTTAGAGTATGGAAGAATTATTGGGCAGGCAGGCGCCGCATTCGGCGGCGGCCGAGCAGGCGGTCATAGGCTCAATGCTGATAGACACGCGCTGCATCCCCGACGTTATCGAGCGTCTGCGCGGTGCGGAGTTCTATATCAAGCAGAACAGGGATATATTTGAGACCGTCTATGCCATGTTCTCCTACGGGCAGACGATAGACCCCGTCACGGTGCTCGACCAGATGAAGGTGCGCGGCGTGTATTCCGATGCGAGCCCCGCCTATATAGCCGAACTCATGCGCATAACGCCGACTGCGGCAAACGTGCTCGAGTATGCCGCCATTGTGCGCGACAGGGCGCTGCTGCGAAACCTTGCGTCGGCGGCCGACGAGATAAACAATCTCGTCTACGAGGGCTCGGGCGAGGCGGAGAATATCCTTGAAGCGGCGGAAAGCAAGATCTATGCCCTGCGTCAGGGACGCAATATCGGCGGGCTTCTGCCGATATCGACCGTTGTGCAGACCGTGTATGAGAATATATCCGAGGCAGCGTCCAGCGGCAAGACCATACCGGGCCTGTCCACCGGACTGAAGGACCTCGATAAATTCATCCTCGGCCTTAATAAGGGCGAGCTCATACTCATAGCCGCACGACCGGCGATGGGCAAAACGAGCATCGCGCTCAACATAGCGATGGACGTTGCGAAAAATTCGGACAAGACCGTCGCGGTATTCTCGCTTGAGATGAGCCGAGAGCAGCTTGTAAGCCGCCTTCTTGCACGCGAGGCCTCGGTCCCGTCGCAGAATATGCTCACGGGGCAGCTGAGCCCCGACGAGTGGCGGCGCCTTGCTTCGGCGGCACAGATGGTAAGCGCAACCGATATGCGCATAGACGATAATTCCATGCTCACCGTCGCCGACATGAACGCCCAGTGCCGCAGACTTTCAAACCTAGGCCTTGTCGTCATCGACTACCTTCAGCTCATGCAGTCGGCCGGCGGCAAGAGCAGCTATAACGAAAACCGCCAGCAGGCGGTCAGCGACATAAGCCGTATGCTCAAGATCATGGCAAAGGAGCTAAACGTTCCGGTCATATGCCTCAGTCAGCTCAACCGTGCAGCCGTCGGCAGGAGCGATAAGCGCCCCATGCTCAACGACCTGCGCGATTCCGGCGCGATCGAGCAGGATGCCGACGTTGTCATCGGCCTGCACCGCGAGGGCTATTACGATCAGGAAAGCTCCGACCCGTATCTGGCGGAGGCCATAGTTCTCAAAAACCGCAAGGGTCAGACGGGTACCGTGTATCTGCAATGGCTGCCCGAGTTTACGAGCTTCGGCAACCGCTCGGCAAAAACCGATGACGATTATTGATTTTATTAAGGAAAACGCGCTGATAGCGCCGGGTGACCGTGTCCTGTGCGCGGTATCGGGCGGCGCGGATTCGATGTGCCTGCTGCATTATCTGTCGGAGAATGCCGGAAAACTCGGCATCACCGTATGCGCGGCGAGCTTTGACCATATGCTGCGCGGCGAGGAATCGGCCTCCGACTGCCGCTTCGTCGCGGAGTTCTGCGCAGCGCACGGCATAGAGTGCCTTACCGGCAGCGGCGATGTGCGCGCACTTTCGCAAAGCGGCGGCATGAGCGAGGAAGAGGCGGCGCGGAAGCTCAGATATGAGTTTCTCGACGGCGCCGCAAAGCGGCTCGGCTGCAATGTCATCGCCACGGCGCACAACGCAAACGATAATGCCGAAACGCTGCTGCTTAATTTAACGCGCGGCGGCGGACTGAAGGGCCTGTGCGGCATACCGCCGAGGCGAGGCAGCATCGTTCGCCCGCTGCTCAATTCGACGCGGCGTGAGATCGAGGAATATAACGCCGCCAACGGCATAGAGCATGTGAGCGATATGACCAATTTCAGCGACGATTATACGCGCAATATCCTGCGCCATCATGTAACGCCGGTGCTCGAGAGCATAAATCCCGCGTTTTTTGCCGCCTGCTCCCGCACGACCGGGCTCCTGCGGGAGGATGAGGACTGCCTTGACGCCATGGCAAGAAGCGCATATGACAGGCACTACAGCTCAGGCACGTTTCCGGCAAAGGAGCTGCTTTCGCTTCCCAAGCCCGTTGCGATGCGCGTCCTGCGTCTCATATGCGGCAGATCGCTGAGCTTTGCCCACGCGCGGGCGGTGTACGCCATAGCGCAGTCGAGCGAATATAAATGCGCCGACATAAACGGTATGCGCGTTGCCTGCGACGGGGGTGTGCTGCGCTTCGGTGAAGAGAAGCGGAACGATTTTGAGCCCGTCCGGCTCAATGTCGGCACAGTTCAGCCCGTCATGGACGGCAAATTTACGGTAAAAAGCGAGATACTCGACCCATACAGCGAAATTTTCTTATCATTTAATATTTTATACTTTAATTACGACAGCATTTGTGGTAGCATATCCCTTACGTCACGGAGACCGGGCGACAGGATACGCCTTGCCGGCAGAGGCTGCACGAAAAGCCTCAAGGATCTTTTCTCCGAGGCAAAGCTCAGCCGCGGCGAGCGGGACGCAAGGCCGGTGCTGCGCGACGAAAAGGGCGTCATAGCCGTTTACGGCTTCGGTGCCGCAGAAAGATGTATTGCACGACCCGGGGACAGGATCCTTCGGGTGACAATAAATAAAACAAACCGTACGGGGGACAATTAAAAGATGAATAACGATATAGAGAGAGTGTTCTTCACAGCGGATGAGATCGAAGAAAAGGTGGCTGCCCTCGGCGAGCAGATATCCGCCGACTTCGACGGTAAAAATCCGCTGTTTGTCGGTGTTTTGAAGGGCTGCTTCGTGTTCATGGCCGATCTCATGCGCCATGTCAGCATTCCCTGCTCGATGGATTTTATGGCCGTTTCGTCCTACAGGGGCGGTACGAGTTCCACGGGTGCGGTCGAGATACACAAGGACCTCGGCCAGAACATAGAAGGCCGCCATATTATAATTATCGAGGATATTCTCGACAGCGGCAACACTCTGAACTATCTGCAAAGCTATCTCATGACGAGAAAGCCCGCGTCGATAACCATTGCCGCGCTTATGGATAAGCCCTCGCGCAGAGTTGCCCCCGTTTACGCAAAATATTCATGCTTTGAAGTGCCCGATGAATTTGTTGTCGGCTACGGACTCGATTATGACGAGCAGTACCGCAATCTTCCCTTCATCGGCGTGCTAAAGCCGGAGATATATACGAAATAATTCAGGCACGGATGAAATGCTTCCTGTCTAAAAGGACGTGATTAATTGAAACCTCAGCGCAACAGAGCGAGAGATATAGGCTTTTATGTTCTGATACTGGTGCTGCTTGCATGCACTCTGTTCACTCTGCTCAACCAGGAACCCGAAAACGAACTCAGCTATGCTCAGGTAAAGGATCTTTTCAAGGAGGAAAAGGTTCAGGAATTCACCTATAACGGTTCAAAAAACCTCCTCGAGATGCAGGTCAGGGACTCGAGCGCCCAGGGCGGAACAAAAACCGTTTATTATAAGATGTACAGCTTCTCGCTGTTTTATGAAGAGTTCGGCGAGCTTATCGACCAGCAGTACGACAGCGGAATAATCAAGGATTATCAGATAGAGCCCGTGCAGTCAACGTGGTGGCTCCAGCTGATACCCTATGTCCTGTTCATCGGCTTCATGGTGTTCTGGATAGTCATGATGCAGCGTGCACAGGGCGGCGGCGGAGCAGGCGGCGCGATGAAGTTCGGCAAGGCCAGAACGCGCCTCGGCAGCGAGGAGAAAAACCGCAAGACCTTCAGCGACGTTGCCGGTGCCGACGAGGAAAAGGCAGAGCTTCAGGAGCTCGTCGAGTTCCTCAAGGATCCGAAATCGTTCACGAAAATGGGTGCAAGGATACCCAAGGGCGTCCTGCTCGTAGGCCCTCCGGGAACAGGTAAGACCCTGCTTGCAAAGGCCGTCGCGGGTGAGGCGGGAGTGCAGTTTCTGTCCATTTCCGGCTCAGACTTCGTAGAGCTCTACGTCGGTGTCGGCGCATCGCGCGTGCGCGATCTGTTCGATCAGGCCAAGAAGGCCGCACCGGCGATCATATTCATCGACGAGATCGACGCTGTCGGTCGTCAGCGCGGCTCCGGCCTCGGCGGCGGACACGACGAGCGCGAGCAGACCCTCAACCAGCTGCTCGTCGAGATGGACGGCTTCGGCAACAACGAGGGCGTCATCGTTATGGCGGCAACGAACCGTGCGGATATCCTCGATAACGCGCTGCTGCGTCCCGGCCGCTTTGACCGTCAGGTCTATGTCGGAATGCCCGATATAAAGGGCAGGGAGGCCATACTGAAGATACATTCGCGCGGCAAGCCTCTTGCCGACGATGTCGATCTCAAATCCATTGCCAAGGGCACGCCCGGCTTCTCCGGCGCGGATCTTGAAAACCTCATGAACGAGGCGGCACTGCTGGCAGTGCGCCGCAAGCACCGCTTCATCACGATGGACGACTGCGACGAGGCCATACTCAAGGTCGAGATGGGCCCCGAGAAGAAGAGCCGCAAGATGTCGGACAAGGCAAAGCGCCTTACGGCCTACCACGAGTCCGGCCACGCGATAGCCTCGAAATTCCTCAAGCACACTGACCCCGTGCACTATATAACCATCATCCCGCGCGGCATGGCCGGAGGCTTCACGCTCTACCGTCCCGACGAGGACGCGGAGAACTTCACCTCAAAGTCGCAGATGTTTGAGCACATCGTTGCCTGCCTCGGCGGCCGCATTGCCGAGAAGCTGTTCCTCGACGATATCTCGACCGGCGCGTCCGGCGATATCCAGCAGGCCACAAGCATCGCGCGCAATATGGTCACGCGCTACGGCATGAGCGAAAAGCTCGGCCCCATCCAGTACGACAGCTCCGACCACAGCATCTTCATCGGCCGCGATTTCGGCACAACAAAGAGCTATTCCGAGGAGACCGCCGCCCTCATCGACGAAGAGGTCAAGCGCATCTTCGACGAGGCCGCCGCACTGTGCGAGCAGATACTCACCGAGCACCGCGAAACGCTCATCGGCGTTGCCGAATACCTGCTCGAGAACGAGTCGATGGATAGGGAGACCTTCGATTACTACTGCGAGAACGGGTCTTTCCCCGAGCCCAAGCCCGCGCCCGCCATGCAGGACGATACCATCGAGCGCCCCGCGCGCAAGATCGCCCGCTTTGACGAGCCGCCCGCAGAGAGCGACGCCTCCGCCGGCATGGCCGACGCTCCCGACGACAGCGACAAACCCGAATAAGCCATATAACACAGGCACCGCACGGTTTTCCGTGCGGTGCGATTTTTTTCATTTTTCAAAACGCATTATATCCTCAACGCGGCAGTCAAGAATGCCGCAAAAAACATCTGTCGTATGAGTGCTGACGCTTTCGTTGCACTTGAGGCGTGTTATCTGCGCGGGGCTGACCCCGTGTTTTTTTATCAGCATATACTGCGTAACGCCCCTGCGCTTCATCGTCTCCCAAAGCGGTTCGTAAGAGATCATAACATCCAAGCCTCACTTTCTACTTGAATGTTAACCGAAAACAGTGCTGCTGAATTCAACGCCAATAATTACTTTCACAAGCAAAAGGCATGGCGCTATGAAAAAGAATTCAGGATAGTGTTTAAATTCAAAGATCCGGTGGGCGACAGGATCGCTCTGGTTTTTGACAAGGCCGGACTTGAAGAAGGCCTGAGAGTTACTCTTGCTCCCAATTTTGCCGAAGATGTCAACGATGCTGATGAGCTTGAGAAGTATGCCGGTAAATTCAGCGTAAAAAAGACGAAGCTCAAGGTGAGCGGCCTGAGAGCCCAATATGATCTTATCGGAAGAAACAAAGACAGCATTGCGGCAAATTTCGATGCGCTGCTCACCAAGTTCAATGACGACGATATAGCGAAGATAGAACAGTCGCTGAAAAAACGGAAAGACAAGAAAACCGAGAAGTGATCTTAGTAAAACTGCAAAACCGCCGGAGCACTGCTCCGGCGGTTTGTCACATATTCAGATTATCCGTGCCGCTGCGCATCTCGAACAGGAAGGCGACGAAGCTTTTCATGAACGGGATAAATTCGCCCGAGTCTATCATCCCGAATATCTCGCCGAGCGTCGCCCAGCGTGCGTCCATGACCTCCTCGGCCTGAAGGCGCAGACAGTCGAGCGAAATGTCCCTTTCAAGGATGTAGTAGTCGTCGAAGCCGTCGTCGAAGTTCACCGTAAGGCGCGGGCGGAGCTCCGTGAAGTCGATGTCGAGCCCCAGCTCCTCGCGCAGCTCGCGCTGCATCGCCTCGCGGCTCGTCTCGCCGCAAAGTGAGCCGCCGCCGACGGTGATGTCCCATTTCCCGGGAAAGGTCTTTTTCTGCGTGCAGCGCCGCTGGATAAGCAGCCTGCCCTCGGAGTTGAATATCGCTGCGTGTACCACCATTCGGTAAAGCCCCGCGTCGTGCTTTTCGCCGCGTACGACGCTCGTGCCCAGCGGGAGCCTGTCAACATTGTATGCGTCCCATTTTTCCATTTTTATCACCCGCAACACAGTAGCATTTTTTGAGCGCCGCGTCAAGAGCGTATTGATATCGCCGTGTCATGGGAGTATACTTATAAAAAACAAAGGAGGCAGCATCATGCAGCGAATTTACGATTTTCTCAAAGAAGCGGGGACATATTATCTCGCCACTCTCGACGGCGATCAGCCGCGCGTGCGCCCGTTCGGCACGGTGGATATCCATAACGGCCGTCTCGGCATCCAGACCGGCAGAAAAAAGGAGCTTTTTGCGCAGATAAGCAAAAATCCCAAGGTCGAGATATGCGCGGTGCGCGGCGGCGAATGGATCCGCGTCTGCGGCGAGGTGTACCCCGACGACAGCATCGAGGCGTGTGAGCATATGCTCGCCGGCTACCCCGAGCTGCGCGGCATGTACACCCCCGGCGACGGCAACTGCGTCGTCCTGTACTTCAAGAGCGGCACGGCAACCATATCGAGCTTTACCGCAGCCCCCGTCACGATCGAGTTCTGACGAAAAATATTACTTTACACCGGCGGTGCTATTTGTTATAATATCTGGGCGTAAATGCGCCCGTAGCTCAGCTGGATAGAGTGTCAGACTCCGACTCTGAAGGTCGTGGGTTCGAATCCCGTCGGGCGTACCAAAGTTAAAAGCTGCGTTTTGGCCGTGGGGTCAAGACGCAGCTTTTTTCACGCGAATATATGATAAGGCCGTATTTGTCCTGTGGCAAATACGGCCTTTAATGTTTTCTCTATTTCGGCTGTTCTTCCTGCTCCCGCCTCATGAGCGTTACAAATACGCGCAGCTGCTGGAGCTTGCCGGAGCCGATAATGCCGACTTTTCCGTAAACGTCTCTGCGGTAGGAATAGATCGTGCTGATCTTTTTTCCGAGGCGCTCCGCGAGCTCCTGAACGCTGCCGCCGTCGACCATGGCGTCTATGACGGTTTTCAGATCAGGGTCAAGCTTCTGATAGGCCGCAAGAAACAGCCTGTACTCCTCCGGGTCGATCTCGCCCTTTCTGCGCTGAGCCAGCTTTTCCGCGTCGGCCTCCACCTTTACCATCTGCTCTTTGAGCTCCTGCTTTTCGTTCAGAAGCTGATCTACTCTGTTTCGCGCGTCCTGCCGCTCCGCCTTCAGCACGGTCACGGTCTCCTCATGGGCCCGGAATTTCTCGGAAATAGGCAGCAGCTCCTCAAAGACCGGAGCTGCGTCCTCGGCACCCGCTGCGGTGACATTGTCAATGTCCTGCAAAACCGGCCGCAGATAGCGGCGGGTGTAGAACAGGCAGCATACAACGGCGAAAAATACAAGCAACATCAGCAGTGCGGCGAACTCCAGCACGCCCTTGAAGACAGTGAGGTCATAGCTGCTTTTCGGTATCAGCACAGCCAGAACATGAGCGCTGCCGTCACCGGCGGCTGCCGTGAACGGCTCGGAAAGCCCGACAAAGGAAAGGCTTGAGCCGGTAAAGGCCGTAAGCCCGCTGCGCAGGTTTTCTCCGGTGAGCGTCTCCCCGGGAACAAAGCAGAAGCCGTCAACAGGGTAAGTCAGAAGACCCTTTTGAATGTCTGAGCCGACTGCCGGATCCGACATTACGCAGGCAAGGCTGCTTATGCCGGAGGGCTGGGCGTGACGCGCCGAAAAGTAGGTCTGGTTGACGGAAAAGCCGCACAGACCGTACACGGTTCCGTCAGAGGCAATCATAGGAACGGTCAGCAGAACTGCGTGCTCGTTTGTGCCGGGCAGAGTGATGAGTTCAGTCGTGCGGCAGCAGCTCTCGATGGGTGCGGCCGCGGCCTTGAGATGCTCGGAAAAACCGGGAAAATCCGACAGAGAAAACTCCTGCGCCCACTTCCGGTGCGGCATCACCTGATGCTGCCGCCCGATATCGGCCATTCCGCGGTAGAGCAGGAGGCTGCTGGTGGTGTGCTCGGCGTTGCTGCGCTGGACATAGAGTCCGCCGTAAGAGTCCGCATCGGCGTTGAGTGAGGCATTGAGCATCACGAACGCGCCGGAGCAGTCCGCCTGACGCACATACTGGCACAGTGACTCGAACATGGCCTCCTGCAGCTCCTCCATGGCGTCAGCGTTCCCGTTAAGTGACGAAAGTCCGGCTGTCTGCTTCTCGATAATGCCGGTCATATCCTCCGACAGATGCACGCCCATAACGGAGACGTTGCGCCAGAGTGCGTCCATATCCGCGCGAAAGGCCTCCAGCTGAAAGGTCAGGGCGCTTTTCGTTTCCGCGCTCGGGCTTTTGAGCTGCCCCAGCAGAAGAAGCGCGGCGAGGAGCACCGCCAGCAGCAGGGCTGCCAATGCGCCCATGTACATCAGAAGCCGCCTGCGCATGGAGGGCTTGACATGTTTCAGTTTTGAAAGCATAAATCGCGGCACGGGCGATCCTCCCTCGGTAGAATCCTCTTCTGATTTACTGAACGGAGCACAGCAGCTCCCAGGTCTCTCCGGCCAGCGCGTCTATATCCTCTCCGGCGGCGGCACGGGCGGGCAGCTCCTTCTGCATTTGCCGCAGTCCGTCATAAAGAACGGCGATCCTGCCGTAGTAGCCGTCAAAGCGCGGCTCGGATACGGGAGTGTAGCCGGCCTGCATGACCTGAAGTGCGTCATAAAGCTGCCGGTAGCTTTCTTCGGGCTCCGGAAAGCTGTCGTAATCGGAAATCGCGTCAAAGGCGCCGTTGCGCACCGGCATATAGCCCGTCTGCGCCACGAAGTTGAGGTTGCGTTCGGCCTCGGTCAGCCAGCGTACAAACAGTGCGGCGGCCTCGGCCTTCTGCTCGGTGGTCTTATAGGCGCACAGACCGACGCCCGCCTGCGTCATCAGAGCGGTCCTGCCCTCCGTCATCGGCAGGGGCAGCACATGCAGATCCATCGGCTCCTGCGTTCCGTCACGGTAGGTGACGGTATCGTTATAGTAAAGAATGGCGGCAGAGGAGCCCAGACCGCACAGCACTTCGCCGGTCATGACCTGTGTGTTGGAGTAGAGGTCGGAGACAATGACGTGCCCCTGAACGAGCGAGCGGGCAAACTGCATCCAGCTTTCCCTGAATACGGCGTTATCCGTGTCATACCAGCCGTCCTCAGTATAGAAATCCTCAGCGCCGTTTTCCATGGCGTTGAGTTCTACGGCACGGATGGGATAGTCAAGGGCGCAGAATGCGCTGCCGGTCTGCTCATAATAGGTTTCCGCGGCGGCGTAGAAGCCGTCCCAGGTGGAGAGGTCATCGTAGCCTGTGCCGGAGGCCTCGGAAAAACGCGCAAAGCCGCTGCCGTTGCACATCAGAAGCTGCGTCGATTTTGAAATGGGGAAGATCAGAAGCCTGCCGCTGTCGGACATGCCGTCATCCAGAAAACCGGGGACAAAATCAGAAAGCTCATCCTGCGTAAACCATTCCTGCCAATCAACAAGGTTCTCCTCGCCCAGTGATGCGGCATCGGAAATATGGCAGGTAAAGAGGTCGGGCATATCCTGAACGTCCTTGCCGCCGGACTGTGCCTCCTTCAGAAAGCCGCCGATCTGCGAGGCGCTGCTCATTCCCGTGACCTTGACCTGTACGCCGTTTTCGGCGCCCACCGTGCGATTGAATTCCTGCACCAGCTGATCCATGGGCGAGCCTGCCTGCTCACCGTAGACATGCCAGAATGTCAGGGACACGGGCTCGTTTTTGTCCAGCAGCGTATCCTCTCCGCAGCCGGAGAGAACAAATATCAGCGCCGCGAGCAGCAGCGCGGGAATGATGCATTTTTTCATGAAAAAGACCTCCGAAACAGGCTGTAGCGCGAAAAAAGCCGATGACCGTAAGAAAATTTGAATTATTTTTTGCTTTGGCATCCTAATTCGGGGAAATTAGGGTTAACAAAAGCCCGGATACATGCTATACACGAATCAAAAGAGGCCGAGGGCCGTACCCGATGATGCGGAATATACATTTGTTAAGTCATTGTATCATATACGGCACGGGCTTTACAAGATGTAAACGAAAAAGAAGGGAGGAATGCGGATGGAGCAGACAAAGAAAACGGCTGCCTACCGGGTCATTACCGATTCCGGCGGGGGAAGGGTATTTCGCTTTTTCTGCGATATTTCCGGCGAGCTGTGCTGCGTGACGAGACCCGTTTGGGCGGACACGGAGGAAGCCGCGCTCGAACAGGCGTGGGAGGCTGACGGCAAGTGGGAGTTCAACCACTGCCCGCGATGCGGCAGGTTTGTATCTTCCGCCATGTTCAATGTCAACGCGGGGCAGTGTCTGGACTGCGCCCCGTGGGAGGAGGAGTATCCCGCCTTCTGCCACTGCTGCGGCACAAAGCTGAGGGAAACCGATGCGCGCTTCTGCCCCGTCTGCGGGGCAAGGCTGCTGGTAGGCGGAATGGAGGGGACGGAAGTATGAGCGAGTACGATCTGAGGGCGAAGAAGGCCCTGCGTCAGGTGACGCTGCTGGAATACGGCTTCGGACCGGAAGTCATGCGGCGGCGCAAGGTCTGCACGGAGTGCGGCAGAGCCAACCGCGTGCAGGATACGCACTGCACCGACTGCGGCGCGGTGCTGCCGGAAAAGACGCTCTATGACTTTTACCGCTCGCGTCACCGCTGCTGTCCCGGCTGCGGAGTTGCCGTTACGGATGTTGCGGTATACTGCCCGGAATGCGGGACGCAGCTGCCTAAGTCCGGTACGGCACGGAGACGGGGGACTGCGGTATGAGCCTTTTCCAAAAAAAGAAGGGCTGCGGAGAAGAACGGGTCCTGCCCGCGGCTGCCGTGTGCTTTACAACTCCGGCTATGACCCGAAGAGCGGCGGACTGGCTGGAAAAGCTGGGCGGCTGCCGCCCGCTGGCCATACTGTCGGACGATTTTGACGACGTGGTATGGCAGTGCGAGAACGGACAGGCGGATCTTCTGCTGCTTGAGACGGACTTTTCCGACAATGCCGAGGACAGGGATGTTTCCGGGCGCTGCGGCATTGCCGTCGAGATAAAGCGGAAGCGGCCGGACTGCCGGATATATCTCCTGTGCGCGGACGGACACCCGGAAAGACTGCCCGCACTGGACAAGGCCGTGGAGCTGAAGCTCATAAACGGCTATTTCATAGGCGACCTCACTCCGCAGCAGGGGCGGGAGTGGATCGCGGAGGCTGCGGAAGCCCTGACGGACGGCAAAAGCCGAGCACCCTGCACCGAAAAATATTAAAAAAGGAGAAACAAATGAAGAAACGACTGCTGAGTATCCTGATGTGCCTTGCAATGGTCATAGGATTGCTCCCCGGCATGACGTTCCATGTCCACGCGGACTACTCGGACGGAACGAATTGTCCCGATTGCGGCCACTACCATTGGGACGACTATAAATGCGCAAGCTGCGACGCGTGCAGCGACACCTGCACCCAAAGCGACTGCTATGAGCGAAACCATCCCTGTCCGGAATGCGACGCATGCAGGTTGGTTTTCGAGGATGACTGGTTCTGCGACCACTGCGGAATGTGCTTTGATGACGCGTATAACGACTCTGACCACTGCAATAACTGCGGCCAGTGCAGCGTATTTGATATATGCAGCACCTGCGGCTTCTGCGAGTGGTGTGCGAAAAATGAGTATGACCTCCATTGCAGTGAGTGCGACGCGTGCTTTGAGGACAAGGGCTGCAATGCCACTCACCCCGGAGATTCTCCCACCCACTGCGAAGACTGCGCGGTGATCTGCGTTGACTGCGGAAACTGCTTCTACGGCGAATGGTTTGACTACTGCTTTGATTGCCTGATGTGCAACGAATGCGCGGAGGGCAAGTCCCACTGCATCCTGTGCGGCGACTGCGCATTTTATGCCGATTATGAAAGCGAGTGTATCGCGGACGCGGCCGATTACTTTATCTGCCTGTCCTGCTGCGAGGGCAACGGTCATCATTGCTCCGAATGCGGCGAGCATGTCGGCAACGGCGGTCCCTGGTGCGAAACCGGCGGCGAGGGCACTCACTGTTCGGATTGCGCGAAGGAGTTTACCTGCGAGCAGTGCGAGGAATGTGCGCTGTGCAAAGGAGACGAGCTGTGCGAGGACTGCGGCCTTTGCAGGACCTGCTGCCTTGAAAACGTTTATGATACTTACGGCTGCGTCTGCGACGAATACTGCGTGGCGACCATCGAAGACAGCGGCCATCTCGGCGAATGCGAGCATCCCACCTGCACCTACGGCGAGATATGCGACTACTGCGAACTGTGCGAGCAGTGCTGCGATGAAAACAAGTGCGAGCACGATTATTGCGCCGAAGACCCCGATCGGGAAGACCACGTCTGCTCCGAGTGCGGAGAATGCTTCTATGAAGACGAGCTGTGCGAGGAGTGCAGCGATGTCCGCTGCTATGAGTGCTGCCATAAGCGCAGCAGCGACGAGGGCTGCTCGCACGAAATCTGCATGGAAAGCGACGACTGGGATAAGCACTGGTGCGCGAACGGACACTGCATCGACGAATACTGCTCCGTCTGCGGCGAATGCAAGCGCTGCTGCGACGCCAACCGCGGCAGCTGCAAGCACGACTTCACCTGCCCCAACGACGGCAAGTGGGAGGAGCACTTCTGCACCGTGTGCAATAGGTGCTTTGAGATGGAGAACATCTGCTCCGACTGCGGCCTGTGCCTTGACTGCTGTGCCGCCGCCGCTGAAAAGCTCGGCTGCACGCACGGATACTGCGTCGGCAGCTACGAGTGGCAGAACCATTACTGTTATAAGGATGATCAGTGCATTACGAGCTGTGATCATGAGATCTGCACGCATGCAAATCTGAGCGACTGGCAAAGCAATGCCGGCGGCCACTGGAAAAACTGCGAGGACTGCGGCGCGAAGCTGTATAACTTCCCCGTGCAGAAGCATGTCACCTACGGCTGGACGGTAGTTACCCCCGCAACGACGACGAGCACCGGCGTGAAAAAGCTGCTCTGCGGCGTCTGCGGCTATGAGCTAAAGAGCGAGACTATCCCCGAGATCGGTCCGCACGAATGCACGGCGGAGGGACCCTTCTGGGGCGATGCCGGCGGCCATTGGAGAAACTGCGGCATCTGCGGCGTGAAAATGGAGACGGGAAGCCATAGCCTCGTGGACCACCGCTGCACCGTGTGCGATTACTGCGACATCGACGCGCCGGTCATCGTGGACTACAGCAAGGACCCCAAGGTCTACCACAGCGATTCAACCGAAGACCAGTATATGACCATCTATGTCGTCGCAAGCGGCGAGGGACTCAGCTATCAGTGGTATGAGGAGGCCGTTGAGGAAGGCGACGGCGGCGTAATGCTTGCCGGTCAGACCAACGCCCGCCTGAGATTCAAGGTGCAGGATTACTTCGGCGCGGATCTCTCCACCTGCGATGACGACGATAAGACCGCCTCCCGCTTCATCTGTGTGGTCAAAAACGCCGCCGGAGAAGTGAATGTCACCATTGACGTCAATTTCGAGTGCGTCGATCAGTACTGGCAGGACATGGACGGCACGAATACCGCTCCGTCAGAGGAAAACGGTCACGTTCTCACCTGCGAAGTCTGCAATAAAACCGAGGGCGGCACCGTGCCCCACCGCTATAACGGTACCTTCACCTGCGTTGACTGCTGGCATGTAAAGCCCCCCGTGATCAAGGCAAACCCGAAAAACGATTCCGCAAAGGTCACTGCCGACGGCTCGGATACCTCGGATACGATGAGCTTCAGCGTCACCGCGCTCGGCGACGGGCTGGAGTACCATTGGTACTGCGCCTTCTTCACAAATGAATCGCCGATTTACCATCTCTGCACAGACGGCGAAATCTTCAGCGGCTCCGACACCGCGACCCTGACCATCACGCCAGGGTCTACCGCCTGCGTGGAGGACCCGAACTTCCTGGTCTACTGCGTCATTACCGACGCGGGCGGCAACGAAGTGAAAAGTGCGACCGCCAAGGGCAAGGTCGAGCACAACTACCATCCCGGCTGGTCGGCTACTTATTACGACGGCACGTCTGAAAACTTCTTTGACGATACATACCATTGGCGCGCCTGCATGGGCGAAAAGCATTACACCTCCTCTGGTGACTATGCTGCAAATGTGTTCGAGAAAGCCGAGCATACCAAGGTGCAGCTGGTCGTCAGCCCGGCTACGACGGCAAGCAAGGCTAAGGTGAAGGACGTCTGTAAGATCTGCGGCTGGCAGGGCGAACCGTATGAGGTCGGCAAGGTCCTGCCCGAGTGTACGGGCAGCGGCGGCATCGAGGGCATACCCAGTCCCACCGGCAAGCATGACTGGATGGGCTACGGTCCGATCCTTCCCAAGGGCGCGAAAAATTTCGTTGTGCCCGATGAACTCAAGGACATTTACAGCGAGTGGAGCTATGCTGACCACTATCCCGAAGGCGCGTCCATACAGCACGCCTACGAATGCCGGTACTGCGGCACGCAGGATTTCGCAAACGTAACAGACCCGCCCGGAGCGCATACCTTCGACGAATGGTCGTACTATAATGGCATCGAGCCAACCGAGGAACACGGAGCTATCCTGTGCCGCCAGTGCGGCACCTGTGAAGCCTACTACGAGGCCAAGGCCGTGCCGGCTCTTGTGCATACGCATACTGACGGCACGATGCAGAGCAACGATACCCACCATTGGAACGTCTGCACAAAGGCGACCTGCACCGAGCAGCTGAATAAGAAGGCCCACAGCTACGGCGCGTGGACGTGGACGACCGAACCCACGGATACCGCCAAGGGCGTGCGCACCCGTACCTGCACCGCCTGCGCCTATGTTCAGACGCAGGAAACAGGCCTCAAGGAATATCCTGTCACCGTAAGCTGCGGAACCGCCGACACGATCTCTGCGGCCAAGGGTGCAACCGTCAAGCTGACGGCTGATGTGCCCTATTACGCGAGCTTTACAAAGTGGGTCGTCGTCACCGGAAACGCGGAGCTTGCCGATGAAAAAGCAAGCGAAACAAGCTTCGTGATGCCCGGCGAGGCCGTGACGGTCAGAGCCGAATACCGGATAAACGCTTCGCCGCACACTCACAGCATCGTGACAGATCCCGCAGTCGCCGCAACATGCACGGCGACGGGGCTTACCGAGGGCAAGCACTGCTCGGGCTGCAATGCGGTGATCGTA
The DNA here is from genome assembly GCA_963613665.1 of bacterium. Classification (GTDB taxonomy): domain Bacteria; phylum Bacillota; class Clostridia; order Oscillospirales; family Oscillospiraceae; genus F23-B02. The sequence continues at coordinate 49,478 of CAVEAL010000014.1, read as the reverse complement.
AAGCAGGAGCTTACCCCGATGCTTGCGCATAGCTATGCTGACGGCAAGTGCTCGGTCTGCGGTGCCGCCGATCCGAACTATACCGCGCCGCTGCCGTTCAAGGACGTGAGCAAGGACAGCCCCTACGCCGACGCGATCGGCTGGGCTTACGAAAACAAGATCACGAGTGGCCGCACGAGCGATACCTTCGGCGTGAAGGAAGGCTGCACCCGCGCAGAGATCGTAGCATTCCTGTACCGCGCGGTCGGTTCACCCGAGGTCTCCGCCGACGTAAAGAACCCGTTCACCGACGTCAGCGAAAGCAGCGCGCACTATAAGGCGATAATGTGGGCGGTCGAAAACGGCATTACCAAGGGCACGACCGACACCACCTTCTCACCGACGGATACCTGCACCCGCGGCCATATAGTCACCTTCCTGTACCGCTACAAGGGCTCTCCGGCGATCGAGGCGGAAAATCCCTTCACGGACGTTAAGCCCGGCAGCTTCTGCTATGATGCGGTGATGTGGGCGGTCGCATACAACATCACATACGGCATGACCGATACCACCTTTGCACCCTCCGATACCTGTACACGCGGTCAGGCGGTCACCTTCATCTGGCGGCTGCTGAAGTGACAGGCGGAAACACTTACATGTAAACCACGGCAAAACCACAAAATACACAAGGGCGGCGGCACCCCGCCGCCGCCCGCACTCCCACTGAGCGGGGAGGCACAGAAGAAAACGCTGTGTCCCGCCGCTTGAGCAAGGCCGGTTATTCTGTCCTTGCTTTGACCCGGGCGTGAAGCGCGGGGGAAAACTGTAAGTAAACAAGTAACAAATAAAGAAAGGCGGAACAAGATTATGGGACTTATAAAAGCTGCGGTAGGCGCGGCCGGCGGCGTGCTGGCCGACCAGTGGAAAGAGTATTTTTACTGTGAGGCGATACCCTCGGATGTGCTGGCAGTAAAGGGACGGAAAAAGGTAACGGGCCGCTCCAGCAACACAAAGGGCGACGAAAACATCATCTCCAACGGCTCGCTGATCGCCATCGCGGACGGACAGTGCATGCTCATCGTTGAGCAGGGCAAGGTCGTGGACGTGTGCGCAGAGCCCGGCGAGTATACTTATGATATGTCCACCGAGCCCAGCATCTTCTGCGGAAACCTTGGCGAGAACGTGAAGAAGGTCTTTGCAAACGTCGGCAAGCGCTTCACCTTCGGCGGCGAGGCTCCCAAGGATCAGAGAGTTTACTACTTCAATACAAAGGAGCTCATCGGCAACAAGTACGGCACGGCGTCTCCCGTACCATTCAGAGTGGTCGATCAGCGCGCCGGTATCGACATCGACATCGGCATCAAGTGCTTCGGCGAGTACAGCATCCGGCTTAGCAACCCCCTGCTGTTCTACACCAACGTCTGCGGCAACGTCACGGAGGACTACAAGATGGAGAACCTCTCCGGCCAGATGAGAACGGAGCTGTTAACGGCGCTCCAGCCGGCATTCTCCAGGATATCCGAGATGGGCATACGCTACTCGGCGCTCCCGGGCCACACGGCGGAGCTGTCCGACGCTCTCAACGAGCAGCTTTCCGCCAAGTGGCGCGATCTGCGCGGCATGGAGATCGTATCCTTCGGTGTTTCCAGCGTCAAGGCCGACGAGGAAGACGAGAAGATGATCAAGGATCTGCAGCGTAACGCGGCATTCATGGATCCGACCCGCGCTGCGGCACAGCTCGTGGGCAGCCAGAGTGAGGCGATGAAGATGGCGGCCGCCAATCAGGGCGCAGGCCCGGCGATGGCCTTCATGGGCATGGGCATGGCCGGTCAGGCCGGCGGCATGAACGCCCAGAGCCTCTTCCAGATGGGACAGCAGCAACAGATGCAGCAGGCTCAGATGCAGCAGCAGGCGGCGCAGCCCGCACCTGCCGCAGCGCCCGCAGCACCGGCGGCCGAGGGTTGGACCTGCTCCTGCGGAAAGAGCGGCATTACAGGCAAGTTCTGCCCCGAGTGCGGCACGAAGAAGCCGGAACCCAAGCCCCCTGCGGACAGCTGGACCTGCTCCTGCGGTCAGAGCGGCATCACCGGTAAGTTCTGCCCCGAATGCGGCAGCCCGAGACCCGCACCGGCATCCGACGGCTGGACCTGCTCCTGCGGCGCGGTGAACAAGGGCAAATTCTGCTCCGAATGCGGCGCGAAGAAGCCCGCGGGCGTACCGCAGTACAAGTGCGACAAGTGCGGCTGGGAGCCCGAGGATCCCAAGCACCCGCCCAAGTTCTGCCCTGAGTGCGGAGACCCCTTTGACGACGGGGACATAACCGGATGAAGCGCCGGATGCTTTGGATTTTTCTGGCCGGGCTGATCATCGGCTTTGCCGCCGCCGCCGTGTACAGGCACTTTGTGACCGACAGCATCATGGACGGAGGCGGCGGAATGGAAAACCCGGAGTATTTGGAGATTTTGGACGGCGGCTACAGCTACATTGACAATTCTGCCCTCTGGCCTGTGCTGGAGGGCGCGTGGGAAAGCTTCGACGGCCGCTGGCTGGCGCTCATTGACGAGGGCAGCGGCCTCGAGCTCAGGCTCGGCGGTGAGACCGTACTGAACTGCGGGCTGAGCTTTACATACCTTCAGCCCGGCCGGAGCGAGCAGACAGAGCTTTACCCCGCCGGACGCGAGCTGCGCAGCGCGGACGGAACGGCACTGGGCAGGACAGAATATCTCTGCCACGAGTCCGGCGAGGACGACGGCATGCTCTGTATGGAGCTTGAGCTGCCCGACGGCACTGATGAAACAATAAAATTACTAAAAATAAAGGAGTAACAGACTATGGGCTTGTTTGACAAAAAATACTGCTCGGTCTGCGGCGAGAAGATCGGCCTTCTGGGCAACCGCAAACTGGAGGACGGCAACCTCTGCAAGGACTGCGCGAAAAAGCTGTCGCCGTGGTTTTCCGACCGCCGCAGCTCAACGGTGGAGGAGATAAAGCAGCAGCTTGCCTACCGCGAGGAAAACAGGGGCAGGGCGGCGCAGTTCAAGATCAGCCGCTCGGTCGGCGAGGACAGGAAGCTGCTTCTGGACGAGACGCACCGCTGGTTCACCGTGACCCGCGCACGCGATCTTGAGGAGGCAAATCCGGATATTCTGGACTATTCCGCGCTCACCGGCTGCCGGATGGACATCGACGAGGGGCGCTCTGAGCTCATGCGCGAGGGTCCCGACGGCAAGGAGATCAGCTATAATCCGCCGCGCTATGAGTATTCCTATGATTTCAACATCATCGTAAGCGTCAGCAGCCCCTATTTCGATGAGATGCGCTTCCGCCTCAACTCAAGCTCGGTTCACTACACTCCCACGATCGCGGCTCGGGTAGAGCCCGACAGCAGCGTGGAATACAGCCAGTACCGCCGGATGGGCGAGGAGCTCTGCTCGGAGCTTGAGCGCATACGGACGGGCGCAGGCGAGTCCGAGGCAGCGCAGGAGGCTCCCGCGGAGCCGGCCTCGCCCGCAGCTGCGGCGGCAGGCCCGTGGACATGCCCCGCCTGCGGCGGAGCAAACAGCGGCAGATTCTGTGAATACTGCGGCACGCCGAGACCGTAACGGCCGCATGGAAATTCAAAAATAAAAAAAGGAGAAAAAACATGAAAAAGAGAAGAGCATTGGCCCTTGTCCTCGCCCTGCTCATGGTCTTTAGCCTCACGGCCTGCGGCGGGGGCGATAAGGACAAGGACACGGCCGGAACGGCGGACGCGGAGCAGCTGAAGTACTGGAACGGCTACTGGTACGGCTGGTGGATAGGCGGCGACGCTACCGGCGAGTATGACTACATGCAGAACGCATATTTCGACTGCTGCGCAAGCGTTGAGCTTGACAAAAACGGCGAGGGCAGCTTCATCATATGGGACGAGGATCTCCCGAGGAGCTCGCCCGTTGCCATAGCCAAGGTGAAAATGACCTCCGACGGTGCCGGCGGCAGTATACTCGAGCAGACCGGCGGCGAGATCATGAGAACCGACCTGAAGAACGGCGCATGGGAGTTCGTCATCTCCTCGGAATACGACCACATGATAAAGATAATCGGCAACTATCTGACCGAGGAGGGCTCGTTTGGCTACGTCTTCTTCCTTCGCCCCTGGGGCATGAAGTGGGACGACGTTCCGGCTGATGAAGCGCCCTACTACTACGAGAACTGGTATCTGCCTTTGCTCGAGGACGGCGTGACCGTGCCTCCCGACGAGTTCGAGCTTCCCGAAGAATAAGCATAATAAATTTTGAAATCAGAAAGGAGAAACAGCATGAAAAACATAAGGATCATAGCTCTGCTTCTCGCACTCATGATGGCGCTGAGCCTCACTGCATGCGGCGGAGAAGGCGACAAGGACAAGGACAGCGGCGGCAGCGCCTCGACAGATGTGTTTGCAAATATCGACATGAAGTCCACCGAGGAGCAGGATGTCAGCTCCGAACGCGCGACCGCAGAAGTTCTCGAAAAGACCCTTAAAGACCTGTACGGCGACGATGGCCTTAAAAAGCTGAGCTACGATGAGATCAAGGCAATGATCGGCATGGACTGCTCAACTTATTTATTTGACACCGACAAAGACAAGGGCGTGTACATCTGGAAAACCGAGGGCGAAAATCCGGGCCGCCTGAATCTCGTCTTCGACAGCGACGGAAAGCTTTCAATGGCAGGCGCTATCAATCTGAGCCTGAGCTGACAGCAGCGGCGCGGGGAATACAAGGACGACGACGGCGATCTGAAAGTAGATTACAGAGTGACGTATGCCTTTGAGATGGACGGAACGGTCTATACGGGAAAGGGAATGCCCGTCCTGCGGCGCGAATTTCATCCCCGATGAAAGAGGCTGCTGCTCGTTCTGCGGCTACCGTCTCGGCGGCGGCAGCGCAAAATGGAAGATGATATAGATATCCCCCGGCGGCGATAGCGGCGGCCGGGAGGAAAGGAGACAAACCATGCCGACACAGGTAACGAATTATCAGTGCCCCAGCTGCACCGGCCCGCTGCACTTCGTGGGTCAGACCGGCAAGCTGGAGTGCGATTACTGCGGCTCGACCTTCGAGGTGAGCGATATCGAGGCGCTGTACGCGGAAAAAGATGAAAAGGCCGCTGCCGCTCAGCAGGCAGCGGAGGAAAAGGAAGCGTCAGGCGGCAGCGAGTGGGACACCTCGGGGCTCAACTCCGACTGGGGCGCGGAGGGCGAGAGTATGAAGGCCTACAGCTGCCCGAGCTGCGGCGCGGAGCTCATCTGCGACAGCTCGACCGCCGCGACCTCCTGCCCCTACTGCGGCAACCCCACGGTCGTGCCCGGACAGTTTTCAGGTACGCTCAGGCCGGACTTTGTCCTGCCCTTCAAGCTCTCCAAGGAGGACGCGGTCAAAAAGCTCAAGGAGCACTATAAGGGCAAGGTCTTCCTGCCCAGGAGCTTTACGGACGAAAATCACGTTCAGGAGATAAAGGGCGTGTACGTTCCCTTCTGGATGTTCGACGGTCAGGCCGAGGGCAGCGCCCGATATGAGGCGACGCGCTCACGGTTCTACTCCTCCGGCGACTACGATATCACGGAGACCGAGCACTATGACGTTTACAGAGAGGGTTCGGTATCCTTTGAAAAGGTACCGGTGGATGCTTCGAGCAAAATGCCGGACGACTACATGGATTCGATAGAGCCATATGATTACTCGGAACTCAAGCCCTTCTCCGCGGCCTATCTTCCCGGCTTTCTCGCCGACCGCTTCGACGTGTCGGTCGAGGACAGCGTCGAGAGGGCGGATAAGCGCTGCGAAAGTACCATAGAGTCGGCGCTCTTTGCCTCCGTGCAGGGCTATGACAGCGTTTTCCGGAAGGACGGCAGCGCCAGTCTGCGCCGCGGCAAGGTGCATTATGCGCTCATGCCGGTGTGGATGCTGAGCACCAAATGGCAGGGCAGGGATTTTCTGTTTACCATGAACGGCCAGACCGGCAAGCTCGTGGGCGATCTGCCCGTGAGCAAGGCAAAGTTCTGGGGACTGTTTGCCGCCATCGGCGTTCCGCTGTCTGCGCTGACTTCGCTGATCGTGAAGCTTCTGCTGGCATAAGGAGGGAGTCGGGATATGAAAAAGAAAATTTTGACCTTCGCACTCGTTCTGCTGCTCGTGCTGTCCCTCTGCGCGCCGGTCATGGCGGTGTCGGAATACGGCGTTATATATGACGAGACGGATGCTCTGGGCTCCCAGTCGCTTACCTATCAGGGAGAGGAAATGCTCCCTGCGCTGATCCGGACGGTCGGCATAGACATTCGTGTTGATGTGCTGGTAGACAGCGAATACGGCAGCGTCGATGAAGCCGCAACGAACATCTATACGAAATACGGCTACGGCTACGGAGACGAAAACAAGGGACTGAGCCTTACCATTCAGCTTGAAGATCTGGGCAACGGCGCCTATGCAATGGAATCTGAAGACGAGTGGGGCGTTTATGTCTATCTCGGCGATGATTACGAGGGCAGCCTGGAGCTTGCCACCGCCGTCAACAATGCGGTCGGGCCCTATATGGCGCTGCAGGCCTGGAACGGCGAGGATATGACAATGAGCGCCACGGCACTCAGTCAGGCCGTGCAGGCCATGGCAGCGGCCATATCGTCCTGTGCCGGAACGCAGGTGCCGGAAACCGAGGACGACGGCGAAGACAACACCATGCGCTATGTGTTTGACGTGGCAGACATGCTCAGCTACGATCAGTGGCGCGAGCTGGAGGACAGAGCGGCGGAGATATCCGAAACACACAACTGCGGAGTTTACTTCGCCTTTGTGGAGGACTATACAGAGACCGGCGCGGACGATATCTACGAGGCTGCCTATTCGGCCTATCACTCCTCCAAGCTCGGCATGGGCGAGGACAGGGACGGCATCATCGTCGTTTTGAGCATGAAAGAGCGCGACTATGCCATGTTCGTCTACGGCGAATACGGTGAGTACGCCTTCAGCGAATACGGCTGCGAGCAGCTCGAGGGCGAGTTTCTGAGCTATTTCGGCAATGACGACTGGTACGGCGGTGTGTCGGCTTATCTTGAGGCCTGCGATGAGTATCTTACGCTGGCCGACGAGGGAAAGCCCGTGCGCGCAAATGCCATGTGGGGCATATGCCTTGGGGTCGTGCTGTCCTTCATGGTGTCGGGCGCTGTCTGCACAAAGCTCAAAAAGAAGATGGTGAACGTGCAGGAGAAGACCGAGGCCAATGCTTATGTCACTGCCGGCGGACTGGCCCTGACGGAGCAGAGCGATATTTATACCCACACCACGGAGACCCGCACGAAAAAAGAGAAAAGCTCATCCGGCGGAAGCGTGAGCCGCAGCGGGGGAGGCGGTCACGGCCGCAGCGGAAAATTCTGAGGAGGCGGACAATGAAGCATTCGATCCCCGACCGGCTTGCCGCAGCGCTTTTGTGCCTGATAATGCTCCTGAGCCTCGCGGCCTGCGGCGGAAAAACCAAGCCCGATGCGCAGAACGTAAGCGGAGCCGGAGACATGCTCTCCGGCGGCAAGACTGCGGAGACCGGGGACGGCGAAGCTGCAGCGGCGGCAATAGCGCTGCTGCGCAAAAGCATGGCGCAGCAGGAAGAGCAGGCCTGCGCGGTGGCATATCTGGGGTACAGGGAAAAGGACGGCGGTGCCTCCCTCACGGACTGGATAAGGACAAACTGCGCCGGTCTCGCCGAGGAGATGCCATTTATTCTGAGCATCCCGTCCGAACGCGTTCTGGGCGGAAGCTATGGCGATCTGTTCTGTTTTGTCCCCCGGGACGATAACAGCAGCTTCGCCGTCAATCGCGTCAGATGGTCGCCCGGCCGCAGCGATGTCAGGCCGCAGAACGAAGAGGTCCTCTACCGCAGCGACAACGCACAGCCTATCCTCGTGTTCAGCCATTGCGAGGAATATTCGGATGAGCCGGATATCGAGATACATGTCATTGCCGGAAACGGCGCCGATGTCACATGGTATCCGCAGCTGGACGATTGGTGGAATATCGTCCTGCCCGCCGGTTCCGACGGCAATGCGGCCATGCTGAATTTCACCGTCTTCGGCGATACAACGGGGCTTGACTATCCCGGAGCTTTGGGAGACCCCGCCGGGGACGACTGGTGGCTGCCGCCTACAAATGAAGGACTGGCTGACACGACATGGCTGTACGGCAACTGGAGCATGGAGCTGCACCGCGGCAGCGGCGACCCGGATTATTTCGGCGTCGCGGAGCTGTGGCAGCGGCCCGGGGACGGACAGGCGTACAAATGCGCCTATACCGGAGCATGGCGCATGACGGACGATTGCCTGGAGCTTATGATCTCCGCAGGGGTGGGGACGTCCACAGGCGGCTGCTTCCCGATCCTCATTTCTCCCTCCGGCGAGCAAATGTATATGCAGCAGTCGCGCAGCGGCGCCGTTCCGCCTTTTTTCGAGGACGGCGTGACCTCCGTGAGTCTCAGCCTGAGTTACAGTTAATAAGAAATCCCGGTAACGCTTATCTGCATTACCGGGATTTTTGTGCCGTACGGGGCAGAGAAAGGGAAGCACTTTCACCTCAGAGGGACGCTGCTTTTGAGCACCGACAGGAACTGCGTCAGCACGGGATTGGAGTTTGAGCTCTGCCAGGCTGCGATGATCTCCTCACGCTCGTCCTCGCCGACGAGCGGTACGAATACGAGATTATCCGCGTCATAGAGCTTGTCGGTGAAGTAGTCTGGCAATATGGAAATGCCCTCCTCAGCCGCGACCATCATGAGTATGCACTCCGCGTCACAGGAGCGGAAGAGAATGTTCGGCTTGTAGCCGGCTTCCTTGTAAAGCTGCATGAAAAACGCGTCGCCGTAGGAGTCGTTTGACGCGTCGGGGGACATGTACAGTATCGTTTCGCCCCGCAGCTCCGCGCGGCTGAGCCGTCTGCGCCCGGCCAGAGGATGCCCTGTGTACAGAGCAACGACGAGCTGCGCACTTTCTGCCCTGAGGTACTCTATGCCCTCCTGCGCTTTGAGGTTTGTGCTGTCCCATGTGAATATAACGTCGTACTCCTGCTGCGCCAGACCCGCCGCAAGAACGTCTGTCGAGCAGCGGTAAAAGCTTATTAGCGCGTTCTGATTTTGCAGATGAAAGCCGCGCATGAGCACCGACAGGTCGCTGCGCTCATAGCCGCGCACAAAGCCTACGCGCAGAGTGCCCGTAAGGCCGGTGGACGCGTCGTGCACGCGCTCGGCTGCGCGGCTCATGCTGTCGAGTATGGTCTTTGCCTCACTCAAGAATATTTTGCCCGCCGGAGTGAGTGATATAGGGCGCGTGGAGCGGTCAAACAGTGTGCAGCCGAGTGTTTCCTCCAGCAGCTGCATCTGCTGAGTTACGGCCGTCTGCGAGATATAAAACTGCTCGGCAGCCTTGGTGAAGCTGCGGCTCTCCGCCGCCGCGACGAAATATTTAAGCTGGTTTCTGTTCATGCTGTTCCTCTTAAAATAAGTTTTTCTTATTTTATCATACAATAATGACCCTTGTAAACAGCTGTTTTCAAGATTAAAATAAGCAGCAGCTTTAAAGAGAGAGGGCATTTATATGAAGAGAGAATCCTTCGGCTCCAGACTCGGCTTCCTGCTTGTCAGCGCAGGCTGCGCGATCGGCATCGGCAACGTCTGGCGCTTTCCGTACATAACCGGGCAGAACGGCGGCGGCTATTTCGTCCTGTTTTATCTTGTCTGCCTTATCGTCATGGGCATACCCGTCATGACGATGGAGCTTGCCGTCGGCAGAGCGAGCCGCCGGAGCGCGGTGCTCGGCTACAAGGTGCTCGAAAAGCCGGGCAGCAAGTGGCATATCCACGGCTGGTTCTGCCTCATCGGCTGCTACCTGCTCATGATGTACTACACGACCGTAACCGGCTGGATGACGGCCTATTTCGGCAAATTCATGACCGGCGTTTTCAGCTCCGGCATGTCGGCCGAGGCAAGCGGCTCGGTGTTTACGGCGCTCCTTTCCTCGCCGGGCGAGATGGCGCTGTGGACGGAGCTTGTCGTAGTCGTCGGCTTTGTCGTGTGCAGCTTCGGCCTCAACAAAGGACTTGAGCGCATATCCAAGGTCATGATGCTTGCGCTGCTTGCGCTGATCGTCGTGCTCGCGGTGCACAGCCTGACGCTTTCCGGCGCAAAGGAGGGCATGAAGTTCTATCTTATGCCGTCGCTCGATTCGATCCGCAAAAACGGCCTCGGAAACCTCATCACAGATGCAATGAACCAGGCATTTTTCACTCTGAGCCTCGGCATCGCGGCAATGGAGATCTTCGGCAGCTACATGAGCGATAAACACTCCCTCACCGGCGAGGCCGCGCGCATCTGCGCACTGGACACCTTTGTTGCCATCATGGCAGGCACGATAATTTTCCCGGCCTGCTTCTCCTTCGGCGTATCGCCCGAGCAGGGCCCGTCGCTCATATTCGTCACGCTGCCGCAGGTATTTGTCAACATGTCCGGCGGCCGCTTCTGGGGAACGCTGTTTTTCCTGTTCATGATCTTCGCAAGCCTTTCGACCGTGCTCGCCGTGTTTGAAAATATCATTGCGATCTGCATGGACACCTTCGGCATGAGCCGCAGAAAGGCCGTCGCAGTAAACTTCGTGCTGCTTGCGCTGCTGAGTCTTCCCTGCGTGTTCGGCTACAACATCTGGAGCGATCTGCACATCATCGGCGGACGCGACGTGCTCGACAGCGAGGACTTCATCGTGTCTAATCTCCTGCTGCCCATCGGTTCACTTGTCTACCTGCTTTTCTGCGTCAGTAAGTGGGGATGGGGCTTCGATAAATACATCGCCGAGGTCAATAAGGGCGAGGGCATCAAAATGTCGCCCAAGCTCAAGCCGTATTTCCAGTGGATCCTCCCCGTACTTATAGTTATCATCCTCGTTCAGGGCCTGATATGAAATCCAAAGCCGCGTTGCATAACGCGGCTTTTTCATTTACATATTCACATAAATGTGCTATTATATTATATTATAATGCTTTCAGGAGACAGAAATGCTGGATAAACTCAAACAGCTTGACAACAGATATTCCGAGCTTGCCGTGCGGCTTGAAAACGGCGAGATATACGCAGACCCTGCGGCGTACACGAAATGCGTGCGCGAGATGAAGGAGCTTGAGCCCATCGTCACGGCGTACAGGGAGTATACCGGCTGCGATAAGGCCATGCACGACGCGCAGGAGCTCATGTCCGACCCCGAGTTTAAGGAGCTTGCGCAGGAGGAGTACAATGACGCAAAGGCACGCATGACGGAGCTTCAGGAGCAGCTGCGGATACTGCTGCTGCCGAAGGACCCGAACGACGAGCGCAACGTCATCATGGAGATACGCTCCGGTGTCGGCGGCGAGGAGAGCTCGCTGTTTGCGCACGATCTTTTCAGAATGTACTCTATGTATGCCGAGAGCAATGGCTGGAAGATAGATATCGTAAACATAAACGAAACGGAGCTCGGCGGCATAAAGGAAATGAGCTTCGTCGTTGAAGGGCAGGGGGCGTATTCGCGCCTGAAGTTCGAGGCCGGAGGGCACCGTGTCCAGCGCGTGCCGGAAACGGAGTCCGGCGGCAGGATACACACCTCGGCGGCAACGGTGGCCGTGCTCCCGGAGGCCGAGGAGGTCGAGTTTGAGATAAACCCCGCCGATCTCCAGATCGACACCTATCGCTCGTCCGGTGCCGGCGGCCAGCACGTCAACAAGACCGAGAGCGCCATACGCATAACGCATCTACCCACCGGTGTCGTCGTCGAATGTCAGGATGAGCGCAGCCAGTATAAAAACAAGGACAGAGCAATGAAGATACTGCGCTCAAAGCTCTTTGAGGCCGAGCAGCAGAAGCAGGCGGCGGCCATAGCGGCCGAGCGCAAAAGTCAGGTCGGCTCCGGCGACCGTTCGGACAGGGTGCGCACATATAACTTTCCGCAGAACCGCGTGACCGATCACAGGCTCGTCGGCGATGTGCGCAATTTCAATATCCAGAGCGTCTTAAACGGCGATCTTGACCCGATAATCGACGCTCTCGTAACGGCAGACCAGGCGGAAAAGCTCAAAAAGCAGGCGGAGGGCTGATGGAAACTAAGATATTGGGAAAAGATACGCTCGGCGAGGCGGCCGCACTTATAGCTTCCGGCGAACTTGTGGCCGTGCCGACGGAAACGGTGTACGGTCTTGCGTGCAATGCCCTTGACGCTGAGACCGTCGAAAAGGTGTATGAGGTAAAGGGCAGACCAGAGGTTAAGCCTCTGTCACTTATGATACACAAGGGCGCGGCCGTGACGAGATACTGTGAAGACGTACCGCGTCAGGCGAAGGTGCTTATGGACAGATTCTGGCCGGGCCCTCTGACGATCGTTCTGCGCTCTAAGGACATCGTTCCCGGCATTGTCCGCGCCGGAGGCGGCACCGTGGCACTCAGATGCCCGGATCATCCGATGACGCAGGCAATGCTCAAAAAAGCAAAGCTGCCGTTCGCGGCGCCGTCGGCAAATCCTTCGGGCAGCAAAAGCCCCGTGAACGCACGGGAGGTGCTCGATTATTTTGACGGTAAGATCGCCGCTGTCGTAGACGGCGGACAATGCGGCCTCGGGCGCGAGTCAACTATCATAGACATGAGCTCCGCACCGTACAGGATACTGCGTCAGGGCGCGCTGCCGGAGAAGGATATCGCCTCGGCTCTTGCCGAAAAGCTGAAGATAATCGGCATAACCGGCGGCACGGGCTGCGGCAAGACTACGGCTCTGCGCGAGCTTGAGGCAATGGGTGCACTGGTCATAGACTGCGATGCGCTGTATCATGAGATGCTCGGCACGAATGAGCGGATGCTCGCGGACATAGGCCGCGCATTTCCCGGGACGGTCACGGACGGCGTCCTTGACCGCAAGGCGCTCGGCGCGACGGTGTTTTCAAATGAGGCCGCGCTCGAGGATTTGAATGCCATAACACATCATTACATAGGCCTTGAGGTGAACAAAAGGCTCGAGGCATGGGCAATGTCCGGCGGAACGACGGCGGCCATCGATGCAATAGCGCTCATGGAAAGCGGCCTTGCCGAAAGATGCCTTGCCGTTATCGGCATCGTTGCCGAAAAAACGACGCGCATAGAGCGTATAATGAAGCGCGACGGCATAAGCTATGAATATGCCATGATGCGGGTGAATGCGCAGTATCCAAACGAGTATTTCGAGCAAAAATGCGGCCGTGTCCTGCACAATGACGGCGACAGGGAAGCTTTCAGAAAGCAATGCAAAAATTTATTTAAGGAAGTATTGAAAAATGGCTGAGATCAGAGACGAATTATTTTACAGACAGAAAAACGGATACGATACCATGACGACGCAGCAGCGCATCGACATGGAGGATTACTGCCGCGCTTACATGGCGTTTCTCAACGAGGCGCGCACCGAGCGCGAAGCCGTAAAGCTCGCCATAGAGCTTGCCGAGGACAAGGGCTTTGTCGAGTACGCTGACGGCATGGAGCTCAAGGCGGGCGATAAGATCTACCGCAATAACAGGGGCAAGGCGCTCATGCTGGCGGTCATCGGCAAAAGGAGCCTCGCAGAGGGCTGTGTCATAGCAGGTGCGCACGTTGACTCGCCGCGCATAGACTTAAAGCAGAATCCCCTGTACGAAAGCGACGAGCTTGCCTATTTCAAGACTCATTACTACGGCGGTATAAAGAAATACCAGTGGGTGACAATCCCGCTCGAGCTGCACGGCGTCGTGGCGCTCAAAAGCGGCGAGACCGTCGATATCACCATCGGTCACGATCCCTCCGACCCGCAGTTTGTCATAACTGACCTCCTGCCGCATCTCGGCAAGGAGCAGATGAAAAAAACCATGGAGGAAGGCATCACCGGCGAGGGACTCAATATCCTCATCGGCAGCATCCCCTATGCCGACGAGGGCAGCGACAGGGTAAAGCTTGCCGTAATGAGCATTTTGAACGACCGCTACGGCATAGTCGAGGAGGACTTCCTCTCTGCCGAGCTCACCGCCGTTCCGGCCTTTGAGGTGCGCGAGATCGGCCTTGACCGTTCGCTCATCGGCGGCTACGGCCACGACGACCGCGTGTGCGCATACGCCGAGCTCAAGGCGATACTCGATCTTGACGCGGCTCCCGAAAAGACCTGCATATGCATCCTTGCGGACAAGGAGGAGACCGGCTCTGACGGCGTGAGCGGCATGCAGAGCAGCGCATTCGAGTGCTTCATGGAGGAGCTGTGCGACAGTCAGAACGTGCCCCTGCGCCGCTGCTTTGCAAACAGCTTCTGCCTCTCTGCGGACGTTACCGCGGCCTTTGACCCAAACTTCCCCGAGGTCAGCGAGAAGCGCAACGACGCAAAGCTCAACTACGGTATGGGCATCTGCAAATTCACCGGCGCGCGCGGCAAGAGCGGCACGAGCGACGCCTCCGCCGAGGTCGTTGGCTATCTGCGCAGGCTCTTTGCCGATAACGGCGTCGTCTGGCAGATGAGCGAGCTCGGCAAGGTCGATCAGGGCGGCGGCGGTACCATCGCAAAGTACATGGCAAACCGCAATATTGATACCATCGATGCCGGCGTTCCCGTCATGAGCATGCACGCACCCTTCGAGGTCGTCGCAAAATTTGACTGCTACATGACCTATCTCGGCGTGCTCGCGGCATACAAGGCATAAATAATTATAAAATCACCTCGTACCTGACAAAATAGGTATGAGGTGATTGCTTTGAACGATATAACCCAGCTCGGAAGCACACAGCCGCAGGGAAGGGAGGGGACGATACACTGCCTGACCATAATCGGCCATATCGAGGGACATCAGCTGCTGCCCGAGGATAATAAAACGACGAAGTATGAGCATGTCATGCCGCTGCTGGCGGCGGTAGAGGAGTCAGAGGACATAAAGGGACTGCTGATACTTCTGAATACCGCCGGCGGCGATGTAGAGGCGGGACTCGGCATCGCAGAGCTCATAGCGGGAATGAAAAAGCCTACTGTGTCGCTCGTGCTCGGCGGCGGGCACTCGATCGGAGTGCCGCTTGCGGTAGCGGCGCATCGCAGCTTCATTGCACCGTCGGCCGCCATGACCATCCATCCGGTGCGCCTTAACGGCGTCGTTATCGGAGCTGCGCAGACGTATAATTACCTTGCCCGTATTCAGGAGCGCATCGTCGGCTTCGTCACCGCTCACTCGAATATAAGCCGCGAGAGGTATAACGAGCTGATGACGGTCACCGACGAGCTTGCAAACGATGTCGGCAGCGTCATATACGGGCAGGAGGCGGTGTCCTGCGGCCTCATAGACGGCATCGGCACGCTCTCGGACGCGCTGGAATATCTGCATAAGGAAATAGACAGGCAAGCTCACTGACCCGAGCTTGCTTTTTACCGCTTTGTATGATAAAATAACAAAGTTAAGTATACATAATATCCGCAAATAGCTTTTCGGGGGATAAATATATGAGCATACTCGATGCCATCATTCTCGGCATTGTGCAGGGCGTCGCGGAGTTTCTGCCGATATCGAGCTCAGGCCATCTTGCCATTCTGCATAATCTTTTCAATATGTCCGACCTCGGCAGCAGCCACATGTTCTTCGACGTTCTGCTGCATTTCGGAACGCTTATTGCGATCTGCTTCATGTACTGGGCGGATATAAAGGCCATGTTCACGCAGACTGCCGACCTGCTCGCGGGAAGGACGGTCGATGAGAGCGGCCGCCGCAGAAAATTTCCCGAGGCGCGCATGTTCATGCTTATAATCGCGGCAACGCTGCCGCTGGTACTGATACTGCCGGTGCATAAGTATATAGAGGCGCTTTCAAATTCAACTGTGTTTGTCGGCATAGCACTCGTGCTGACCGGCTGCATGCTCCTTGTTTCGGATAAGATGGAAAGGGGCACGAAAACGGAAAAGAACATGCTGTTTACAGATGCGCTCATAATCGGTCTGTGCCAGTGCGTTGCAACGCTTCCGGGTCTGTCGCGCTCGGGAACCACGATAACGGCGGGCATCGCAACGGGGCATGACCGCGGCTATGCCGTGAAGTTCTCGCTTCTCATGAGCATTCCGGCAGTGCTCGGCGCAACGCTGCTGGAGCTTGTCGATGCGATAAAGACGGGCATCGACCCCAAGCTCATCCCGGCGTATCTGTTCGGAATGATCGCGGCCATGATCTCCGGCGTTTTGTCCATCGGACTTCTCCGCATGATCGCCCGCAAGACGCGCTTCGGCGGTTTTTCCTACTACTGCTGGGTAGTGGGCGTTCTGACGATAATTCTCTCACTCATATTCTGATAAAGGCAGGTAAGCTTTATAATGGCTCAAACCGCTACAAAGAAAAAAAGCAATAATTCATCCAAAAAGCAAAGCTCCGAGCGGGCGAAAAAGCCGAAAAACACCCCGGAGGAGAGCAGCGGCGTACAGCGGATAATAGCTGCCGTGTGCTTCATGTTTGCCGCGGTGCTCGTGGTGATCGGCATATTCGCGCATGACGGCGTGGTCGTCGGCTGGCTGTGCTCGCTTCTCAAGGGCCTGTTCGGCTACGGCTTCTGGATCTGCGCGCCTGTGTTCCTGCTGGCGGCATACATACTCGGAATTGACCGTGAAAGGCCCTGCACATGGCGCCTTACGGCGGCTGTGCTGCTGCCGCTTCTGGCAGGCTCTCTCGTAAATCTTCTGCTGTCGCAGGTGGTTGTGGATAACCTCAGCGGCGTGGGCGAGCTGTTTTCAACCCTGTATTCCGGCGGCAAGGCCATGCTCTGCGCCGGAGTTTTCGGAACGCTCATAGCCTTTGCGCTTGAGAAAGCCTTCAGTATTTACGGCGCGGCGATACTGCTTCTGCTGACATTCATATTCTTTGCGCTCTCGGCATTCAGCGTAACGCCGAAAAAGCTCATTGCATTCTTCGGCGAGGGAAGCGGCGAAAGAAAAGAGAAAAAACCCGCGAAAGCCGAACCGGCCTCAAAATCTGAGCCCGAGGAGCCTGCCGCAAAGGATGAGCAGATAAAAAAGCAGCGCCGCCGTGCGATAGATATCCCGCTCGATGACGAACCGGCCTTTGCCAAAAAGCCGTCTGCATCCGAGGAGCCCACCGTAAAGGATGAGCCTACGGTTAAAAAGGAAAGCGGCCTTTTCGGAAAAAAGAGCGCCAAACCGGCTCCGCTTGCGCCCGATAATATCGAGGTCGAGCCACTGAGCGTAGAGGAGGCCGAGGCCATAGCCGGTGTTTCGCCGGTAAAGCTCAGCGGCGAGGGCAGCGTAAAGAGCGGCGCGGTGTCAGATCCTCCGAAAAAGGCCACGGCAGCGGAGGTCGCGGCGGAGACCGAGGCCATACGCAGCGCCATTGAATCTGCAAGCACCGAGGGCGAGTACGAAAAGCCCCCGATATTCCTGCTCAAAAAAGGGCACTCGGTCGCGGCAAACGCCGACGATGAGCTCAGAACGAACCGCGAACGCCTTGAGAGCACCATAAAAAGCTTCGGCGTATCGGCACGCATAGTCGATACGACCCGAGGTCCCACGGTCACGCGCTACGACCTTGAGCTCGACCAGGGTGTGAAGCTCAGCCGCCTTACGAACCTTGCGGGCGATATAGCGCTTGCGCTCGGCGTCGTGAGCGTGCGCATTGCGCCGATACCGGACAAGATATCCACAGTCGGCATAGAGGTGCCGAATAAGACCGTCAGCACGGTCTATCTGCGCGATATAATCGACTCGCCGCGCTTTGCCTCGTCAAAATCAAAGCTCAGCTTTGCCATAGGCAAGGACATTGCCGGTCAGGCGGTCGTTGGCAATATCTCGAAGCTTCCGCACCTGCTCATTGCAGGTACGACGGGTTCGGGCAAGTCGGTGTGCATGAACTCACTGATCATCAGCCTGCTGTACAAATCCGACCCCGACGAGGTCAAGCTCATTATGATAGACCCCAAAATGGTCGAGCTCGGTGTTTATAACGGCATCCCACACCTGTATATCCCCGTTGTCACCGACCCTAAGAAGGCCGCCGGAGCTCTCCAGTGGGCGGTCACGGAAATGCTCAAGCGCTACAGGCTCTTCTCGGAGCTCGGAGTCAGAAGCCTCGAGGCGTACAACGAGCATCTCACCGAAAACGGCCAGCCCAAGATGCCGAGCATCGTCGTCGTCATAGACGAGCTGGCGGACCTCATGCTCGTCGCGTCCAAGGATGTTGAGGAGAGCATCTGCCGCGTGGCTCAGATGGGCCGCGCCGCCGGTATGCACCTTGTTATCGCAACGCAGCGTCCGTCTGCCGACGTCATAACCGGCCTTATGAAGGCCAACATCCCCAGCCGCATAGCCTTTGCGGTCTCATCCGCGCTCGAAAGCCGCATAATACTCGATAATGCCGGCGCCGAGAAGCTCATAGGCATGGGCGATATGCTCTACGCGCCCATAGGCTGCGGCAAGCCCCTGCGCGTTCAGGGCGCCTTCGTCAGCGATGAGGAGCGCGACCAGATAGTGCAGTTTATCAAGCGCCAGTCCACCGCGCAGTACAGCGAGGATGTCATAGCGCAGATCGAAAAGGCAGCCGAGGATAAGGGCTCGAACGGCAAGGGACATGCCGACGATGACGAGCCGGGCGGAAAGCCCGAGTATGACGAGCTGCTGCCGCAGGCCGTCGATGTCATCTTCGATACAAAGCAGGCCTCGGTATCAATGCTCCAGCGCCGCCTGAAGCTCGGCTACTCACGCGCTGCGCGCATAGTCGATCAGATGGAGGAGATGGGCATCATAGGCCCCTTCGAGGGCTCAAAGCCGCGCCAGATACTCATAACGCGCGAGCAGTGGCTCGAAATGCAGACCACTCAGGGCACGGCTCCCACCGAAACGCTGCAGATACAAACCGAATTCGCCGGCGAAATGGACGATATATAAAACATAGGCGGTTAACATAATGTTGCCGCCTTTTTTCAGGTGATACTATGAACGATTACTTCTGCCCGCAGATGGATAAAAGCGATATAAACGGCATAAGCATGCTCGGGCTTGCTCATATAGGCGACGCTGTCTACGAGCTGCTGACCCGCACGATGCTGTGCGAGGGCGGCGACAAGCATGTGACGAAGCTTCACAAAAAGACCGTTGCTATCGTCAACGCTCCGGCTCAGGCCGAGGCGGCCGGGAGGCTCCTGCCGCTGCTCACGGACGACGAAATGTACGTCTTTAAGCGCGGGCGAAACGCGAAGGTGAACTCCGTGCCGCATAAGGCGGACATTGCGCAGTATCACTCGGCCACGGGCCTTGAGGCGCTGTTCGGATGGCTGTATCTTCAAGGAAAAACGCAGCGGATAAACGAGCTGTACGCTGTGTGCGCGGAGGGCAGTCATGGCGCTTGATGCAATACTTTTATCGGGAGTGATCGCCGAGCTGCGCCCCAAGCTCATCGGCGCGAGGATAGACAAGGTGCAGCAGCCCGAGCGCGATAAGATACTGCTGTCTGTGCGCGGCGGCGAGAACCTGCGCATACTCATCGACGCGGGCGCAGGCAGCGGAAGACTTCAGCAGACGAAGCTGAGCTTTGAAAACCCCGCCGAGCCGCCGATGTTCTGCATGCTGCTGCGCAAGTATCTCACCGGCGGCAGGATAGAAGCCATTGAACAGCCGGATTGGGAGCGCCTTGCTATAGTTAACATAACGTCTCGCAGCGAGCTTGGAGACAAGGTCGGCCTGCGGCTTGCGGTCGAGCTCATGGGCAGAAGCTCAAACCTTGTGCTCATAGGCTCTGACGGGCGCATAATCGACTGCCTGCGCCGCATGGATTACGGCGGCGACGCCGAGAGAAGACTGCTGCCGGGCATGATATACCGTCTGCCGCCAAAGCAGCACAAGCCGCTCGTATTTGAGCTCTCTCAGGAGGAGATCGGGCAGGTGCTCAGCGCCTCCGATGCCGGGAAAAGCGCGGATAAGCGTATCATGGACTGCTTTTCCGGCCTGTCGCCGCTTGTCTGCCGCGAGCTTGCCTGCCGCAGCGGAGACAACGCCGCCGATCTTCCGGAGGCGATAGCCGCATTTATAGACAGCATCAGGGCAGGGGAGCTCACGCCGACGCTCTTTACTCAGGACGGAAAGCCCAAAGAATACTCCTTCATGCAGCTGCGCCAATACAACGGAGTGTACGAGCGGTGCGAATTTGAGAGCTTTTCGGAGCTTCTGGACGCGTATTACTCAAAGCGCGATATCCTCGAGCGCCGCCGCAGACGCTCAAGGGAGCTCAGCCACCACGTCAAAACCGCGCGTGACCGCATAGCGCGAAAGCTCACGGCGCAGAAATCGGAGCTTCAAAAATGCTCAGAGCGCGACGATATCCGCCGCTGTGCCGAGCTTCTGACGGCAAACCTTTATCGCGTGCATAAGGGCGACGGATCCGTCACCGTCGAGGATTATTACGAGCCCGGCTGCCCGCAGCGCACGATAAGGCTGGATGCGCTGAAAACGCCGCAGGCAAACGCAGCGGCGATGTTTAAGGAGTATAACAAGCTCAAGACCGCCGAGCAGCACCTTACAACGCTTATCGCCGAGGGGGAGAGGCAGCTTGAGTACCTCAACAGCGTCCTCGACGAGACCGAGCGTGCCGAGACAGAGGACGATCTTGCCGAGATAAAAGCCGAGCTCATCGGCACGGGCTATATAAAAAAGCCGCGCGGCACAAAGGAGCGCAGGCATAAAAAGCAGGGACCGATGCGCTTTGTGTCCTCCGACGGCTTTGATATACTCGTCGGCCGCAGCAACGCGCAGAACGATGAGCTAACCACAAAAACCGCCCGCCGGACTGACATCTGGCTGCACACGAAGACCGTCCACGGCAGCCATGTCATCATCTCCTGCGACGGCGTTACGCCACCCGAGCGGACGATAGAGGAAGCCGCGCAGCTTGCCGTTTACTACTCTCAGGCGCGCGACGGCGGCAAAACGCAGGTCGATTACACCATGGTGCGCAATGTCCGCAAACCCTCCGGCTCACTGCCCGGCAAGGTCATATACACAGACTACGGCACCCTATCCGTCTCCGCGGACGAGGCGCTGGCCGAAAAACTGAGGGTGAAATAGCAAAACCGGAAGGAACGCTCCTTCCGGTTTTCTTTATGCAGTTACCATTGATACCGCGCAGCCTATAAGCATCAGAGCCATGATGAGATTCAGCAGCCTTCCGTGCTCCTTCATGAGCCTTTGCAGAGCATTGCCCATAAATGCCCACAGTGCGGACGCTGCGGGGCAGAACACGGTCAGCAAAACCGTGAACACAATAAGCGCGCCCATGCCCGAATAGTAGGGCAGAATAAACGAGGCCCAGACCGTGATGCCGTAGAGAATGCACTTTGGATTTATAAGCTGCACCGCGATGCCGTACAGCATGTCGTTTCGCCCTGCGGTCTCGGTGCGGCCGCTTTCGCCGCTGTCTCTTGTTATATGCCATGCCAGCCAAAGAAGATATACGGCGCCGACCCAGCGCATTACGGGCTCGGCGGCGGGCAGAACGTCAAAAATGGCTGAAGATGCCGCGCCGCACGCCGCCATCAGCACGGCAAAGCCGGCGGTAAGCCCGATGATAAAGCTGACGGTTCTCCTGACTCCGTACCGTCCGGCGTATGTAAGGCACAGAATATTGCTGGGGCCGGGTGTGAAGCAGGAGATAAAGGCGTATGTCAGAAGAGCCGCCGTATTCATCCTACATGGATCTCCGCTTCGCTGAACAGCGCGGCCTTACCGGCGAGGATAACGCGCTCACCCTCGAGCTTTGCGTACAGCAAACCGCCGCGCTTTGACGCCTGATACGCCGTAAACTCGTTTCTGCCGAGCGTTTTTGCCCAGTAGGGGATGACGTGGCAGTGTCCGCGGCCGCAGACGGGATCCTCGGCGACGTTGCATTTCGGCGCAAACGAGCGCGTCACGCAGTCGTAGCCGTCGCCCCTTGCGGTGATGTGGAAGCACACGCCGTCAAGCTTTTTGATAAGCTCCTGATCGGGCTGCACTGCGCGAAGCTGCTCCTCGCTTTCGAGAACGCACAGGATATCCGCGCCGATGTAAGCCTCAAGCGGTCTCACACCGATGGCGCTGACGAGCTCGTCGCTGACGGGCAGCGGCTCAAGCCTGAAGGCGGGGAAGTCCATGCTCAGAAGCTCGCCCTGCTTTTCGACCGTGAGCCGGCCGCTGAGCGTATCAAAGCCGACGACCGTGCTGTCTGGCTCAACAAAGTTCAGGATCACATACGCCGTCGCAAGCGTCGCGTGGCCGCACAGCTCGACCTCGCCGCCCGGAGTGAACCAGCGCAGACGGTAGCTGCTGCCGTCCTTTACGCAGAAAGCCGTTTCGGAAAGATTGTTCTCGATGGCGATCTTCTGCATCAGCTCATCGTCAAGCCACTTATCCATTACGCACACCGCAGCCGGATTTCCGGCAAAAACCTTATCGGTGAACGCGTCTACAACATATTGCTTCATGTAATTTGCCTCCTTTTTCTTTGTGAGCCTACTATAATACCACAGTTGGAAGAATACAATAGCATAATTGTATGCAAAACAATTATGTGATGATATCCCGGATTATCGTCAGCGCCTTTTCGAGCTGAGCTGCATCTGCCGGTGCACACACCGCGAGCCGTGCTCCGGCCTCGGGAATGCTCCGCCCTACGGCAAAGTGCTCACTGCCGTAAACGCACACGCCTCTTGCCGCTGCCTTGCGTTCAAACTCCGCTCCGCTCATGCCGTCGGGCAGCACGAGCCAGCGGCACAGCGCGTGACGGTCGCCGCGAACGGTAAAGCCCTCTAATATTATGTCAACCAGATCATTGCGCTTTTCTATGCCCTCAACGCGGCGGCTCAGAAGCTGCTCAAGCTTATCGGACGCGATCAGCCGCGCGGTCAGTTCGCCCAGCAGCGCCGACTGCGAGAGGTTTATACTGTACAGAGCATCGTCAAGCTGCTTATACAAGCGCTCGGGCGCGGCGATAAACGCCGTTCTCAGCGCCGGGTTTACGGTTTTTGACAGGCTCAGCGTGAATATCGTATTCTCCGGAGCAAGATCGTGGATACTGCGAAGACTGCCTGACAGCAGCCCGCATATACCGTCTTCGATGAGCAGCAGATCGTTATCAATTGCCGTATCGGCTATCATCTGCCGCTGCTTGGTTGACATAACATAAGAGGTGGGGTTCTGATAGTCCGGCATGACGAACAGCGCACGCACGCCGTCGTTTTTCACGGCATAGCGTATGCACGCCTCGCTCATGCAGCCGTTTTCCTGCTCTATGGGCACGAGCTGTATGCCGAACAGCTTTGCGGCGCTCTTAACGCCGGGGTAAGTGAGGGGATCGACACCGAGCCTGTCGCCTCGACGCAGAACGGATGCAAATATTGCCGCTATTGCGTTCTGACCGCCGCCGGCCGTCAGAATATTTCCGCCGCCGGTGCTGCATCCGGCACGGTTAAGCAGTCTTGCCGCTGCCTCGCACCGCCAGCTGCACTGCTCAAGCTCATACTGAAAAAGCTGTGCGCAGTCGGGCTCTGAGAGCATTCTTTGCAGCACCGAAACGAGCTCCGACTGTTCAAGCGTCTCCGGAGTCATCGCGTCGAGGCGTATGAGCTCGCTGTGCGGACTGTCCGTCAGTCGCGTCAGGCTGCTGTATGAAACGTATGTACCGTCGCCGACGCTCCCCGTGAGCAGGCCGCTGTCCGAGCATAGCTTAAAGGCCCGCGACACGGTGCTCAGGTTTATATCGAGAAAGTCGGCGAGCTCGCGCTGCGGGGGCAGTCTTGTGCCCGGCTTGAGTGCGCCGCTTTCAATATCGCGCTCAAGCTGCTGTGCAAGCTCACGATATATGGGCTTTCCCGAGCGCGTAAGAACCGGCTTCCACGACATCGGGTAGTCGTCAAATGAGTTTACGGACATATGATCACACTCCTCTTGCAGACAATTATATAATTGTCTGCAAGAAAAAGCAAGCTATCTGTTTTTCAGCACGTCCATGGCTGCGGCGAGCATATCCGCAGCCTCTGCGCGTGTGAGCGCCGCGCTGTCGAGCTTGTTTCCTGCCATTATGCCGCAGGCATCAAGATTTGCAGCCGACTGCGCCGCCCATGTTTCGGCCGTGCCGGCGGAATAGCCGACATTCGTGAGCCTCAGCAGTCTGTCGAGCATAACTCCGGCCTCGGCGCGGCTTATATCGGCTCCGGCATCGAATATTACGCCCGCTGAGCCGAACTTGCCCTTGACGACACCGTCGCGCACGGCGCTTGCAACGTATGCACGCTGCCAGTCGGGGATGCTGCCGTCGTCGGCAAAGCCGGTGCTTATAACGCCGCTGAGCACATCCGTTCCGGTGACGCACAGGCACATTGAGACAAATTCGCCGCGCGTGAGCGTTTTCTGCGGCTCAAAGTAATACTCGCCGTTTATCTGCTTGCCGATAAACGCGCCGCACTCGGCAAGGCGCACGGCGCTGCAATAGCTTGCCTCGCCGTTCATGTCGGCGTAGCTGACGGATCTGTTCTTTACAAGCCTGATGATGACCGTTGCCTCCTGCGAACGGTTACCCTCGGCGTCGATAGCCTTGTAGCCGAAATAGTCGCGGCCGCGCTTGCCCTCGGCTGGGGTGTATACGAAGCTGCCGTCATCCCCGAGCTCGATCGTGCCCTTCTTGGGCTCGGTCGTTATCTCGAAGCTCACAACGTCCCCGTCGGGGTCAACGGCTGCAAGCTCACCGCCGAAGGACACGCCGCGATAGGTCTCAAACTCAAAATTTTCCGCAACTGGTGCGCAGTTATCCGCCGCCGCCGGAAAAATGAGCGCACACAGCGCAAGACAGGCCATAAAAAGCGCAATGTATCTACGCATACAAAAAACCTCCGTAAAATATTCTACGGAGGTATTTTGCGCTTTCTTCTGATTATTATACTTCTACGTTAAATTCAATCTCTGTGCCGTTTATACTGAGCTTTGCCGCGCCGCTTTTGCCGCAGCTTTTTACATAGCAGCCGCCGGAGCCGCCCTTGAGCGATATGACCTCGGGGCCTATGAGCTCAATGGGGCCGGAGCATTTGAAAATCACGGGTTCCTGCCAGTAGGGAGCGAGGTTTCCGTATTCATCGACGGCGCGTATGCGCACGGCGGCGGCATCGTAGGTATCGCCCTCGCGCAGCAGGGTCTTGCTCACCCTGACCTCAAGCTTTGCGCGCTGACCGGGAGAGCGTGTCACCGAACCGACTATGCTGCCGTCCCTGACCGCGTCAAAGCGCCATTTCGTCGCCTCGCCGCCCCAGTTGCCGACGTATTTGCCGTAAAGCTCGACACCGTCGGAGAATTTGAAGCCCTTGAGCAGCATGAGATGTGCAAATTTGGCGAGGATTTTCGGCGGCAGGGAGCTCGGGCCGGACTTAGCGACCGCAAGCAGACATTCCTTGACCGTCTGCGCGGTCTTTTCGTCAAAGCCCTCCTGCGTTATGAGAAGCTCGCCGATGAAATCGTCGATGATGACGGGCGGATGGGGCAGTGCCGGGTATTCGTCATGCGCGGGAAGAAACTCACGCACGAATACGCCGTCCTTATAAAGCCTTACGCAGTCGGCGTTCGTGAATACATAGACTTTGCCTATATCGCCCGCAGGATGCTCGCCGATATCCATGGATGAGGACACGGTGCAGCAGGGACTTGCATCGCTCTGGCTTGCGTACACCGCCGCCGCGAGCTTCGGATTGCGGAACATATCCATGACGCCGTGATAGCATATGCCGTCGCCGCTGCCAAAGTCACGATGGGTGTTGTAGTCGAACATGCACCAGGGGAAGATGCCGCTTATATAGCTGTCGGCGTACATCGCGTCTAGCACCTTCGCGTGCCGCAGCGCGTGTTCGAGCCTGTGCCGCTCGTCGTCAAAGGGCTTTGTCGGGAACATGTGCCCGTTGCACTCGGAGACGAGGTAGCCGCTGTTTTTCTTCTGCGTGACGGCCTTCTTCGGCCTGAGTCCGGCGTTATCGCCGCTGTGTGAAAAATCGTTGTACGCGTAGACATCCTCGAGCAGCCGGCTCTTCTCGATATATCTCACGCCGCTTGTCTGACGGCCGGAGTCGAGCGTGTGCGCCACGGCGTTTGTCTTTCTGTAAAGCTCGTCGCAGTCCTGCGATTCATTTATCCTCACGCCCCAGAGCATGATGGACGGATGATGCATATACTGCCGCACCATCTCGTCGGTATTTTTTACGGCCTGCCTCTTCCAGTCCTCGTCTCCGATGTGCTGCCAGCCCGGGATCTCCGTGAACACCAGAAGCCCCAGCTCATCACAGCGCGAGATGAAATGCTGCGACTGCGGATAGTGTGAGGTGCGCACGGCGTTAACTCCGAGCTCGTACTTCAGTATTTCCGCGTCGAGCTCCTGCACGGACTTCGGCATGGCATAGCCGACATAGGCATAAGACTGATGGCGGTTAAGCCCGCGCAGCTTCAGCTTTCTGCCGTTAAGATAAAAGCCGTCGCTTTGAAATCCGACCGTCCTGAAGCCGAAGCGCAGGCACTTTTCGTCAACGCATTCGCCGCCGCGCATGGCGCGTACCCGCGCGGTGTACAGGGCAGGGGAGTCTGTTGACCACAGCTCTGCCTCGGGAACGCCAAGCTCAAAGGCCCTGCCTGCGGCAGAGGATACGATCCTGCCGCTTTTATCGACTATATCGGTGACGACGCTGCCGCACAGGCTGTCTATCCTCACACGTATCTCACGCAGCGCAGTGTTTTCAATGAGCACCTCTTTAATATATTCGGGGTCTTTTACCTCAAGCGTCACCTCGCGGTAAAGCCCGCCGTAGCACAGATAGTCGATAACAAAGCCGAAGGGCGGAATGTTCAGGCTCTCGCGCGTGTCGAGCCGCACGTCTATCGTGTTCTCGCCGCCGAATCTTACAAGCCCGGTGATATCAACGTCAAAGGCCGTGTAGCCGCAGGCATGGAAGCCGGCTTTTTCGCCGTTGCAGAACACCGTCGCCTCGTGTGCCGCCCCCTCAAAGTGCACGATGAGCCTCTTGCCCTGCCACTCGGCGGGGGCGGTGAATACCTTTCTGTAGCCGCAGACCGTCTGATAGTCGCGGCAGTCGATGTAGTTGTAGGGTATCTCTTTTGCCGTATGCGGAAGACGCACGGCAGCAGCGCCGTCAAAGCCGGAATCGTAATCGGGCGTGAACAGCCAGCCGTTATTGAAAGCAATGTCCATATAATAGCTCCTTGGAGTTTATATTTTATCGATCGTTCAGTTAATTGTACCATATCCGCGCGTCAATGCAAGATGTTGTTGATTTTGCGCGGGCAAAACTATATAATAATTACACATTTCTAAGATCGGAGTATGAGAATGGATAAGCTTCTTAACACTAAACTGTTCCTTCTGGATATGGACGGCACGCTCTACCTCGGTGACGAGGTGTTTGACGGCGCCGTGGACTTTATAAACACGATAAAAAGCAGCGGCAGGGAGTACATATACCTGACCAATAACTCCTCGCGCGCCGGCGTTGACTATATAACGCGCCTGAGAAAGCTCGGCTTCCCCTGCGAGGCGGAAAACGTGTTCACCTCCGGAATGGCGACGGCTATGTATCTCAACAGCCGCTATCCCGGCAGGCTCGTCTATCCCGTCGGAACTCCGGCGTTTCTGGGCGAACTCGAAAGCTACGGCGTCCCTCTCGGCGACGGCGAGGAGGTCGGCGTAGTCTGCGTCGGCTTCGATACCACGCTCACCTACGAAAAGCTCGATAAAGCCGTGCACTACCTGCGCCGCGGTGCGGCCTTCGTCGCCGCAAATCCCGACTGGGTGTGTCCCATGCCGGCCGGCGAGGTACTGCCCGACTGCGGCAGCATCTGCGCCCTGCTGACCGCCGCAAGCGGCGTTGAGCCCATGTTCATCGGCAAGCCCAACCGCAATATGGTTGACATAATATCGGAGCAGACCGGTGTTCCCAACGAGAATATCTGCTGCGTGGGCGACAGGCTGTATACGGATATAGCCGTTGCACAGAACGCGGGTGCGGTGTCTGTGTGCGTCCTCTCCGGCGAGAGCAGCCTTGAAGATATCGAAAAGGCCGAGCGCAAGCCGGATTACGTTCTGAAAAACGTCGCTGAGATCGCCGGTATTCTCAAAGCCAATATGTGATTTACAAATTATTATTTAATTTTTGCACACGGTGTGCTATAATACACTGACGGTCGGGAGGTGAGCGAATGCCGAAGCAGACCGGAACAAAGCAGATAGCGTCAAACCGCAAGGCTTTCCACGATTATTTCGTGCTGGACAGGTTCGAGGCCGGCATAGAGCTTGCCGGAACGGAAGTAAAATCTCTCAGAGCGGGCACCGTCAATATGAAGGACTGCTACTGCACGATAAAAAACGGCGAGCTTTTCGTAAGATCGCTGCATATAAGCCCCTATGAAAAGGGCAATATTTTCAATAAAGACCCCGTGCGGCCGAGAAGGCTTCTCATGCATAAGCGCGAGATAGTGAAGCTCAACGCGCGTGTCATGCAGGAGGGCGTGGCGCTCATTCCGCTGTCGCTGTATTTTAAGGACAGCAGGGTGAAGGTCGAGCTTGGCCTGTGCAAGGGCAAAAAGCTGTATGATAAACGAAATGACGACGCGAAGCGTGAAGCTGCGCGCGACATTGAAAGAACATTGAAGGAGAGACACTGATGAGCAATCCCATAGTGACCATCGAGATGGAAAACGGCGATATCATAAAGGCGGAGCTGTATCCCGAGGCAGCCCCCAATACGGTCAATAACTTCATCTCGCTGGTAAAGAACAAGTTTTACGACGGCATTATCTTCCACCGCGTTATCCGCGGCTTCATGATCCAGGGCGGCGACCCTCAGGGCGTCGGCATAGGCGGCCCGGGATACTCGATCAAGGGCGAGTTCAAAATGAACGGCGTTGCCAACGATCTCAAGCATACCCGCGGCGTTCTGTCCATGGCGCGTGCCATGGCTCCCAATTCCGCCGGCAGCCAGTTTTTTATCATGCATGAGGACGCTCCGCATCTTGACGGCCAGTACGCCGCATTCGGCAAGGTCATCGAGGGCATGGAGAACGTCGATAAGATCGCAAAATGCATGACCGGCAGAAACGATAAGCCCATCCACCGCCAGGCAATGAAAAAGGTGACGGTCGATACCTTCGGTGTTGACTATCCCGAACCCGAGAAAATGTAAAAGCCATGGGGTGCGGAAAACTCCGCACCCCGAGGAAAAACGCTTTGCCTACCGCACCATTGAAGTGCACAGCAGTCCATTGCAGTATCATTGTAAAAGTCGGGCACCTGAAGTGCCGGCTAAATCCAAACCAAAAGCGCCTCTGAATAAGGGGATGTACCGGTTTCGACGGGGGTATGGAGGCAGGAATAGCGAGCGGATGCGCCTACCATCCTAAAAATGGGCAGCTTATAAATTAAAGAACAACAACGATACTGTTCTTCTCGCTGCATAATTAGCGAGCGTTCCCTCCGGGAGGACCACGGCCCGGAACGGAGCGTCGATAAGTGGTGCCCGTGAGTGCGCAAAGCTTTGAGCGCACCACGCATAATGAAGCTACCGACTCTGCGAGCCTGACGGCCGGCGCACAGGGAAGGGAATATAAACGACCGTATGCGCTCGGAGAAGTTCCTGTTAAAGTGCTTTCGGACGGGGGTTCAATTCCCCCCATCTCCACCATAAGTCCACCGTAATTTTGATAGAATTACGGTGGACTTTTTCTATGCCTGAAAACCGCTTGCAATAAGGCTTTTCGGCTGTTCCAGCCTATAACGAACCTCCGCTGCAGAGCAATTCTGTGGCGGGGTTTCGTGCGTTTTATGGGGATTTCGGCGTTCTGCGTCGCTGTAATCGTTAAATTATCGGGTATTCGTTAAAATATAGGGGCAATCGTTAAACTGTTGGGGTAAGGTCTTTGTATAATGGTAAGCAAAACTCGTAACAATGATTTTTTTCAGGCTTTCAAAATGGTCTGCCTCCATAACTTTATGCAATATGCTGTTAATTTCCTCGTATTGAGTAAAAATTCTTATAGCCCCAAAATCCTTCTGACTATCACGATAAGTAATCGCTACTCCTCCCTTTATATCGACATTAGGAAATACCGAAGAAGAGTCTGACATATAAGAAAGAACTTTCAAATGCTCATCATTAAGCATCTTTTTATTCCAATCCTTGGGCGTGTATCCTGCGTTGAACAAAAACCGTGCGGGTGTAATGCGCATAGTTTTGTCTGCGACATCATACATCGCATCCATAAAAGAATTATAAACTGGCGTAGCGGTATTACTTTCACCTGTCGTCTCCTTTTGATACGGCGGATTTGCTGGTGTTAAGCAAAGACTAAAAAAATATGGGGCTGACAGAGCCAAGCTGTTGTCCTACCTTTCTGCATATTGCATCAGGATGCATTGCGTTTTGAGCCTAATACCTCAAAATAAAGTATAGCACACTGACCGAAGAAAAGAATAAACTGGAAAAGGAACTGTTATCCCTTGTCCGGAGTAAGAATCAGGATATGACAGATACCGTTCAGAAGGCGAAGGAGGTGCTTTCAGCAAGCGAGCTTACCAATGATATGCTCCTGTTCTTCATTGACCGTGTGAATGTCTACACGGGCATGAGAGTGGAGATCATCTACCGCTTCTCGGATGAGATTGCAGAAGCTATTTCAGCCGCTGAAAATGGTTAAGAATAAGGCACAGTGCGGATTTCGGATTGTTTCGGGCACCGCGCTGTGCTGGCCTCCGCATAAAGCCTGTCCCGTTCCGCCAGATACAAATCCCGGCTCAGAGCACCATCGGCGTATCTCTCATAGGCTCCGGTACGATTCAGCGATATCTGCTTGAGCCGTTTCTCAATCTGATCCAGTCGGAAACGCAGGTTCTCCTCTGTGCCTTTGGCAGAAGCAACCGTCTCACGCAGCCGCTCATCTGCCTCCACCACAGTCGAAGCTTTTCCAGCAGATCATTTTGAACCACACGCTCCATCTCTTTCTCGTAGAAACGCTCTCCCACAGGGCAGCTGGTTTCTTTGTTCGCGGATGACTTACAGCTATTATAGCAAATATGTTAGAGAACAGGCAGCCATGCTGCAGAAGAAAAACACTATGTGCACGGTTTCCCGCGCACATAGTGCTGCAAAATGCTTTGATTTTGTCCTCAGCTAAAGCTTGCGCTGCCGCCGTTGGTCGGGATCCATAGGTCGTGCCGCGCGAGAGGTTCAGCGCCGTGCCGTCCTCGAGCATGTAAGTAAAGCAGCTGTTGATGTCGTTGCGGGACCACTTGATCGGCACATACGCGCCGCCGGTCACAAAGTAGCCGGTGCCGCTGCGCCTGTCGGTCGAGACGATCGGGGAGGCGCCGGTCAATGCTGCCCGCACACGTCCGAAGCTCATCGGCGGCAGCCGCGCAGAGTACCCGGACTAAAGCAAACAGGAAAAAGCGCATCCCCCGGAAATGCCGGGGGATGCGCTTTTCTGCAGCTGTGCCGGAAATTACGCGCCCTTATGCATCAGGACGGTCAGCACCAGCGTCAAAATGACAAAGACGAGGCCAAACCACTTCGTCGCTTTTGTGAGTTTGGCATCGAGCGTCTTGGCTTTGCTCTTGGAAAGGAACGTTTCCGCACCGCCGGCAATGGCACCCGACAGGCCGGCGCTCTTGCCGGACTGCATCAGCACGATCACGGTCACGGCGAGACCGGAAATCAGCTGGATAATCGTCAGAATCAATTCCAAAGTAGTCATGGTATTCATCCTTTCGTGGTAGGGGAAATTATCTAATATAAAAAGCAACTATATCACAACATTTGGTGCATTGCAAGAGGCGATTTGCAGAAAGTCCGCTTTTCTTGTTCAAACATCAACAGAGAATGCAATATCTTACAGTGCGAGATTCGGACAGCAAAAGATTAACTGTCCGGATTTTACATATCCGGCATACCGATGCTCAGCGATAGCAATCGAGAACCATATGCTTGAACAGTTGTTCGCGCGCATTGAGCTTTCGGCCGCGTTTAACGACGAGCGAAAACGGAACGCGAAAATCCAACTCCGGGACCGAGAGAACCGCAATAGAATTCATGTCCGACGGACGCAGGCAGGCGGGAAGAGTGCGGCCAACGATCTTGTCATTTTTCATGAGCAGATCCACGCAAAAGCGCGGATCCAGACAGTCGTAAGCCACATTATAAATGGCACCGTGCACGCGAAACACCGCCTCGATCATTCTGCCCGGCACCGTTCCCGCGCTGGGGGCCACCATCGGCAAGCCGTCCAGATCGAGGATGGTCAGCTGCTCCTTCTGCGCGAGAAAATGGTTCTTGTTGACGATGAACATTTGCTCACAGTCCTCAAGATGGACCGTGTCAAAATGCGGATCGTCGGAATAATCGCCGTATACGAGGCCAAACAGTGCCTGATCGTTTTCCACCATATCTACACAATTGACGGTCAAATCGTGATTCATAGTGACGGTATAGTCCTCAGGCGGTGTCAGCAGCAGTGTCTGCAGCGCCATGGGCATACGGATAAATTTGCTCTTTGTGATTGCAATCGATACGGACGTCGCACCTTTGGTGTGTCCGGAGCAGATTTTTGTGATCTGATCCACACGGGAAAGCGCATAGCGCGCCTCCTCCTGGATCAGCTCACCGATCTCTGTCAGCTGAAGCTTGCCGCCGCTGCGGTAGAAAATCGTGACGTTCAGTTCATTTTCCAGTCTCCGAATGGAGCTGCTGATGCCCTGTGTACTGATGCTTAATGCCTTGGCTGCCTTGGATACGCTCTGACATTCTGCGATTTTCACAAGATAACGAAGCTGGGATAGTTCCACAGATACACACCTCCATGCGTTGTTTGCCAATATAATAGCAAAATTATTTTTTCCTGTCTAGTATCAGCAAAAAAATTCATTGCTGAGCAAAATGTGTGTTTAGAAATTAACAATTTCAATTTTTGCGGACATTTGAAACCGTTTGTTTCAAACGAAACAAACGATTGCAGATACGCAAAAATCTACTGGTTGCGACAGTATGTCAACTATGCTAATTTATTGGCAAGCAAAGATACCAAACGCTGCGACCGAAAATAGTTGAATATCGGTCAATTTCACCAACTGCGGGTATCAAAGAATGGAGGAAAAGTCGTGAAGAAATTATACACACCGATGAAGATCAACGGTCTTGAGCTGCGCAACCGCATCATCATGTCGCCTATGAGCGTCGGCCACACTGTCGATGGATTTATCGATGACAGTGTGCCGGAGTTCTTCCGCCGCAGGGCAGAGGGCGGCGTGGGGCTGATTATTTTTGCAAATATGCAGTGGGATCCCGTGCGCTATAACCCCATTCACGGTGCCATGCTGACGGATGACAAATATATCCCACAGCTTGTCAAGCTGACGACGGCCATCCACGAGGGCGGCAGCAAGGTGTTTGCGCAGATGATGCACAGAGGCACCTCGGCCCCGCGCCACGCGATCCAGGGTGAGCAGGCCGTCGGCCCGTCCGCTGTGCCGAGAAAATTCACGCACTTCGAAATGCCCCGCGCGCTGACTAAGGATGAGATCCACCAGTTCGTGGACTGGCAAGCGAACGCCGCGCGCATCGCAAAGGAAGCCGGCTTTGACGGCATCGAGATCGAGACAAACTCCGGTTATCTCTACGGCCAGTTCTGGTCGCCGCTGACGAACCTGCGTGACGATGAGTATGGCCGACAGTCCATGGAAAACTGCAACCGTTTCATGGTCGAAACCCTGATGGCGATTCGCAAGGTCGTCGGCCCGGATTATCCGATCCAGCTGCGTGTCAGCGGCAGCGATCTGGTCGAAGGCGGCTGCAGCGGTGACGACATCGCAGATATCTGCGCTTACCTCGACCAGACCGGCATGGTCGACTGCTTCTCGATCACTGCCGGCTGGCACGATTCCACGGTGCCGCTCATCACAATGGAGGTGCCCTTCGGCAACTGGAACTACCTCGGCCGCCAAATCAAGGCCAAGGTCAAGGCTCCGGTCATCATGGGCATGCGCCAGCACATTCGTCTGGCAGAGGAAGTTGTCGAGCGCGGCGACTTCGACGGCGCGGTCATCGGCCGCCAGCTTCTGGCCGATCCGAATCTGGTGCAGAAGGCCATGGCAGGGGAATATGACCGCATCCGTCCGTGCGTCGGCTGCAACGCGCTGTGTCTCGATGCCGCGCAGGCCGGCAAGCCCATCGGTTGCATCGGCAACTACGAATGCAACAAGGAAGGCGAGCTCACGGACGCCGACGGCAAGTTCCCGTCTGAGGTCAAGTCGGCCCATCCGGAAAAGATCCTTGTCATCGGCGCTGGCCCAGCCGGCATGGAATTTGCCCGCGTGAGTGCGCTGCGTGGCCACAAGGTCACGATCTGGGAGAAGCGAAACCGCACCATCGGTCTAAGTATGTACGCCGCCACGCCACCGCGCCGGTACGATATCCGGTACCTCGGGCAGTGGCTCGAACGTGAGTGCCGGGCGCTGGGCGTGGACATTGTCCTAAACAAGACGGCGACTACAGCGGACATCCTCGCAGCAGCCGGGGAGTACGACCGGGTCGTGATCGCAGCCGGCTCCAAAGCAGCATTCCCACCGATCCCGACGGAAGAGGGCGCGCAGGTCGTGCACGCCTGGGACGTCTTTGAGGGTACAGCAAATCTCGGCAAGAACGTCGTGGTCGTCGGCGGCGGCGACGTAGGCATCGAGGTCGCCATGACGATCGCGGAGATCGGCACCATCACGGCCGAGCAGCTGCGTTTCATGATGATCTACAAGACCGAGCCGGAGGCCAAGCTCAAAGAGCTCCTGACGCACGGCGTGCACCACGTCAGCGTCGTGGAGATGGGCAAAAAGTTTGCCAAGGACATCAACCCCGGCAGCCGCTGGTCGATCATGTACCGCACGCGCCAGCTCGGCGTCGATCTCCTCAGTGAGACGAAGGTGCTGGAGCTGGGCAAGGATCACGTGCTCATCGAAAATGCCGAGGGACAGAAGTGCATCCCGGCCGACACTATTGTTATCGCAGCCGGTGCCAAGCCCAATAATGATCTGTATGAAGCACTTAAGGAGCAGCTGCCGAAGGTCGACGTCATCGGCGACTCTGTAGAGGTCGGCCGCATCCACAACGCGGTGGCATCGGCCTACATGCTGGCAGCAAGCATCTAATATGAATATTGTCCAGCCTGTGACGAACGGACTGGACTTGAAAATCTAGCAACAGGAGGAAATACGAATGGAAATGCTCGACGATGTGAAAATTTTGGACTTTACGACCAACGTAGCCGGCCCCGGTGCCAGCGCGATCGCCACCGACTTCGGTGCACAGGTCATCAAGATCGAGGCGCAGTCCGGTGATTCCGCAAGAACTTACGCACCCTTCATTGAGGGAAAAGGCATGACCCACGCCTGGGTCAACCGCGGCAAGAAGTCGATCGTCATGAACCTGAAAGATCCCCGCGCGGTCGAGGTGTGCAAGAAACTTGCTGCCGAAGCTGACGTTCTGGTCGAAGGCTTCCGTCCGGGCGTCATGGATCGTTTGGGCCTCGGCTACGAGACCATGAAAGAGATCAACCCAAAGTTGGTCTACTGCTCCGTGAGCGCGTTTGGTCAAACCGGCCCCTATGCGCAGCGCCCGGGCTTTGATCTGCTCGGTCAGGCTATCTCCGGCATGATCAGCGTCAACGGTGAAAAGGGCGGCCGCCCGATCAAGCACGGCGTGACGCTGGCCGACTACTTTGCCGGCCCGAATGCCTATGCCGCCATCATGACGGCGCTGCACTATCAGAGACGCACCGGCCTTGGCCAGCACATCGACGTATCGCTCATTCAGGGCATGATCTACCTTAACAGTCCGATCGACCGTCTCAATGACGGCGTGATCGTCAAGCCAAACGGCGGCCACCACAGCGCGCTGTGCCCGTTCGGCGGTTTCTGGAACGAGCAAGGCGAGGGCGTGATCATTTGCGCGCCGAACCCGAAGGCGTGGGCAACGCTCGCCAAGGCAATGGACCGCCCGGACTTCCTGGATCCGGACTCCAAGTACGCGACCTGCAACACCCGCGCCGCGCATCAGGAGGAGATCATCCCCGAGATCGAAGCCTGGCTCAATACATTCCCGAACATGGACGCGGCGATCGAGCGCATGATGGCATGCGATGTGCCGTGCTGCAAGATCAACAACACCGAGGACGTCGTCAATGACCCGCAGGTCAAGCACATGGGCTATATCGTGCAGGCCCCGACGCAGGATGACATCCAGCAGGAGACGTTCCTGACCCGCGGCCCGAACGCGCTGTTTTCGGACAAGCCCGGCTGCATCCACAAAGCGCCGACGCTCGGTCAGAACACCCACGAGATCCTCGAGGGCCTTGGCTATAGCGAAGATGCAATTGAGAGCATGATGGCCGATTGGGCGCCCAATCCCGATAAAATCTAAAACAAAAAGGAGCGATTATTGCATGGAAAGAAAACTGCCATTCCGCATGGAGCATGATGAGTTCCGCGAAGCGTTCGGTGCTTTCCTAGACGAGGAAGCTGTTCCGTATTACGAAGAGTGGAGTGCCAACCATCAGGTGCCGCATTCCTACTTTGAGAAAATGGGACAGGCCGGCTTCATGTCCATGTGGGTCGACAAGAAGTATGGCGGCGCCGGCTGCACGGGGGACTTCCTCTACACGGTCATCAAGGCCGAAGAGTATTCCAAGCGCGGTCTCAACAGCATTTTCTCGCGGCTCAGCGGCGACGTTGTCGCCCCCTACATCGCCGAAAACGGCACGGAGGAGCAGCGCGAAAAATGGCTGCCGAAGATCGTCCGCGGCGAGACCGTTATGGGCGTGTGCATGACCGAACCCGATCACGGCTCCGACCTGGCGCACATTACGACCAGCGCCGAGGACATGGGCGACTATTTCCTCGTCAACGGCACAAAGACGTTCATCTCCAACGGCATGGTAGCGGATCTGATCGTCGTCGCCGTGCGCACGAATCCGAATGCGGACAAGGCCTACCGCGGCATCAGCCTGCTGCTGATCGAAACGAACAGTGAGGGCGTTTCCCGCCATCTGATCGACAAGATCGGCCTGCATGCGCAGGACACCGCAGAGATCTCCTTTGACAACGTCAAGGTGCCGAAGGAAAACCTGATCGGCGCACTCAACGGCGGCTTCTATGTCCTGATGCAGCACCTTGAGGCCGAGCGCATCATGGCGGCCTACGGCTCCATCGGCACGGTCGAGCACACGCTGAGCCTCACGAGCGAGTATGTCAAGCAGCGCATCCTCTTCGGAAAGCCCCTGTCCTCGTTCCAGAACACGCAGTTCAAGCTCGCCCAGCTCTACACGGAGTACAACATGGCACTGACGTATCTGGATCAGGTCCTGCTCGATTACATGGCAGGGAAGAAGGACATCAACACCGACTGCTCCATGGTCAAGTACTACACCTCGGAGCTGGCCTTCCGCGCTGCTGACCAGTGCGTGCAGATGTTCGGCGGCTACGGTGTGAGCAGCGAGATCCCCATCTCCAGACAGTTCTGCGACACGCGCATCATGCGCTTCATGGGCGGAACGACCGAGACGCAGATCGGCGTCGTCGCCTCCGGCCTCGGCATCAAGTAAACCATCCGCAGCCCCAATCGATCACCTATATTTAATAAGGAGAGATAGAATTCATGTCCCGCTATTTTAACAAAAAGCAGGCGATCTTCGGCATCCTCGGCATCATCGCCATGGTGGTGTTCTTCCTGACGGACGCACCCGAAGGCCTGTCCCCGGAGGGATGGCACTCCCTCGGCATCTTCGTCATGGCCGTGTTCTTCTGGATCGGCGGCACGCTGCCCGACTTCGTGACGTGCCTGTTCATGCAGATGATGCTCGTCATCACCAAATGCGTCCCGCTGGCTACCGCGTACTCCGCATGGAGCGGCGGCGTCATCTGGATCGTCATCCCCGTGTTCGTCATCGGCGCCGCACTGTCGAAAACCGGCTTCCTGCGCCGTGTCGTTCTCAAGATCATGTCCTGGTTCTCCGGCAGCTGGAGCAAGCAGATCCTCGCTCTGTTCGTCGCCGGCAACGTGGTCAACCCGCTCGTTCCGAGCCAGACCGCGAAGGTCTCCATCGCAGCCCCCCTGTGCAGCACCTACAACCGTGAGCTCGGCTTCGAGGACGGCTCCAAGTCCGCCGCCGGCTTCTTCGCCACCGCGTGGCTCGCCTTCGGCGGCAATGGCGGCGTGTGGCTGACCGGCACGACCATGACCTTCACCATGACCGGCCTGCTGGCCGCCCAGTATCAGAACTGGACCTTCATGCAGTGGATCGGCAATGCGTGGCCGCTGCTCATCGCACTGTTCGTAATCTGCTGCGGCGCCATCATCCTGTTCTACAGACCGAAAGACGCCAAGCCCATCTCCAAGGAATTCAGCAAGGCGCAGTATGAGGCCCTCGGCCCCATGAGCAGGGAAGAGAAGATCTCGGCCGCCGTTCTGGTGCTGTGCATCATCCTCTGGATCCTTGAAAAGACGATTGGCATCGCCGCCGCTTCCACGGCACAGCTCGGCATGGTCGCGCTGCTCGCACTCAAGATCCTCGACAGAAACGACTTCCGCAACAAGGTCGCCTGGGAATCCGTCGTGTTCATCGCCGCCAGCACCAGCCTCGCCTCCGTGTTCAGCAATACCGGCATCTCCGACTGGGTCGGCGCGACCTTCACCGGCATGCTCTCCCCGCTGTTTGTCAACCCTGCCGTCATGGTCGTCGCGACCTGCATCATCATTTACCTGTTCCGCTTCGTGTTCGTGTCCCAGACCGCGCTGATGACGATCTTTGTCGTCGCGTGCGCGCCGATGGCAGAGGCTGCCGGCATCAACCCCTGGTGCTTTGGCTTCATCGTCATGAACGTTGTCAACTGCTTCCCCACCAAGTACACCAACGCCACCGTTTTGACCGCGCTTGCCGCATCCGGCAATATGTGCGAATTTAAGCAGGTCTCAAAAATGTCGCATGTCTACCTGCTGGCATGCATCGTCGGCATCCTCTGCTGCATCCCAATCTGGATGCTCCACGGTCTCTGCTGAGTGTGCCCTGACAGCTTGGCCTCAGATACTAACTATATCAAAACTATATCAACTTATCAGCATTTCCCCCGGCACGGGCAGGGACTCCGCCCCCAATGCGTCCCTTTTATCAGGCAGAGCCGCTGCCCGTGCAAAAAAATGT
Organism: bacterium; assembly: GCA_963613665.1. Taxonomy (GTDB): domain Bacteria; phylum Bacillota; class Clostridia; order Oscillospirales; family Oscillospiraceae; genus F23-B02. The sequence continues at coordinate 10,228 of CAVEAL010000014.1, read as the reverse complement.
CTATCCTTCCTTTGAAAGGAGTGCCTTCGTCGTGTACCAATTTGGCCATTATCTGATTCGGAATGCTTTCATGTACCCGGATCGCCTCGCGTTTTCCTGCTACGGCAAGGAGTACACGTGGTGCGAACTCAACCGGGAAACAAACCGTGTTGCAAATTCGCTCAAGGCACTGGGCGTCCGCAGGGGTGACCGTGTCGCATATATGTTCCGCAACTGCGCCGAGACCGTCTTGTGCTTTCTGGCGACACAGAAGATCGGCGCGACGGCGGTCGCAATCAACACGCATTTCCTCGCTGGGGAGATCTCGCGCATCATGGACGTTACCGGCTGTAAGGCTATTCTTTTTGACGCGGACTTTGCCCGGACGATCCACGAAGCCGCGCAGATGTACGGCAAGTTGCAGTTGGTCATCACGACCGGCGAACCGGCGCCGGGTGAGTACTGCTTTTCCGGCCTCCTGACCGGTAGCGCCGAGGAAGCGCAGGTCGATCTCACTGAGGACGACGAATCCGTCATCATTCTCACCAGCGGCACAACCGGCACCTCCAAGGCCGCCGTGCGCACGCAGAAGATGATGCGCGAATACGGCCAGATGCTGGCTATCGAAAACGACAACAGTCATCGGCCGGAGGTCGCACTCACGCACTGCCCATTCTTCCACACGGCGTGCATGAGTATCCTCGTCAAGATGCTGGCACTGTGCGGCACTTTCGTGCTCGTCAACAAAGTCAATCCAGACTTTATCTTTGAGCAGATCCAGACCTATCACGTCACGCAAATGCTGGTCGTTCCGCCGCTGATCTACATGCGCCTGTACGATTCCGGCCTGTGGCGGCACTATGATGTCGCCTCGCTCAGAGAGGCCCAGTTCACCGGAGGCAAATGCAGCGAAGACTATGTGCGCAAAATCTGCGAAATGTTTCCCAATGCCAGCCTGCGCGCATCCTACGGCTCTACGGAGACCTGCGCCCCGTGCAGCATGGTCATCTCGCAGGAGGAGCTGCTGGCGCATCCGGAACGCATCACGAGCGTCGGCCATATCAACGCTAACTGCGAGCTGCGCATCGTCGACAGGCAGATGCGGGACGTCCCGGTCGGCGAGGTCGGCGAGGCGATCGTGCGTTCACCGATGCTCTTCCGGGGCTATCTGAAAAATGACGAACTCAATCAGCGTGTCTTCAGCAACGGCTGGTTCCACACGGAGGATCTGATGCGGCGTGATGCCAACGGCTATTACTATCTGGTCGACCGTGTGAAGGATATGATCAAAACCGGTGGCGAGAATGTCTACGCTCAGGAGGTTGAGGACATTCTGAGAAACCACCCCGCCATTTCCGACTGCGCTGTCATCGGAGTGCCGGATGTCCGGTTTGAAGAGGCGGTCGCCGCAGCAATCGTGCTCAAAGCCGGTATGACGCTCAGCGACGAGGAACTTGTGCGCTACTGCCGCGAAACGCTGCCAAGCTATAAAAAGCCGCGCTATGTTGCCTATATGGGCGAGGTCCCGCACAACGTGACGGGCAAGGTCCAGAAGAGCGTTCTGCGCGAGCACCCCGAACAATTCCGCCCGATCGCGGGCCTGAATTAACTTACAGAAAGAAGGAACAGAAATGGATAAGCCGACATTCACGCACTTTACGCTGGAAGAAAAAGACGGCGTTGCGATCTTTACGATCTGCCGCCCCGAGGTCATGAACGCACTCAACGCAGCAACGTGGTCTGACCTGTACAACTTCGCAAAGTATCTCGATGAAAACGACGAGCTGCGAGTCGGCATCATCACCGGCAGCGGCGAAAAGGCATTCATCGCCGGTGCCGACATCAACAACGTCATGCAGCTGCAGCCCATGCAGGCGCTCTACCGTGACTGCATCGCGCTTCCGGTGGCACTGGAGCTTATTGAGAAAAACCGCAAACCCGTCATCGCCGCCGTCAACGGCTACGCGCTCGGCGGCGGCCTCGAAGTCGCGCTGGCATGCGATATCCGCATCATGTCCGACAATGCGACCGTTGGCCTGCCGGAAGCCGGTCTCGGCGTCATTCCCGGCGCTGGCGGCACGCAGCGCCTGACGCGCATCTGCGGCATGGGCATCGCAAAGCAGCTCATTCTGACCGGCTACTCCATGAACGCGGAGGAGGCCGTGCGCTGCAACCTCGCCATGAAGGCCGTTCCGCAGGAGCAGCTGATGGATGAGGCGCTCAAGGTCGCAAGATGGATGATCAAGAAAGCGCCGCTGTCACTCGCGCTGGCCAAGCGTGCCATCCTCGAGGGCAGCAACGCCGACCTGAACACCGCCATGTATCTGGAGAAGCTGACCTTCGGCATGCTGCTCGGCACCGATGACAAGAAAGAGGGCACGACGGCATTCGTCGAAAAGCGCAAGCCGCAGTTCCAGGGCAAATAAGCCCGAGACCCACCCCACAGCAAAAGATAAGGAGAGAAACGTGAAAATCGCAATTCTGATCAAACAGATCCCGGATACGGATACCGTAAAGCTGGATCCCAGGACCGGCAATCTGATGCGTGATGGCGTAAAAAACAAGCTCAATCCCGTTGACGCGACGGTGCTGGATACGGCCGTGGCGCTCAAGGAGAAATACGGCGCGACCATTGCAGCCATCACCATGGGCCCGCCGCAGGCGACCCGCGTACTGTTCAAGGCGCTGAGCCATACGTGCGACGAGGCATATCTGCTCTCTGACCGCGCATTCGGCGGTGCCGACACTTATGCAACGGCATACACACTGGCAAAGGCGATCGAGAAGATCGGCGGCGTCGATCTCATCATCGCCGGCCGCAACTCCGACGACGGCGACACGGCTCAGGTCGGCCCGGCCGTCGCGGCCTTCCTCGATTACCCGCAGGTCACGCTCGCAACGTCGCTGGACGTGAAAGACGGCTGGGCATACTGCGACCGCGAAACGGAGGACGCCGTCGAGCACGTGCGCGTACAGCTTCCGGCCGTCGTGTCCGTGTGCAAGAGTCCCGAGCGCCCGCGCTATGCCGATCCGCGCAACATTCTGGCCGCAACAGAAAAGGAGATCGTCACCTGGGATGCCGCCGCACTGGCAGCCGCCCCGGAAATGATCGGCATTCCCGGCTCGCCGTCCGTCACGAAGAAGGTCTTTCAGCCGCCCAAGAGCGAAAAGCAGACGTGCTACGTCACCGGCAGCACTGCTGAAATGGCATCCCAGATCGCCGATATGCTCAAAGAAAAACATTTCATTTAAGGGAGAACAGTATGAACAGCAAATGTGATAATGGAATCTGGGTCTTTGCTGAGCAGCGTGACGGTGTCATCCACGAGACGGTTTTCGAGCTGCTCGCCAAGGCGCAGGAGCTTAAAACGCACTGCCAGGAGCCGGTCACAGCCGTCCTGCTCGGCAGCAGCGTGCGCGCGCTGGCGTACACGCTCATCGCCCGCGGCGCGGATCAGGTGATCGTCGCCGAAAACGCGGCGCTCGGCATTTACAGCGCCAGACCCTATCAGCAGGCGCTTACGCAGCTGGTGAAGGAATATCGTCCGTCTATCCTGCTCTATGGCGCTACCAGCATCGGCCGTGATCTGGCCCCGCGCATGATGATCAGCCTGCAGACCGGCCTGACGGCCGACGCGATCGACCTCGGCTTTGACGAGGAAGGCGAGTTCTACCAGACGACGCCCGGCTACGGCGGCAAGATCCACGCACACATCGTCATCCGGGAAAAGCGTCCGCAGATGGCCACCGTGCATGAGCAGATGTTCCAGCCGCTCGCCTCCGACGCGGCGCGCAGCGGCGTTATCATCGAGACGGCCGTCACCGTCACGCCTGACCCGCAGTACGAATGCATGAGCAAGAATGCCAAGTCCGGCAGCGACACCGGTGCCGACAGAGCGCGCGTGCTCGTCAGCGGCGGCCGCGGCGTCAAGACACAGGCCCAGATCGAGCAGATGCAGGAGCTTGCACGGTTGCTCGGCGGTCAGGTCTGCGGCTCGCGTCCGCTCATCGAGAGCGGCCTGCTGCCGCACAGCGTGCAGATCGGTCAGTCCGGTCTGACCGTAAAGCCGGAGCTGATGATCAACCTTGCCGTGTCCGGTGCCGCGCAGTACAAGGTCGGCATGCAGGGCGCAGCGTGCATCATCAGCGTCAACCGCGACCGCAGCGCCGCGATCTTCGATTATTCTGACTGCGGCGCAGTCACCGATTTCACCAGCCTGCTTCCGGCGCTGATTACGGAAATCAAAAAGAGAAGCGTTTGAAGCAACAGCCAAAGCGGTACGCCGCTGCATTATTGAAAAGGAGGATAACTGATTATGAGTCTGCCCTTGGAAGGTATTAAGATCATCTCTCTGTGCAATTTCGTGGCCGGCACGACGACGACGCGCTACTTCAGCGAATTTGGCGCAGAGGTCATCCAGATTGAGGGTTTGAAGGGCGATCCGTGGCGCTTTCACGGCCCGTCGAACAATGTGCCTGCAAATGATGAAGAGAATGAACTGTTTGACGTCTTCAACGCGCACAAAAAGTGCATTTGCCTGGACCTGAAGGATCCAAAGGGCAAAGAAGTCCTGTTTGAAATGCTCGAAGACGCAGATGCCTTCATCACCAACACGCGCCCGCAGGGCCTCCAGCGCCTGGGTATCGACTATGATTCGCTCAAGGACCGCTTCCCCAAACTCGTATACGGCATGCTGACCGGCTACGGCACAAAGGGGCCCGATGCTGCCAAGCCCGGCTTTGACGGCGTGGCATTCTTCACCAACTCCGGTCTCGCCAGAGACGCAGTGGAGGAGAGCGGCTATCCGATGGTTCCGCCCCCGAGCGGCGGCGATATCTTCACCGGCACGACACTGTTCGCCGGCGTGCTCATGGCGCTGCTCAACGCCAAACGCACCGGCAAGGGCGACCTGATCGAGGTCTCGCTCTACGGCGCTGCCACGTGGATGTGCGCCATGCCGGCAATCATCACCCAGCCCCGCTTCGATGACGCGTATCCGAAAAAGCGTCTTAGCGTCAAGCCTTTCAACACCAGCTATAAATGCAAGGACGGCGAGTGGGTCACACTCTGGGTCATGCAGTATGACCGCTACTTCAAGGAAGTGTTCACGCAGCTGGAGATCCCGGAATACATCGACGACCCGCGCTTCCAGGATTCCATCACCATGCTCAAAAACCGCGCGGACATGATCCGGATCCTTGATGACGCGTTTGCGAAAATCGACTCGACCGAGATCATGCGCCGCTTTGAAGAAAAGGACATCACCGCGGCCTATGTCCGCCACTACAAAGACCTGCACAAGGATCCGCAGGCGCTCGAGAACGACTACATGCGCGAGATCACCTATGGCAACGGCAACAAGGTCGTCATGCCGATGATCCCCATCAAGTCCGCCTCTGCCGGTAATATCGAGTTCAAGAAGGCGCCCACGCTCGGCGAGAACACGGACGAGGTCCTCAAGGCCATGCACTACTCCGACGAGCAGATCGCCGCGCTCAAGACTGACGGCATCGTCAAATAAACACACCGTCATACGAAAAGGAGTATACGACTATGAGCAATCCCATTGCCTACGATCACAGCCTGTACTATGACGATCTGCAGATCGGCGACACCTACGTGACGCCGTCGCGCACGATCACGGAAGCGGACGTGATGCTCTTCGCCGGGCTGACCGGCGACTATGTTGAGCTGCACACCAGCCGCGCCTATGCCGAAAAGTCCCGCTGGGGCAAGCCCATCGCGCACGGCATGCTGACGCTCGCGATCTCATACGGCCTCAATTCGCTTACCGGCCTGTTCAAGAGCAGCGTCGTCGCTTCGCTTGAGCAGAACCACATCAAAGACACTGCACCGGTCTTTTTCGGCGACACGATCCATAACGTGACGACAATCACCGACAAGCGCATCACCTCCAAGCCGCAGTATGCGATCCTCACCCGGCACACGGACGTCATTAACCAGAACGACGTGACCGTCCTGCAGTACGATTCCGTGCTTATGATCAAAACAAAGCGCGACGAGGAGACCGCCTGATTGCTGCATCCCCCAGCAGATGAAAGGGCAGGGAAGCGCACTTCAAGTATATACCGCAAAGGAGGACACCGCAGGATGCACACAGGGAAAAACTGCACACTTGCGCAGGCGATGGCGCTTGTGCACAGCGGTGACCGCATCATGATCGGCGGCTTCGGCGGTGCGGGACTCCCCTCTGCGCTGGTCGAAGCTCTGGCTGACAGCGGCCTGCGGGATCTGACCATCATTTCCTGCGGCCTCGGCAGCGGACCCGAGCACGGACTCGGCCGCCTGCTGTACAACGGTCAGGTGCGCGAACTCATCGGCACGCACTACAACCGCAACCCGGAGGTCGCGCGTCAGTATTACCAGGGAAAGCTGCAGGTAACGCTCCTGCCGCTGGGCACGCTGATCGAGTCGATCCGCGCGGGCGGCGCCGGCATCCCGGCCTACTTCACGCCGACCGCAGTCGGCACCGAGCTGGCGGCAGGGAAGGAGACACGCATCTTTGACGGGAGGCCCTATGTCATGGAGCGTGCGCTTCAGGCGGATGTGGCGCTGATCTGCGCCGCGCAGGCGGATACGCTCGGCAACCTTGTCTACCGTAAGACGGCGCGCAATTTCAATCCCATGATGGCGACAGCAGCCAGAACTGTGATCGCGCAGGTGGGGGAGATCGTTCCGGCGGGTCATCTGGATCCTGAGCGTATCGAAACGCCGCACCTCTTCGTAGGCCACCTTGTGGAGGTGCAATGATATGGCGCTGCAGACCGATCCTATCAGCCACCGTGTCGCGCAGAATACTGCCTGGTTTCTTGAGCGGTTCCGTCCCGGACCGCTGGTCGTGAACCTCGGCATCGGCATCCCCACGATGGCGTGTGAATTCGTCACACGCAAAGATATCTACATTCATGCGGAAAACGGCATGCTCGGGCTCGGGCCTCTGGCTGACATACAGTATGCGGACCCAGCGCTTGTAAACGCTGCCATGCAGCCCGCAACCGAGACGGTCGGGTGCTCATATTTTGATCTCAGCGCTTCGTTCGCCCTGATTCGCGGCGGGCACCTTGATTTGGTCGTGCTCGGCGCATTTGAGGTGAGCGAGGACGGAGACGTTGCAAACTGGACGCTGCCCGGCCGGCTGCTCGGCGTCGGCGGCGCCATGGACCTTGCCGCCAGTGCCGGAACGCTCGCTGTGGCCATGACACAATGCACACCATCCGGTGCGCCGAAAATGGTGAAAACGTGCACGCTGCCGATCACGAGCCGCGGCTGTGCCGACTATGTCATCACAGAAAATGCGGTTTTCCACCGCTGTGACGGCCGATTTGTGCTCGAAGCGATCGTCTCAGGACGGACGCCCACCGAGCTGAAACGCTTGATTGCGTTTGATTTTTCTCTTTCAAAAGACATCCGGATACTGTAAGCTCCATAATACAAATGCAAGCGCTTTGCTGGATCTGCGTGTTTGCGCGCGGCCGCAAGTGTCTGAAAGGTTTTTGATCATGATTCAGATTGTAATGGTTTTTGGCTATATTCTTCTCACCGCGCTCGTCTCGTTCTACTTTGCCAAGCGCGCAAAAGCTAACACGGAGTCGTTTTACACCGCAAACCGCTCCATGCCTATCATCGTCGTGGCAACGCTGCTGTTTTCCGAGATCGTTGCCGGCGCCGGTACCATCGGCGTGGCCGGAAACGGATTTTCTGGCGGCCTTTCCACCGCTGTCTGGGCAAACTGGGGCTTGGGTCTCGGCTGCTTTTTAATTCCGTTCACAGTATCAAAATTCTATCGCTCCATGGCGGCAAAATATCACGCCATGACGATCCCGGAATGCTATGCGGCCATGTTCGGGCAGAAGGTGCGCGTCGTGATGATTATCGTCGTTGCACTCGCTTACCTGATCTTTTTCTCGCTGCAGGCTCCGGCTGCCGCATCCATTCTGGCACCGATGCTGGGGCTGGATCAGACGCTGGTCGCCTGGTGCATCACGGCGCTGTTCGTGCTCGTGACGATTTTCGGCGGCATGGTCGGCGTGTCGTGGATCGGTGTCGTGCACACCGGCGTCATGATCGTCGGCATGGGCATCGTCACCGTCATGTCCATCTCCAAAGCAGGCGGAATGGGCAGCCTGCGCATGGAACTCCCGGCAAATTACTTCAATGTCATTGGCGATGACTGGATGACTGTAGTCGCCAGCGCGCTCGGCTCTGCGATTTCCTTCCTCGCCTCGTCCAATGTGACCAACGCACTTTTCGGTGCAAAAAACCGGCGCAGCGCCAACGGCGGCATGTTCATTGCAGGCCTTCTGACGATCCCGTTTGCACTGATGCCTGCCATGATCGGTGTCTGCGCGAAGGCGACCATGCCGGATATCGTTGCCAGCAACGCCCTTTACCGCATGGCAGACAGCATCGGTCCGGTGTACAGTGGCCTTGTCAGCATGGCTATCATCGCTGCGATCTGGTCGACGGCGCCATCCCTGCTGATGGTCATCTCCGGCACGTTCACCAAGGATTTTTACCGCATTATAGTCAAGCCGGACGCAACGGAAAAGCAGCAGATGCGCTTTTCCTACGTCGTAATCGTGATCGCCGGTATCCTCGGCACCTGGCTCGGTCTGGGCGCGAAGTCCATACTCAACCAGATGCTCGGCGCATTCCAGATCCGCTCGATCGTCGGCATCGTCCTGCTCGCCGCGCTGGTCTGGCCGCGCGTCAACAGCCGCTCCGCCTTCTGGTCGATGCTGCTCGGCGGTCTGACGGCAGCCGTCTGGTTTTTTGCCGGCAGTCCCTTTGGTGTGGCGCCGCTGTGGCCCGGCGCGCTGGTGTGCCTTGCCGTGCTTGTCCCGCTCACGCTCATGAGCAAGCAGAAGGTCTCCGACGGCTACCAGAAATATCTGGATGCGCAGAAGGAACTCCCGGAAAACAAGGCCGCAGCGCAGCCGGCAGAAGCTGCGTGACCGATTCTACCTAAATATCCTTTCTTTTTACATCCATTCCTTTCCCCTCTCAAAAAGCACATGATGTCGTGATATAAAGAATGGAGATATTGATTTAGTAGACTTCTTTTCTCAGAAATTTGGTAACGCCAAACACAGCCGCTGTGTACATGAAGATGCCCAGTATCAGGAAAGATACTCTCTTGGTTGTCAACTGCCTTGCCGACTGATCAAAGTCAAGGATAACTTTCCCGCCGCACACCATTTCCAAAATTGTGGCGCTATTTGGATGAACATACAGCTCCACAGCGCAGTGAAGTAATCATAAATGCATAAAGTAGTGCCCACCGATTTTGAAAATCGATGGGCACTGTTCGTCTGTGCTAATCTATCAGCCTTTATATCACTCCGAAGTGCTGCAATGCTTCCTTGATTGCTTTTTCTTTCTCCGGCGGGCATTGGGGCTGCTTGGCATTCTCTTTCTTGGACAGATTATAGTTTTGTACAACATCCAGTCCACATTTTCACTTCACCCGAGAAATATACAGAGAAGATACCTTCAATCCGCTATGCTCCTGCACATACTCCTTGATCTGCGGATATGTTGTGCCCTTCTGGAATCCGGACATATCCATATTCTCCAATGAGAACTCCACACGCATGTCGAGATGTCCGAGATGGAAGCACAGCGGCTTGTGCAGGAGAAAATGCTGGTCAGAGAGACGAAGATGTCGCAGATCGTGGATGCAGAGAAGCAATGGCGGCTGCTGGTACAGCGGGATATCCGGGAGCTGAACGCAAACCCTTACATCATCAATATACGGAATGGTCTGTACAACGTGCTTGAGGATACGCTGACGCAGCATACCCCGGATTATTATTCTACGGTGCAGCTGAACGTAACCTATGATACGAGCGCCGACTGCCCGCTGTTTAAGAAGTTTCTTGCAGAGTCAATGGGCGGCGATATGGAGCAGGTCGCACTGATACAGGAAATTCTGGGCTATTTTCTGATTCCGGTAAACTCAGCACAGAAATGTATCCCTCCGCACGGTACATCGCATACACGGAGCGGCTTTGCAGAATTTTATCGTCCCGGACTGAAAGTTGGCACGGTTTGGCACAGTATGGCACTGTTGACCTGTGGTATGATTACAATAGCAAAGTAGAATGAAGACGAGCCTCATGGGAGTCAAATCCCGTGGGGCTTTTCTCATGCCCGAAGGAGGTGAACGAATACTGCTGTGCTCGGCCAGCGAGGATATAGGCCTTGCATACCCGCAGGCGGTGCCGA
>CAVEAL010000013.1:0-70566 GCA_963613665.1 bacterium | reverse complement strand
CCGTTGGCAAGTAAGTATTTCATTGATTTCTTGTTCGCACACATTGAGGAATTAGCTTAAATATTATGTGAGGCAGGATTTCATAAGGAATAAAGCACGCCAATCCTGCGGTTCTAATTCTGTCAGGTGCTGCCGTGTTAGAGCCATAAAGTCATGAGCGATAGATTTTCTGCTATCTTGCCCCACTTTTGACCCGGAATAGGATTGAAGTGAGCATGTCTACACAGAAACTCAAGCAGCAGGGCTACCTGCATCAATGCCAGGTATTGGACAGGTTTTGCAGAGCCTGTTCGATGCTGCAATTCAATAAAAGGAAGCAGTTCTACCACGCGCGTATCGTGTGATAGGACTGCTTCCTTTTGCATTTTCTGAGCAGGCATTACAAGCTGCTTTTTGCAGTTGTATATGCACCTGCGAGGAAAATGAGGGATTTCAAAGGGAATATCTCTTTGACGCTGGGTTTCCAATAGGGGCGCGAGCATCCCTGTTGGCACACGATTTTCCGTAGGAAAGTCTAGTGTGTTATACCTTTGCTTCCGGCTGACGCGGAAAAGGGGTTGGCGGTGTACTCTGCGGTGTGGCAGAGTGTGGCGGCAAACACTTTTCTGCGGCAGTAGGGCAGGCGGATTTTGTGACGCGGGTTGCGGTACAAATGCAGGATTTTTGAGAAGCAAAATCCGACTGTCCGGAAAAGGAAGCAGCGGTATATAAAAGCCCTCGTCCCGCCGCAGCGCCGCCGTTGTTTCAGCGCTTCTTCCGTTTCCCCTTGCCGTGGGTCATGGTCGTTTTCCCGCGTTGGCTGATGGGGCTTTTCAAGTACTTGGACAGCTTGAGTATGTCGATCAGTGTGACGAACTGCTCTTTGGTGAGCTTGTCATAATCAATACCGAACGTGGCGAGGAACGATCGGATTTTCTTTTCCTCGGAACTGCCCTCAAAGTTCATTGCCTCCCGTAACTGGTTCTGCATATTTTCTGCAAAGGAGACTTCATCCGCAGTCATGGTGTCGGGACGATGCTGCTCTCGAATATCACGGAGGATACCTTTCAGGTCATCTGCAATCAAGCTTCCAAAATATTCATCTTCCCGAATCTGCGCCACTTCTAACGTCCGCAGATGTAGGTCATTTTCTTCACCGCTATTTTTCATCAATGCCATCTGCCGGACGGCTTCCAGCACGGCATTCATATCATTGATCCGCATATCCGCGATCCGGTCAACGTAAATCTCAGCATCCAGCATGAAGCGCTGGAAATCCTTGTGGCAGATCAGCTCCGACAGCAGCCGGTGGTTGAACTTGCACGTTCTCAATACCTCGATTGCATCATCACCCAAATGCAGCTCATGCAGAGCTGTGTTTGGGTGATTTTTTGTTTCCGTCCGTCCCATCAGATAGTCGCAGGAAACACCGTAATAGTCAGCCAGCACCAAAATGCTGTACGGGCTGATGTCCTTACCGTTATCCGATTCATATTTGCCGAGTGCGGATTTTGAGATGCCCACCTCGGCGGCAAGCTGCTCCAATGTCAACTTTTGTGCTATTCGTAAATCCTTCAAACGTTCCCCGATTGTCAGCTTAACTTGCATACACCAGCCTCCTTTTCACATTTTTCTGTATTATATCATGCTTTTTCGTTTTTGTCTAAAAGCGTGGAAAAATCCTACTTTCATCCCTCTTTTCCTACCTCTCGGATATACGGGAAAGCGCCTGTTTTCTTACTAAAATTTAGACGTAAACCACACAGCACCTTAAAAATTTCATGACCGTCCGATGAGGATATGCTTTCCGGAGAAGTACCGCATTCCGCGTGCCAAGGAAACCAAAACGCCGGAGTGAGATTCTCGGGCAGGAACGGCATCGGGCAGAACGGCGGAGTTCAATTATTTTACAGGAGAAAACAGGTATGGATTTATTTGCACAAATCAAAATGGCAGTTTCCGTGAAAGAGGCTGCCGAATACTACGGACTGGAAGTAAACCGTGGCAACATGGTCTGCTGTCCATTCCACAATGACCGCACACCCAGCATGAAGCTGAACGAGGATTACTTCTACTGCTTCGGTTGTGGGGCAACTGGTGACGTGATCGACCTTGTAGCAAGGCTGTTCAACCTGAGCAGCTATGACGCGGCGAAGAAGCTGGCGTATGACTTCGGGATTGACCCGGACAAGCCCCCTGCCGCAGCAGCGCTGCGGAAGCCGCAATACCCGCTGGCAAAGGCGTTCCAGAAAGAGGCGCTGTATTGCCAGCGGGTATTGTGCGATTATCTGCACCTTTTGGAGCGTTGGAAGGTGCAGTACGCGCCCAAAACGCCGGAGGATACCATTGATGACCGCTTCGTGGAAGCCTGCCAGATGCTCGATTATATTGAGTATCTGACAGATATTTTAACCTTTGCGGAATTGGAGATCCGCGTGAAAACCGTGGATATGCTTCAAAAGGACGGCATGATCGACCGGCTGGAAGAACGTCTGAAACGGCTGGCAAAGGAGGTGGAAGCCCGTGGCGAAACGGAAATCGGCTAATTTGGACGTACCAATCTGGTTTGACGGCACAAATATCAATGAGGCGCTGTTCTGCGATGAATTTCTGAGCAGCCGGAAAATCATCTTTGCCAACGGTGCCTTTTTCACACCGGACGGCAGAGTGACCGATGATCTGCCGCTTCGGGGTGAAATCTATGAGGAACTGAAATGCTGCGCCGTGAACAATATCCCCCGCAAGATCACCAACATTCTGGAAGTGATGAAGCTGGCAGCTCATGTAGAGGACTTTGCACCGGAGGCAGATAGAATTCATCTGGCAAACGGTACTTTGAAGGTGGACGGTAGCTTCACCGAGGGCAGACCGAACATTGTGCGGAGCAGACTGCCGGTGACATATCGCCCCGACGCACCGGCTCCCGTTCGGTGGCTTTCCTTTCTGGATGGACTTCTTTACGCGGAGGACATTCCCACTTTGCAGGAGTTTATCGGTTATTGCCTGATCCCCAGTAACAAGGGGCAGCGCATGATGGTGATTAAGGGAAACGGCGGTGAAGGAAAATCGCAAATCGGCGCTGTGCTGGGTGCGCTTCTCGGCGGTAACATGAAGGACGGCAGCATCGGCAAAATCTCTGAAAACCGTTTTGCCCGCGCGGATCTGGAACACATTCTGCTGTGTGTGGATGACGATATGCGGATGGAAGCGCTGCGGCAGACCAATTACGTCAAGTCCATCGTGACCGCCCAAGGCAAGATGGACCTAGAGCGCAAGGGCAAGCAGAGCTATCAGGGGTGGATGTTCGCCCGGCTGCTGGCGTTCTCCAACGGCGATTTGCAAGCACTCTATGACCGAAGCGACGGATTTTACCGCCGACAGCTTGTACTGACCACCAAGGAAAAACCTACGGGACGGGTAGATGATCCTGACCTTGCCGAAAAAATGAAAGCAGAAGTCGAGAGGATCTTCCTGTGGGCATTTGAGGGCTTACAACGGCTTGTTGCCAACAACTTCAAGTTCACGGAGAGCCAGCGTACACGGGATAATCGGGAGGCAGTCAAGCGGGATAACAACAACGTCTTTGATTTTCTGGAATCGGAGGGCTATATCCGACTGAAAGCAGACTGCACCATCAGCTCCAAGGAATTGTACGAGATTTACCGGATGTGGTGCGAGGAAAACAATCTGACGCCGTTAAAGCGCCGCAGCTTCAGCGATAGTGTGATCGCCAGTCAGAGCAGATACAATCTGGAATACTGCAACAAGATCACCAATGCTGCCGGACGGCGCGTATGGGGCTTTTTCGGTATTGAGGCGATTGTAAAACCCAATATAAACGGGTTTTCTGATGTCTCAGAGCGTACGTACGTACCGGAGGAATGGCGATGAATTTTCTTGCCGTCGTGTCGTGTACGTATGTACGCAGCGTTTCTCCCCAAACACCGCCATATAGGAGAAGCGCTGACCGGCAGAGCCTATATTTTCGGGCATAAATCAAGCCAAGTGGAATCCGCAAATTATTTGCCTGATGGCAGAAGTGGTTTCACGGAATCGCGCTTCTCGGAACAGCAAAGCAGATGCGCGGAAACGTGGGAAATCGTACGGTTTAGAGCAAAGTCACACGGAGCTGAAAAGTTGATAGGTGCCACCTGTGAACAGGCCTTCATAACGGCGATTCTGAGCGAATTTGAGGGCAACGGAATTTTTCGCGAAACAGCGAAGCGGATGCGCCGGAGGGCGTACCGGCTTCGCTTTTTCATTATCTGAATTTTGGAGGGGATTTGAATATGAGTGTACGCAATGAGATCAAGGCGCAGATCATTCGCGCCGGTTTTACTATGCAGGAGGTTGTTGATCTGTTGCATGATGAATATGGCTGGTCAGACAGCGTTTCCAATCTGTCAGCCAAGTTGCAGCGGGAGAGCATCCGATATAAAGAGGTTGTCGAGCTTGCCGACGCGCTGGGTTATGACCTGATTTGGCAGAAACGGAGGGAGAAATAAATGAGTAAGCCGCAGTTTGCGATTCTCCGCTTTGCCAAGTACAAAGGACCGGAGATTTCTAATATTGAGGCGCACAATGAGCGCACAAAAGAGGAATACGCCAGTAATCCGGATATTGACAAGAGCCGCAGCCATCTGAATTTTCATTTGCTCGAACCGGAGCGCAAATATCGTGCAGAGGCAGAACGGCAGATCAAGGACGCCGGTTGCCGCACCCGTTCAGACAGCGTGCGGCTGGTGGAGGCTCTTGTGACCGCAACGCCGGAGTTCTTCAAGGGTAAGAAGAAAGCTGAAATCAAAGCCTATTTTCAGGAGGCATTGGACTTTATCCGGAAACATCAAGACCCGAAAACAATTGTATCCGCAGTGGTGCATATGGACGAGAAAACGCCCCATATGCACCTTTCTTTTGTCCCACTGACAGAGGATGGTCGGCTCTGCGCCAAAGAGATCGTTGGAAACAAGAAAAAGCTGACACAGTGGCAGGACAGGTTTTGGGAGCATATGGTCAAAAAATACCCCGATTTGGAGCGCGGCGAGAGCGCCAGCGAAACCGGACGTGACCATATCCCGCCAAGGGTGTTCAAGGAGATGACTCGCCTGACCAAGCAGAAGGCCAAGCTGGAAGAATTGCTTTCAGGCGTCAATGCGTTCAATGCCAAGGGAAAAGCAGCAGAAATCGGCGCTTTTTTGGACAAGTATATTCCTGCTGTAGAGCAGATGCACACGACGCTGAAAAAGTACAATACAGCGTTCACGGTCACGACTGCTGAAAATAAAAAGCTGAAAAAGAAAACGGAGCAGTTGGAGCAGTCGCTGGACAAAGCCACGCAGGAAAGCACCTTGAAAAAGCTGGCTGACGCCAAGCTGCGCCGGGACTATGAGGATGCCGTCGCCGTACTGGATCATATTCCGCAGGAAGTGCTGACGACATATACGCACAGAACGAAAAGAAGGGAGAATGCGATTGAGTAAAATCTACGATAATCCAAAGGACAATGCGGCATTCGACCGCTGTGTGGATGTAATGGCAAGGCTGATGCTGAAATACGGCAATCAGGTATTGGAGCATCGAGGAGAAACAGCCCCGCTTTCTTTATCTGAACGAGCCATTAAGAACGAAATCAGCGTTTTGGAGAATGCTGCTTAAAAAATTGCAATTTACACGTTGCGTAACCATCGGGGTTCTGTTATAATAGTTACGCAACGTGTTTTTTGCGTTTATGGAGAGATTGCGATGGACTGTAAGACCAAAATCAAAGAGCTGCGGGAAATGACCGGAATGAACCGCAAGGAGTTCTGCAAGTATTTTGATATTCCCTATCGGACAGTAACAGAATGGGAACTGGACAACCGTCATGCCCCGTCCTACGTTCTTCGCCTTTTGGAATATTATATTCGAAATGAGGGGCTGATACAAACGCCGGGAGACAGCACACTGACCGGAGAAAGGAGTTCCAGCTATGAAGAAACGAACTAAATGCTATATCTATACGCGCGTTTCTACCGCAGTACAGGTTGATGGATATAGCTTGGATGCGCAGAGAGAAAAGCTGCGGAAATATGCCGAATACGAAGATATGACCATAGCTGGCGAGTATTCTGACGAGGGCTTCTCTGGAAAGAATATTCAGGGGCGGTTGGAATTTCAACGGATGTTGACGGACATTCAAGAGGGCAAGGACGATGTTTCCTATGTGCTGGTGTTTAAGCTCTCACGTTTCGGACGTAATGCTGCGGACGTGCTGA
Organism: bacterium; assembly: GCA_963613665.1. GTDB lineage: Bacteria > Bacillota > Clostridia > Oscillospirales > Oscillospiraceae > F23-B02. The sequence continues at coordinate 64,333 of CAVEAL010000013.1, read as the reverse complement.
ACTCCTTGCAGCTCATGCAGGATTTCGGTGTCAATCTGATTTGTGTAGAGGACGGCATTGACAGTTCTAAGGATTCCGGCAAACTGATGATTTCTGTGCTGTCTGCGGTGGCAGAGATTGAACGCGAAAATATCAGAACACAGACAATGGCAGGACGTGAGCAGAAAGCGCGGGAAGGCAAATGGAACGGTGGATTTGCGCCCTATGGATACCGGCTTGAAAAAGGTGAACTTCTGATCGCAGAAGATGAAGCAGAAATCATCCGCATTATCTATGACCGCTATATCCATACCAGCGACGGGCTGGTTGCTGTTGCAAATTACCTGAACAATCACGGCTATACAAAGAAAATCCGTCAAAACGGGACGATTCCGGGATTTTCTTCTAACTTTGTGAAGGATGTTCTGGACAATCCTGTTTATATGGGGAAAATCGCATATGGCAGGCGCAGAACGGAGAAGAAGATCGGTTCACGAAATGAAATGCACGTTGTCGAACAGGACGAGTTCCCGATTTACGAGGGGAAGCATGAGGCAATCATTTCGGAAGAAGATTGGAAACTTGCACAGGAAAAGCGCAAACTCAACGCATTTAAGCGGGAGAAAGTCCACGACCCCAAACACGCGCATATCTTGTCCGGTATTCTGAAATGCCCATGCTGCGGGAAAAGTCTCTATGGAAATATCGCAAAGGCACATAGCAAGGACAAGAAAACGAGGTTTTATTATTACTGCAAGAATACGGTTGGCGCTACGGGACACAAATGCACCTTCCGGCTGAATATTGAGCAGACAGAAATGAATCGGATGGTAGCGGCAATCGTTTCGGCTATGGTTAATGATCCGCAGTTTTCTAAAGCAATCAAAGAAAAAATCGGGTCTGCGGTAGATACCAAGGATTTAGAAAAACAACTTTCCATATTGCAGGCACAGCTTCGGCAGACGTTGGGTATCAAAACGAGACTGGAACGCCAGATGGATACGCTGGACATCACCGATGAGCATTTTGACCGTAAAATGTTGGACTTGCAGCGCCGGTATGATGAGCAGTATGATACAATGGAGCAAATTGAAACGCAGATTGATGATGTAAAAGCTCAAATTCTGAGTATCCAGCAGGAAAAAATCTCCGGCGATAATATCTACCAGCTCCTGTTGGCATTTGACGAAGTATATGGCTCTGCGACCGAAGCGGAACAGAAGGAGTTCATGCAGGCATTCATCGAGCGTATTGACCTGTATCCGGAAAAGCAGAAGGACGGCAACTGGATCAGGAACATTGTGTTTGCATTTCCCGTTCCGGTGAACGGTCAGGAAGTGAAAGAACTTTCCTTGGAAAATGAAACGACAGTCGAAACGGTGTGTCTGCTAACCATTGATAAATAAGGATTTTCAACGCTTTTAGTGCGTGAAAATGGGCGTTTTGTCCACCGTTTGTCCACGCTTTTTTAACTTGGTGGACAAATTGCGGTCAAACGCCCGTTGCTATTTTTTCAAATGCGTCAACAGCGTTTTCTTCCATTTGTTCAGTATTGTGAACATAGGTTTGAAGCGTCGTTTCAATATTTTGATTATACCAAATTGATTATATTTTATTCCGTTTTTACTAATTTTCATATTGACAAAGCTTATAAAAATTGCGTCCCGTTTTTGCGCGGGACGCTGGAAATCAATCTTCGACATATTCAACCTGCTCGCTCACATCATGGATGCAATCAATCCCCAGTTCCACCTCGCACCATCGCTCGAATAGTCGCAGGGTATGCTCATAGCTGTCCGGCGTTCGCCGCCGAAGATCACGGCTGCGGCAGTAGATCATAAACTCATCAATGCAATAATCCAAACTGAAATTGCTCATAAAAACACTCCCCGTCGGTTGGTTCAGGATACCCAACTGACAGGGAGCGTTCGTTGCTATGAGCTCAATGATAGGTTGCTATACGGCTGGGGACTTCATAGCGCGTTCAGCTTATTCGTCGCTTCCACGCCACATTATTCCATCCCTCGGAGCCTTGGGTTTACTGCGTTTTCACCGCATTATGCCCTGCTTTTGACGCAAGGAAAGGCAGTCGGCGATCATGGCGATGAATTCAGAATTGGTCGGCTTGCCCTTGATGTTCCTGTAGGCATTGCAATTGCTTGCTTTTTTGCCTCTCAGGTAGTTCATTAAGTAGTTTATCGCGGCGAAATCTCTTGTTTATTTTGGTAGAGTAAACAGCAGTTTTCTTGCTGTGTCTACATGGTATCAGCTATCATTTTCTGTGTCAATACGTCCATGCCGATAAACTCCGCAAAATTATTTCAGAGCGGGCTATCTGAAGCATACAGCATGTTACTTCGGGCTCGCCCTCCTCTGCGGCTGAGAAAACGAACCTGCAAATTCAAAAGCAAAAGCGGAGGCAATATGCCTCCGCTTTCTAAATTTATCTCAATTTGCAGTCAACTCACAAAATCCTGAGGTTAGACGGGTGAAACTTCGCCGGAACTACGGCGATCTCATAGCCGTCGGGATCTTCAACGTAATATATATCCTTTTGAAGCTCCTCAATGCTGACGAGCCCCATCTCCTTATGGCGTTTATAGCTGCCCTCGAAATCATCCGTCACAAAGGCTATATGGACATTGTTTTCGCCCTGCTCATAGGGTGTTTTGCGCTCGCCGTACCAAACAAGGCTTATCATCGTCCCGTTGTGCTCATCGCTCATGAAGCACAGAACCATGTCCAAGAAGCTCTTCGGGTGCATGCGAAATACCTCTTTCATGCCGAACACCTCGGAATAGAACTTAACGCTGCGGTCAAGATCCAAAACATTGATGCCTATATGCCCTATCGCGTAACTCATTTTTATTACCTCACTCTTTGCTGTCAAGCTTGAAGTACTGACGTATAAATGAATCGACCAGTGCAAGCTGAGATTCATTGAGCTTGTCTATCTCATCAAGGACGCGGCTCTTTATCGAGGAATCCGTCGGAACGAGAAATATCTCTCCCTCGCCGGTCCTGAGCCAGTCACCGTTTACCTTAAAGGTGTTTTCTATCAGCAGCTGAAGTCGGGAATTGAGGGGCATCTTGCCCTGAATGATCCGGGAAAAATAGCCCGGATCGAGATAAAGCGCCTGGGCAAACTGCCGCTGCGACATATTCAGCTCCCTGAGCAGCGTTTTCAGATTTTCGTTTATATCGGACATGTCGTCTCCTCATATTTTCATGCTTCGATTATATAACAGCGAATTGCCTATGTCAACCTTTTATCAATTAGGTGTTGACATAGGCAATATTGTGTGCTATTTTATTGCCATAAGCAACATGCGGCGTTGCTTGAAGCATAATACTCAACATATATAAGAAGAAAGGACATGAAAAAAGTGAAGTACAAAAAACTGTTTACTCCGATCCAGATCAACGGCGTTGAGCTGAAAAACCGCATCGTGATGTCGCCAATGCACGATGGCCTGGGTCTGACGGGCGGCGATGTCAATCAGCAGGTCATCGAATATTTCGCAGCGAGAGCCAAGGGCGGCGTCGGCCTTATCATCAACGGCTTTACCGTTGTTTGCCCGGACGAGCTGTGCGGCACTGCCGGAGCGGGTCAGTCTCACCTCACCACGCTTGACAACCGCAACTCCTTCCAGCTGCTTGCCGAGCGCCTGCACGAGTACGACTGCAAGCTCTTCGTGCAGCTGCATCATCCCGGCCGCTCGGTCTATGCTCCCCAGTTCCTGAACGGCGGCCGCCAGCCCGTATCGAGCACCGCCATGCCGGCATCGCTCAAGGGTGATTCCCATGCCGCTCCCGCACGCGAGCTTACCGTGCCCGAGATAAAGCAGATCGTCAAGTGCTACGCCATAGCGGCACAGGGCGCATACACCGCAGGCTGCGACGGCGTGGAGGTGCACTGCGCACACGGCTATCTTTTCTCGCAGTTTATCAATCCCTTCAAAAACGAGCGCAAGGACGAATACGGCGGAAGCCTCGAAAACTGCTGCCGCATCGCAACTGAGACGCTCGACGCGATACGCAAGGTCGTGCCGAAGAATTTCCCCGTTTCCGTCCGTATCAACGGCGCCGAGGGTGACTTCCGCCCCAACGGCAAGGAATGGGATATGAACTACATGAAGGGCGTTGCCAAGCTTCTTGTCGAGCACGGCGCGGACATGGTAAACGTCTCCATGGGCGGCATGGACTGCATGCCCAACCCCGATATGCGCGCACGTTACCGCGACGATATCATAAAGAACATAAAAGATGTGGTCGATGTTCCCGTTGCTGCCGTCAACTGCCTTAAAACTCCCGAGGAGGCAGAGGGAATGCTCGAGGACGGTATCGCCGACATGGCTATACTCGGCCGCCAGCTCATCTGCGACCCCGAGTGGGCAAACAAGGCTCGCACCGGCCGTGAGGATGACATCCGTCCCTGCCTTTCCTGCAACAATTGCATCCACCACTCTTCCCTCATGCAGCCTATTCGCTGCGCGATCAACCCCCTCGCCGGCCGTGAGGCTGAGGATAACACACTCGTACCCGGCTCCGGCAATGCCGTTGTTATCGGCGCAGGCCCCGCTGGCATTGAAGCGGCCTTCACTCTTGCCGCAAAGGGCTATGACGTAACAATGTATGAAAAGTCCGGCGTTATCGGCGGCAGCATAAACCTTGCAGACAAGGCTCCCGGCAAGTTCCGCATGGATATCCTTCTCGACTACTGGAAGCGTCAGCTCGAGAAGAACGATAAGATCACCGTAAAGCTCAACACCGAGATCACCGACGAAAAGCTTGCCAAAATAAAGCGCGAGCTTGACCCGAAGGTGGTATGCCTCAATGTCGGCGGCAAGCCTGTTGTTCCCCCGATGCCGGGCCTTGAAAATGCGGTCACCGCACACGATATCCTGTCCGGCAAGGTCACTGTTGAGGGCAAGCGCGTCGTTATAATCGGCGGCGGCATGACCGCGCTCGAGACGGCCGAGTTCATGGCAGAGCGCAAAAACAGCATAGTTCTCTGTGAAATGATGCCTCAGTTTGCGTCCGATACTTTCATTTATCGCGTAGTAAAAACTCAGCTCGGCCTGGCACGTCAGGGCGTGTGCATGAAGCCGCACACCATGGTGCTTGGTGCCAGCGAAGAGGGAGTTATGTACCGCGACCTGGTCACCGGACTTGAGGGCGTGCTCCCTGCGGAGGTAGTGGTTTTGTCTCTCGGCGTTCGCCCCGACAGAGCTCTGCGCGAGAAGCTTGAAGAAAGCTTTGACAACGTTGTCGTTCTCGGCGACAGCAACAAGACCGGCACTTTACAGAATGCGACCGGCGCGACCTTCCACCGCCTCAAGAGAATATAAACACATATCGGAAAGGAGTAAATATAATGGAAAGCTTCTACACACAGGTTCCTCTTACCTTCTTCGAGGAAGACGCATGGAAAAAGGCTGCCGGCCTCTGCAAGCTTCAGGGCGTGACGAAGGCTATGCTCGTTTTCGGTAAGGTCACTCGCAAGACCGGCCTTGCCGATAAGGTCATCGCAAGCTTTGAGTCCATGGCGATAGACGTATACGAGTGGACGAAGGTCAAGCCCGACCCCAGCTATCACGATATAAACGAGGGCGGCAAGCTAGCGCGCAAGCTCGGCGTAAATGCAGTTATCGGCATCGGCGGCGGCTCGGCGATGGACACCGCAAAGGGCATATACGCCATGCTCGGCAACCCCGACACCGACAACATTATGGATCACTGCTTCGGCGGACGCGGCAAGGCAAAGCCCATAAAGCGCCCGATGGCAATGCTCGTAATGATCCCCACCACCTCCGGCACCGGCTCTGAGGTATCCACGGGCGCTGTCATAACCGATGACGAGATAAACTACAAAGCCACGCTCGGCGGCCTGCAGATCCTGCCCAATGTTGCCCTGCTCGACCCGAAGCTCGACGTGACCATGCCCTTTAACCTCACGGCGCACACCGCGTTCGATGCGCTTACCCACGCCATAGAAAGCTATCTTGTCGGCGGTCTCGCGCACAAGGTCAAGCCCCTCATGAACTTCAATCCCCTCACCGACACCATGGGTCTGGAGGCTGCGCGCCTTATTTATGCCAATCTCCCGACCGTGCTTGAGCACCCCGATGATATAGATGCTAGAGCGCAGGTCAAGTATGGCGCCATGCTTGCGGGTATAGGCATGTGCCCCGGCGGTCTGACTCTCGGCCATGGCATAGGCCAGCTCTTCGGTGCTCAGTGGCATATCCCTCACGGCCTCGGCTGCGCACTCGGTCTTGTCCCGGCCATCCTTCAGGGCGTTAAGGTCGAGCACAACGACCGTGAGCGCTATGCGCGCCTTGCATACAACCTCGGCCTGAAGGTCTCTGATGACGCGGATACTGCCGCCATTGCCGAGGAGATCGCACAGGCGATAGAAAAGCTCATGGCTATCGCCAAGATCCCCACTGTCCGCGAGCTCGGACATACGGCCGATGAGATACCCGCACTGGTCGAGGCCGGCATGAAGGATCCTCTCAACTTCGTCAGCGTAACTCCCGATGAGCTTCGCGGCCATCTTGAGTATCTTTTCAATAAATAAACCCAACACGAAAAAACTCCCGTCCAAGGCGGGAGTTTTTTATAGGCGATTTTACTTTGGCGAATTATCTGAATTAATTATCCCATAGATGCCCATTGTTGCGACTTCGTTCATCTTACACATGAGCTCCACCGGCGTTTTCATGCCCTTCTTCGCCCAGTCGATTATCATGTTGCCGATCGCCTGCGAAACAAACTGCGTCAAAAATCTCAGCGTATCGGGATCGTATTTCTGATGCGTCTCATCAAGATATTTTGATATCAGCAGATCCCAGCTTTCCTGATTGCGCATGAGCATATGGTCCTGAAGACTGTTTTGAACCTCAAGACGCACGGCCTGGCAGTAAAACTCGCGGTCGGCATACATTTTTTCAAGCGAAAACCTGGTTATGCCCGCCCATGAGCCGAGCGAGTGCTCGTTTATGTAGGACTTGAGCGGCACGATTATGTCCGTATCGAATGTCCAGTTTATAAGATCGTAGATATCAATGAAGTGATAGTAAAATGTGCCGCGGCTGAAGCCGCAGCGATCCGTCAGCGACGAGACGGTTATACCGGCCAGCGGCTGGGCTTTGGACATGTCCTTGAGAGTCTGCGACAATTCTTTTTTGACAAGCTCATTGCGTTTCATCGTATTATCACCCATATATATATTAGCATAAAAGCAACAAAAATTCATTGAACAATCGGCTGTCTTTTGTTCAAATCTTACTCAAATGATACCCTTTTGATAATTTTAAGTCAAGCTTTTTTCTGCTAATATCGCAGTCAGAAAAAAGTGTTTCGACACAAAATCATCAAGGAGGAAATATCATGAACAACTATGAGAACAAGGTTGCGGTTATCACCGGCGGTACCTCGGGTCTGGGCTACGCTTTCGCCGAGATACTCGGCAAGGCAGGCGCAAAGATCGTCATCACCGGCCGCCGCGAGGAGCTCGGTCAGAAGGCAGAGCAGCAGCTCAAGGCAATGGGCGCGGATGTTTTATATATCCGCCAGGACGTTACCGTCGAAGACGACTGGGACGCGCTTCTCAAGACCGTTATCGGCAAGTACGGCAGAATCGATTACGCGTTCAACAATGCCGGCGTTATGGCTCGTCCGAAATCCGCAATGAAACTGAGCATGAACGATTGGGATTGGGTGCTTGACACTAACATCCACGGCACGCTTTACGGTCTGCGCAAGTTCACCGGCGCTATGATGATGCAGCCCGAGGGCGGACACATTATCACCACCGCCTCCACCGCATCCATCGCTCCGTTCTCCATGTGGGGTCCCTACACGGTATCCAAGGCCGCCGTTCTGCGCCTCGTTGAAACCTTCCGGGGTGAAATGACTCTCGGCAAGATCGACAAGATCAAATACTGCGTATCGTTGCCCGGCGTGTTTGAATCCGATGTTTCCAACGGTACCTGCTACCGCGGCGAAAAATATAAAAATCCCGGCGAGACCGATCCCGTTGCGCCGACCTCCAAGGCAGGAACTCCCGACGGCGATAAGCTCGGCATGATAACCGCAGAGGAGACCGCACAGATCATCATCGATCAGATGGAAGCCGGAAAGTTCTATATCTACACCCACGAGGATCTGAGCCTGAGCCTGCTTCCCGAACAGTTCAAATCCCTCGAAAACGAGCAGGGTCTCACCGATCAGGCGATCTTTGACTTCGCATTCTACGCAAAGAAGCTTCAGGCGCAGGGAATCGATGCCGGTGCATCAAGACTGCAGAACATGACTCAGCACGGCTGAGGCATACCACAGGAGAAAGCATATGGGTAACAAATACGAAAAACTGTTCGAGCCCGCGCAGCTCGGCAGCCTGAAGCTAAAGAACCGTTTCGTTATGGCGCCGATGTCCACCTGCGATAACCTCGGCTTTCACATGACCGACACGATGATACGCTTCATCGAGGAGCGCGCGAAAAACGGCGTCGGCATGATAATGACGGAGTGTCAGGCGGTCGATAAGATAGACTCCATGACCTCAAATTACAAGACCGCCGGTACACCCAATCAGGAAAAGGAGTGGACGATCTATAACCGCCGCGTGAAGCAGTACGGCGTAAAGACCTGCGTCCAGCTCGGTGCGGGCGCCGGTCAGAACACCGTCGTTCCCCCCTTCGTCAAGGCTCTGTCGGCAAGCGAGATGCCGCTGTATTTCAAGCCTAATAAGCACACTACTGCAATGACAACAGAGCAGATACATAAGCTTGTCAAGTCCTTCGGTAAGGCCGCAGCCTCGGCAAAGCGTGCAGGCTTCGACGCTGTTGAGATCCATGCTCACACCGGCTATATGCTCGACCAGTTCATCTCCGAGTGCTGGAACCGCCGCACTGACGAATACGGCGGCTCGGTCGAAAACCGTGCACGCATCGTCTGCGAAATCATTGAGGAGATACGCCGCAATGTCGGCGAGGGTTATCCCATTATTCTCCGCATTTCGATGGATCACAAGATGCCGAATCAGCGCACACCCGAGGAGAGCCAGGAGCTCATAAAGGTCATCGACAAGACCAGCGTCACCGCATATGACGTTGACCTCGGCTGCTACGGGTCCGGCGCGTGGGGCGTAACGCCCGATTACTATGGTGACGGCGCATTCCTTCCCGCCGTCAAGACCATCCGCGCCGTGACCGATAAGCCCGTCATGTGCGCAGGCGCGCTGACCGCGGAGCTTGCCGAGGAGCACATCGAAAACGGCGATATCCAGTTTGCCATGGTCGGCAGAGCGCTCATCGCCGATCCCGAATTCATTAAGAAGATCCGCGACGACCGGCAGGAGGACATACGCCCCTGCCTGAGATGCAATAACTATTGCATCTGCCACTTCTTCCAGCTGCTGCCGCTCAGCTGCGCAGTCAACCCCCGTGCCGCAGCCGAGGACATGCTTGAGATACCCAAAACGAGTAAGCCCCAGCGCGTCGTCGTTATCGGCGGCGGACCGGGCGGCATGGAAGCTGCCATACTCGCGTCTCAGGCCGGTCACAAGGTCGAGCTGTACGATAAAGCACCCGTCCTCGGCGGACAGATATGCATCGCGTCCACGCCCGTATTCAAGGGTCAGATGGCAAAGCTTTTGGCATATCTTCGCCGCGAGGTCGAAAAATCGGACATCAAGGTGTTCCTGAACACCGAGGTCACCCCCGATTCCGAGTGCCTCAAAAACGCCGATCAGATCGTTGTTGCGCTCGGCGCGGAGCCCATCGTCCCGAAGATCCCGGGCATCGACAGACCGAATGTCATAGAGGTCACCCAGGCTCACACCGTCCGCTCAGGCGATGTCAAGGGTGATAAGATCGTTGTCCTCGGCGGCGGCTTTTCCGGCTGCGAGTTCGCGCTGGAGCAGGCGATGGAGGATAAGCAGGCAACCGTCGTTGAAATGACAGGTACGCTTGCGGCAAAAAGCAACCGCGAAAACGGAACTGCGCTGCGCATGCTGCTCGACCGCTACGGCGTCAAGCAGTACGTAAACAGCAAGGTCGTTGAGTTTAACGACGCGGGAGTCGTCATCGAGCGCGAAGGCGGCCGCCGCGAGACCCTGCCCGCTGACACGGCAATAGTCGCGCTCGGCACGCGCGGCCTGAAAGACGCCGCCGAAGCCATAAAGGCCAAATATCCGAACGCGTGGATAGTCGGCGACTGCACAGGCGAGGTCGGCCTCGTCGGCGATGCGATGCACGACGCATACGAAGCCGTGTGGCTGTTCGAGGGCGATATAAAGAAAAAGCAGGCGTGGCTCAAAAAGCGCAGAGCCGACGCGAAGTTCCGCACCATGCTGTCCTCGCACATCATGCCGCACAAGTAAAAAGCGAAAGGAAATCAAACATGAACAGCATATTTCAAAACAAAATAGCCGTTGTAACCGGCGGCGCAAACGGCATCGGCCTCGGTCTTGCGAAAGAGCTCTGCAATCGCGGCGCATCCGTTGTCGTGGCAGATATTCTTCCGGACGATATGCATAAGGCTGTCGAAATGCTGCGCGCAAACGGCGGCAAGGCGATCGGCTACGAGATCGATGTCTCCGATGAGAAGCAGTGGCCTGGTCTGCTCGATGCCACGCTCAAAGAATACGGCCGCGTTGACTACCTGTTCAACAATGCCGGCATCATGTATACCAAGCCCTACGAGTGCTTTGTAACCGCTGACTGGGAGATGTATTTCCGCGTCAACGTGATGGGTCCCGTGTACGGCTGCAACACTTTTTGGCCCGCAATGCAGAAGCAAGGCGGCGGCCATATCAGCACGGTTATTTCCCAGGCCGCGCTCGGCCCCCTCGACGGTGCTCTTATCGGTGCTCCCTACGCTCCGCTCAAGTCTGCTTGCCTGACCTTCGTTGAGCAGTTTGCCGTAATGATGCGCGACCGCAAGACCAATGTCACATGCTCGGCGATCATCCCCAGCATAGTAAACACGGAAATTGCCGACCGTATGGCAAATCCTCTCGCCCGTCCCGCAGAGTTCAGGGACAATCCGAACATCGACAACACGCCCGCTCCCGTAAAGGCTGCCGCGGCCGCATTGGTCAAGCGCCTTGCCGATCCGCAGACCGATGAGGATAAGGCGCTGTCCTTTGCAATGGGCGTCGTATCCGTTGAGCAGGCAGTCGCAACCATTATGGAAGGACTCGAGAAGGGCTTCTTCTATATCTACACGCATCCCGGCCGCACCGCTGCCATAACCCGTCAGGAGATGGATCTTCGTCTGGCGGGCTACAAGCAGCCTCTTGCACAGTCCGCTGCGACCATGGAATATACCAAGCTTTCAAAAACCCCCATCTGAAATAATTTGTTTTACAGCCACGCTGACAGCCGTGTCAGCGTGGCTGCTTTTGCTGTTTGCAACGAAAAAAAGACCCGAAAACGGATGTTTTCGAGTCTTTTTCAACGGCGCGTGATGCGGGAGCCAAACTCGCAGGCCCGGAATGAGCGGCAGAACCTGAATGGTTTTGCCGCTCCGTTAATATACGTACCATTTATGAGCCTACGGCAATCACTGCTGATTTTGGCGGCTGGGCAAACTCCGTAACAGGTGAGGTATCTCCCAAAGGGAAATACGCTTTAGTTCAAGACATGGGCGTTCATATGCTTGCTACTTTCCGACTCACCGAGGTTGACGTGATAGACTCGGAATAATATATAGTATTCACAAAATCACCCTGCATATTGAAGTATGCAGGTTTTTTAATATCTGCTACGATAGTATCAATCAAAACAAACGACAAAATTGATACTCAAAAACTGCGTCTCTGATCGGGTTTTTGGGCAGAGTTTGATACTAAACGCAGACAGGTTTAATTTGATACTGTCGGAAAGGCATAGCATGACATACGGATATTGTAGAATTAGCACCCGCAAGCAGAATATAGAGCGTCAGATACGCAACATACGCAGCGAGTTTCCCGATGCAGTCATATTGCAGGAGGAATACACGGGTACAAAGCTCGACCGAAAGGAATGGAACAAGCTGTTTAACTCCGTCCGTACTGGCGATACCATCATCTTTGACAGCGTGAGCCGCATGAGCCGTAACGCTGCCGAGGGCGTAGAGGCATATGAGGCACTGTACAAGCGCGGCGTTAATCTCGTATTTCTCAAAGAGCGGCATATTGACACGGACACATACCGTCAAACGCTGCAAAACAGTGTACAACTCACGGGCGGCGATGTTGACTATATCCTTGAGGGCGTTAACCGCTACATGCTGGCACTGGCTCGTAGACAGATATACCTTGCGTTCGAGCAGAGCGAGAAAGAGGTCGCAGACCTGCATCAACGCACGAAAGAGGGCATTGAAACGGCTCGCTTGAACGGTAAGCAGATAGGACGCTCAGCGGGATTGACGGTCACGACAAAAAAGAGCGTCGAGGCAAAGCAGCTCATAGCAGCGCACTCAAAGGACTTCGGCGGCAGTTTGGACGACGCGCAGATGATGAAGCTCGCAGGGCTGGCAAGGAACACGTTTTATAAGTACAAGCGTGAGCTGAGATTAGGTGCTTGAACGGATAATTTCAATTCTCATTGACAATATGCGCATAAAGTTATACAATGTGCGTATAATATAAACATGGAGGTTTGCAATATGAGCACAGCTAATCTTAATATACGCACAGATGCAGAAGTCAAAGCGGAAGCTGAGAGCCTGTTTAATGAGCTGGGATTAAATTTGAGTACAGCGGTTAATATGTTCCTGCGTCAGGCTATCAGAGTGGGAGGCATACCGTTTGAAGTCAGAGTAAACACCCCAAACGAAATAACCGCAGCAGCAATTACAGAGGGCAGAGCACTTATAAAAGATAGCAGCATTAAAGGCTATAACAGCATCAAGGATTTGAGGGCGGCGCTGGACGTATGAAGTACGAAATACGATTTACCACGCAGTTTAAGAAAGATATAAAGCTCGCCAAAAAGCAGGGGAAAGATATTGATAAGCTATTTGAAGTTGTAGAACACCTTGCTAATGGAGAGGCGCTGGAGGACAAATACCGCGACCATGACCTCAGCGGGAATTACAAAGGGTGCAGAGAATGTCACATAGAGTCTAACTGGCTGCTCATCTATGAGATAGACAACGATGTGCTTATTCTCATGCTGTATCGAGTTGGCAGTCATTCAGATTTATTCTAATTGAATCCCATTGTTACAGCGCTGTAAGCTGTTTTACAGGCTTAGAGGTATAGTTATACCTTTGAACGTTAAACGTCCTAACTCTAATTAATTATAAAGAGTTTTTAGCGAGGAAATAATCAAAAAGATAGGCAGGGCTTGCGCCCTGCCTGTTTTAGTATGGAAATATGAAGATTATTAACTGTCTAATACACCGAGCCAGTTTACAGGCTCATTGCTTATAAGCTGTAAGGCGGTTATATGCCCAGCATTATATATGTGTACATATGCACATTTGAACGGCTCTATAGGAGCTATGAGGCGCACTGTCTCTATATTCGTTATCGTTAAGCTGCTTTCCCCTGTATCACCGTCTGAGGCCGTTACAGAGCTACCGCTCTCAGATGCACTCATGCTATCAAAGCGCCACTCAAAGCAGGGCTTTGTCTTTCTGCTGCCGTACACTATAGCCGCCTTTGTGGTACTGGTTATATGCTCAAGCTCTGAGGCGTTTATTATTCTTTCCGCAAGCTCCATTATTTCACCTTCCTGTATTCTATCACATAGCTTTTGCCGCTCGTGTCCGTTATTCTGAGCATTGCGTTTTCCCCTGCTTTCGCCAGTGAAAAAGCAGCAATTTCCATATCTAATATGCAGTCATTGCTAAGCTCAGTTTTAAATATGAGCTTTCCGTCATTCTCTTTTAAGTCGCTGTAATGTAACCGTAAATGCCACTCATGAAAGGCAAAAGTGCTGTTATAGGGCTGGCTGTCCGTATCTATAAAGGCTATGAATTGTTTCTTGTTGAATATCCAGTTTTTAAGCTCCTGTAAGGCCGTGTATCGGTCTCTGAGGCTGTCTGTTTCGGGAATTACTATCTTCCCATCATGCGGCTCATTGCGCCTTGTGAGCGCCTCCAACGTGGGTTGTGTGTCTGCATCTATAAGCAGCTCAAACAGCTCTCCGCTACCGTCTGTAAAGCGCAGCATATTGTTTTCCAGCTGGATATTATTGCATTCATGCTATCAATTGTCTCCATCAGCTCTCCCCACGTCTCAGCGCGGTCTATTTTTATGCTCATCTCCGCAAAGACTTCACGAGCGTCAACAATTCTTTCTTTTGTTTCCATACTGGTTAATTACTCTCCCGTTTCATTTGGTCATGATATGAATGATACCGCTAAGTTTGTCATAGCACCCGCCGCACAGCTCAAGCGTTCTGTGCTTGCCGTCGTGCTTTGAGCCATAGCCAGCATTAAGAGATATTGTCGATGCTCCCTCCATTTGCTGGCCGCACATATCGCATATGAATTTGCCGTTACCTATGTGCATAAGTTTCTCCCTTTCTGTTTTAGTTTCGGCGGCGGTGTGCAGCCGCCGCCTTTGTGGTGCTTGTCTTTGTCCTTTCTTTCAATCGTTTTGTGTTGGGGGGAGCGGCTACTCCCCTTCGTCTGCCTTATGGCTCTTAGTCTAATTCGGTGTAGCTGTCAGTTGCTCAATCGGGAAACACAATCCATTTGCCCAGCAGCAGGAGCAATACCCCTGCCAATACTGGACATACTATACTCACTATCGCCAGTATCATGAGCACTATGAAGCTGTTGCCTGTTCCTATATCCATGATGTCTCCTTCCTCCCTCACACTGTTTCCAGCATCGGCCTTACGCAATCTCCGCACACGAGGTTTAAGCTTCTCCCTGCCCTCGCTACTGCACCGCATTTCGGGCACACAAAGCGGTGATTGTGGTTTGCTGTCCGTCTTACCGTTGCGCTGCCGCCTACGGCTCTTGAGCCGCTGGCTGAGCCTCGTTCTATGTCCATCCTGCACAGCTCTATCTCTCTGAGGTCATGCGCCATGCACCACTCTAAGAGCCTGTCGGACGGGCTCGTGTGACTGTAGCCGTACTTGTCCGAGCGCGTCACATTCAGCCCGTGAGCCTCTGCCGCTTTCTTAAACTCGCGGTTGTGGTATGTACCGCCCCTTGAGCAGTCCTGTGTGTTGAGCACTTCGTTGTTGTATATGTGGCACATCTCATGCACGAGGGTTGCTATTGTATACTCTATCGGTCTGTTGAGTGTAGCTGTTGCTATGTTCAGTTCGTGCTTGCAGTCGTCCTTTATGCTCCATATCGGTGTTGGTACATAGTGTCCGTAGCTTCTGCTTGAGGGTATAAGAGTTATAATAGGACGGTCAAGCTCTCCGTCGAACAGGTCTGCATTGAGCATGTCGAACAGCTTCTCAAGGTATCCAGCTACTCTGCTGTATTTAGTCATCTCTTTCATAGTGTTACTCCCTTGTTTTTGTGGGAGTGAGCGGTTATAATGAGTACGTCCACTCCCTTGTGTGTGGTCAGGCTCTTTGTGTCGTGCTTTGGTCGGCGGTGACACAAGGGGCTTTTTTCATGCTATGCTGAAACGTCGGCTCACGGTCTGTTTTGTGTAGAGCTTATACATTTCACCGTGCTCGCGCTTAAACGCTGTAGTGTCGAAACGGTTTGAGCTCACCGAGGTAAAGCGGGCTATGAAGCGTCCTGCTTCCAGCTCCTCAACATTGCGGCGTATCATCTCGGCCTTTATGCTGTCCTTGAGCGCTTCGATCTCGGCGGCGGCTTCTGCCGCGAATGCTTCCCATTCCTTCAGAGCCTCTATTTTGCTCACGATTTCCATACTTGACATTTTTCATTTT
Source organism: bacterium (assembly GCA_963613665.1). Classification (GTDB taxonomy): domain Bacteria; phylum Bacillota; class Clostridia; order Oscillospirales; family Oscillospiraceae; genus F23-B02. Next base: position 48,482 of record CAVEAL010000013.1, on the reverse strand, counting down.
CCTTTCTTTTCGCGGTCACAGCGGCAGGCGGCATTAAGCATCTATGCCTCTTGCAATCTCAATCTCCCTTATCCGTTCCTGCTCTCATAGGCGTTCTTGTTTTCGGCTTGCGTCTACTTCCGTCCGCCTTGCTGTGTCCTGTTTGACTGTCTTGCCTGTGGCTATATGGTACTACGTACGCAGTGAGGGAGTCAAGACGTAATATTTGCTAAACTATGTACGTAGTTTTTGTGCATCTTGCACTATGTACGCAGTTTGACTAATATGGTATACTCATTCATATACGTTTATGGAGGTATGCAGTAACGGAGAATAAAAAAGAGCTGTCCGCTAAAGCGCAGTACGATATTGCTTATGCAAAGCAGAAGCTAAAGCGTGTACCCTTAGATATGCAGATAGATGAATACAACAAGGTCAAGGCCGCAGCTGAGAGAGCTGGCGAAAAGGTAAACACATATATTAAGAACGCCATTGCCCAGCGCATGGAACGGGAGAAGTAATACGGGGGTAGTTTTGATATTTTTTCTCTAATGCACCCCTGTTCTTTATCTCTGTCGCTCAATCTTTCCGCTCAGCCCCCTTTTACCTACTGGCTAACTCAGGCAGCTTGCGCTGTCTGTACGTTAGTGCGCCCGTTTTGCGGGAGATAATTTGACATATTGCAACACAGCCGCTTGCCACAAGGTGAGCGGCTTATTTTTTTGCTCATTTTTAGGATATCACACCTACGAGGTACACTTGCGGTATATAGTGTGCTCCCCTTCACGGTTAGTAGTGCAGACGGTTTGTCTCACCCTTTGCGGTTAGTGGTGAGGGCAGCTTGTCGGTCACTTTACGGTTAGTAGTGAGGACGGCGGCAAACGGAAGGAGGGCACTTTGCGGTTAGTAGTATGGGGAAACACCGTATTTTGTACCCGTTTTTTGATGCTTTGAACGGATAAATTCAATAGTTTTGGTAGTGCTTTTAACCACTGGTAAGCGTTAAGCCGTCAACGTTTTCATCGGTGAACGGCTTATTTTTTATGCCCAGCAGATGAGAGGAGTTGAGAGCTTTGCAGGGAGCACGACCGCCGCCACGATGAGTCTGTATCAATTGCCAAATTTTATAATCAAATAATTAAGGAGGACAGATGTATATATCTAAGTCCAAGAAAAAAGAGTTTAAGTCTAAGCACAACAACAGAACAGTTTACAAGGAAACCTACAAAGGAACGGAGTATATCCGCTGTAAGTATTCCGACTGTTCAGTAGGCTTAGGCACAGACTATTTTACATATAACGCAGAGCTGTATAAAATACTGCGCTCTACAAATGTCGGTGTTGACAGTGACCGACGATGCAAAAGAGCGAGGTTTCGTACATGGAACAGTGAGGACGGTAAACAAATAGCGATATACGCCTCACATCTCGCCTACGGCTGCTATCACGGTTTCATAAAATATGAGACTTTAGCCAGCGATATAAAAAGGTTTCGTGCTTATATGGAAAACAACAACCTTGTTGTAGACCATCTTGACGATAACTATCATAACAATACTGGGCATAATCTGTCGGCAATGCTGTCTGAGGACAATAACCGCAAAAAGGATATCATCTCAAAGATAAAAGAGCCCTCTGCCTGTATAGTTTCCTATGTCGACGATACATACCGTGTGCAGCTGTTCCTGCACACAAATATCAAGCATTTCTTGCAGGAATACGACGCAAACCCTGAGCGCAGAGCGGCTATACTCTCTAAGACCGTTAAGGGCGGTCATCCTAATTGGGGCTGGTTTGAGGAGCATTACATATGCTACAACACTAATGAGCTGCTGGCCTGTCTGCGCCGTGAGGTGCTTAAGCACAGAGAGCATACCCTTCCGCTCAAAGAGAATAAAAGAGGCTTTATGTTGTGGATTAATACGCCCAGCAATGAATATTGGGGAGACGATATTAAATACGCTCTTGAGCTACAGAGTGAGCTTACAGCTGCCGACTGGTCAGACGCAAAGCCTGTAAGGGAGGCCAGCGCAGAATGAACACTGTCAAAGTCATAGATGCACCTTGCGGCACGGGTAAAACTTCGTGGGCGATACAGGAGATGAGCCAGCATACGGAGACGGACTATATATACTGCACTCCTCTTCTCGATGAGATAAAACGTATTCGCAGTGCTTGCAATGCAGCAAGGTTTAGAGAGCCTATACCCGATGAATGTACTACAAAGCTTGATGACTTCACTGAGCTGCTTGAGGAGCGTTACTGCGTCGCAGTAACACACAGCACGTTTTTAAACGCAGATGCACGCACTATCGACGCGATGTCCAGCGGCAAATACACACTGATACTGGATGAGGTGCTTGATGTTGTGAGGCCGTTTAATGATACTCAGATAGTCAAAAGTGATATATCTCAAACGATAAATAAAGGGGATATGAAAATGCTCATAGAAGAAAAGCTTATAAGCATTGGCGATGACGGACTTGTCCAGTGGATAGGTGCGAGCTATGAGGACAGCAAGTTCTCTGAGGCAGAGCGGCTTGCTAAACTGAACCGTCTGTATTATGTGCGTGACTCTCTGCTTGTCTGCATCTTTCCGCCCGAAGTGTTTACCGTACTGGATAACATTTATGTGATGACTCACCGCTTTGAAAGCTCAATGCTCAGGGCATACTTTGAGCTGTTCGACATACCTTATGAGCTTGCCAGTGTTAAAAAAGATGATACTGGTGATTACTACGTCTGTGAGTATGACCCTGAGATTGACTTGCAATTCAGACGTAAGATGAAAGGACTTATAACCGTATACGACGGCAAATACAATTTTAATGAAGCGCAAAAGAATACTCGCTACATGTTTAGCTCCACATGGTGGGATAAACGAGCTACTAAAGCAGACCTTGAGCTGCTGAGCAGCTACACTCGCAATTATTTCAAAAATCTGCGCGCATCAGCAAAGAATGAGGCCATAATGTGGACTTGCCCCACGAAACATCAAGACAGGTTAAGCCGAGAGCGTTTTCTACGCGCAGAACATTTGACCACCATTTCAGATGAAGATTTTGCATTGCTGGATAAGGACACACAAGAGGCGAGACTTAATTGTTTTGTTCCCTGCAATATGAGGGCTTCTAACAACTATTCAAATCGGTGGGCGTTAGCTTATCTGTGTAATCTGCATTACCATCCCGATTTGAAAGGATTGTTTGTTGATAAAAATCCTGAGAGGATAAGGAACGGAGAAAAGGCAATAGTCTTAGATGATGACGAGTTTGCGCTCTCCTCTCTTATACAGTGGATATGCAGGAGTAGACTGCGCAATGATGAGCATGTATTTTTGTACATCCCCTCTAAGCGTATGCGCAATCTCCTCCTCGACTGGTTAGATACAAGCTTAGAAGAGGACTCATAAAGCATTGCAGCTTGCTCTATCCAGCGAGAAACAAGCGGACGGCTCGCACTGTTCTTATTAGGAGGCTTATTCTCATGAGCTATTGCCCTGCTTATAGTTGAGAGAATAGAGCAGCATTTGTTTATGTTTCGAGCGGCAAAAATTAGGGTTTATCCGTCTGTGCGGATAAATGCTTAAAAAAACGTAGTGTTTTCAATGCTTTGCGGCCTCGAGCCTTAAAAGATAAGAGGTATATATAATTAATAAAAAATAATCCTTTACCCTACTGGTAAAAATAATATAAATACATATTTTATAATAAATTCTTTAACAAATAAGGCAGAGACTATTTAATAACCGCCAGCAAAGAAAGGGGGCGGAGCCCCCGAGCTGGCGCCCGAAAATTTCGCTGTCTAATAATTCCATGCACTATTGCTGTAAATATATAACGAACGTACCAATAAAGTTCCCCTTTATCGCGGTGCGCATATTTTTCAGCCTATTTCTTATATATTTTTCCGTGTTCTGTCAACATGCTGTTTTTATGAGTGTATACCCCTGTATTTTCAATGCTTTGCGGCTCTGAAATTGAGCTTTTGGTGTGCTTTTTCTACGCTAATACAGGGGCTTTTTATGTATGGTTATACTTTTTTGACCATTTTGTATAGTTGTATCTATCAATAAACACAAATGATTTATTGGGTAGTTTATAGACATGAGTTTTTCACATCTTTGTCACAGGACTAAAGTGCTGGTAACGCTGCCCAATGTCATTATCTGTGAGGTCGAGATATGCTTCCTCGGTCACTGTAACACTGGAATGTCCCAGCAAACGGCTGAGGGTATATATATCCATTCCGTTCATCAGACAGCGCTTTGCAAAGTTATTGCGCAAACAGTGCGGAGAAATGGTGTCTTTCAGTCCCGCTCGTCGGAGGTATTTTTTGAAGTTAGTCTCGAAATTCCGCACTTGTATACATCCGCCGCTATACTGGACAGGAAAAAGATAATCACTGTCAACGTATCTGTCTTTGTATTGAAGCCAGCGCCGCAGGATGCTCTCTGTGCGCTGCGAGAAAAACACTGTTCTGTCCTTCCTCCCCTTCGTCATCTCCGCTCTCAGGACAATCTGATGCCTCGCAAGCTGTATATCGGATACCAAAAGGCTGCTGCACTCGCCCAGTCTCATGCCGGTATCGAGCATCAGCACTATCATGGCATAATCCCGATGCTCCGAAAAATATGATTTGTCCAAATGTCCGACGAGCTTTTTGAACTCATCGTCGCTAAGATACTCTTTCTTCTGCCTGTTGGTTTTCAGCTGCCTTACTTTCTTCATCGGATTTTTGCTCAGCCAGTGCTCCGAATCGAGCCAATTGAAGAACACTTTCAGATTGCGTATATAATTATTTATCGTGGCCGTTGTTATCGGCTGCCTGTAATCTCTACGCCGCTCAGGAAAGTTTGTACCTCTGCTCTTCTCGTCGGCATAAAATGTATATTTGCCGCGTTCCTGAAGGTTTGTGATATAGCGCCGTATAACCTGCTCGCTCACATCATGGATGTGGTCTATCTTCAATTCCACCTCGCACCATCGCTCGAATAGGCGCAAAGTGTGCTCATAGCTGTCCAGCGTTCGCCTCCGAAGGTCACGGCTGCGGCAGTAGATCATAAACTCACCAATGCAATAATCCAAACTGAAATTGCTCATAAAAACACTCCCCGTCGGTTGGTTCAGGATACCCAACTGACAGGGAGTGTTCGTTGCTATGAGCTCAATGATAGGTTGCTATACGGCTGGGGATTTCATAGCGCGTTCAGCTTGTTCGTCGCTTCCGCACCATATTCCTCCATCCGGCAAAGCCTTGATTTTACTGTGTTTTCAGCGCATTATGCCCTGCTTTTGGCGCAGGGAAAGGCAATCTGCGATCATGGCGATGAATTCGGAGTTGGTCGGCTTGCCTTTGATGTTCGACACGGTGTAGCCGAAGAACTTCTGCAGAACCTCGATATCGCCGCGGTCCCACGCGACCTCGATGGCGTGGCGGATTGCACGCTCGACGCGCGACGGGGTCGTTCCGAACTTCTTTGCGACCTCGGGGTAGAGCACCTTGGTGACGGCATTAATGATATCCATGTCGTTTATCGTAAGTATTATTGCCTCGCGCAGGTACTGATAGCCCTTTATGTGCGCCGGAACGCCGATCTCATGGATGATCTCGGTGACGGCCGCCTCCAGGTTCGCGTCGCCGGAGCGCGGAGGGATGAGTATCTCCTCCTGCGGCGTGAACGCGCTCACCTGACGGATGCGGTCAAGCAGCAGACCGACATCGCAGGGCTCGGGAACGAAGTACACGGCGCCGAGAGCCGTACACTGGCGCACGATCTCGCTGCGGTACAGATGCGTAACGACTATCGCCTTTGTGCCGGGGCAGGCCTCGGGCAGACGGCGCAGCACCTCGATACCGTCAAGCCTCAAAAGCACCAGATCCATGACCAGCACATCCGGCTGACGCTCGGCGGCAAGCTCGAGAGCATCCACGCCGTTATCCGTGCCGCCGACGCACTCCATGTCGTCCTCCTGCTCCAGAACATCGCCGAGCAGGCGGCGGAAGTCCTCGTCGATGTCTGCGATCAAAACACGTGTTTGGGTTTCCATAACTATATTCCTCCAGTAAAATGCATGAACAGCGCTGCCCTTACCTTTTGAGGCAAAACAGCCGCTTTTGTGGTATAAACTTACCATATACGAAACGTTTTGGCATACGAAATGTGTCGAGCGTTTGAAATATTTGTTGACATAATTCGACGAAAACGCCCCGAATACCGGCGGTTTTTACTGTTTTTATCCCAAGCATGTAATATTTTGTCGAAAAATTGGCCGAAAAAAACGCCCCGTGCGGAGGCACAGGGCGCAGAAACTACTTAAAAACGAAATACATTGTGATAAACCAGCTCATGAGGGCGAATACCATTGCCGCCACAGCCATTCTGAAGCTGTGATCGTGCTCGTCTTCCCGATAATCGCCGGCGGCCTCGGATGCACCGCGCAGATACGCCCTGTAGAGGGTTATGAAATGGCGGCTGTCCTGCCGGCCGGCGGCATGAGCCTCGGCAACGGTCCTTTTGAGCATCGAAAGTCTGTTCATCATGTTTCTCCCCGAAAGATCCGATATCATTATATGACATTATATTATCATATCCTGTGAGATTTTCAAGAAGCAATTTTTGACGCTGCCGCCCTAACGGAATTTAAACAGCAGCATACCGCCGCACATGACGGCGAGACCGGCGTATTTATTCCATCCGAATGCGAGCTTTTCGCTGCCCATGAGCCCGAATGCATCTATGAGGGCGGCAACGAGCAGCTGCGAGATGAGTATGACCGATACGGCGACCGTCGTGCCGAGGCTTTTTATGCCGAGCATGACCGTGAGCGTTATGACTATACCCAGCGCACCGCCGAGCCAATAGAGCTTATCGACGCTGCCGAGCGCCGCAAAGCTGCCCTGATGCCGGAACGCGAGCGCCGCGAGCGACAGCAGGAAGGCAGTACCCTGTACGAAGGCGTTTGCCTCCATACTGCCGATCCCTTCGCCCAGCCGCGTATTCATCACGCCCTGCACGCTCATTGCCATACCGGCTATTATACTGAGCACTATGCCAAGCAGCATCTTATCTCCTCCGTTTTTCTTCGGCGGCCTATTGATATTGGCGCCGCAATGTGTTAAAATCCGTAATACACGAACAAATGTCATTGTGCTGCATACAGGAGGCTCAAAAATGGCAAACGCAAAACCCAAGTATTTTCTCGTCGAGGCGACGGCTCTGCCGGAGGTTTTCGTCAAGGTGACGGAGGCAAAATCGCTTCTTGAGACCGGAGAAGCGCGAACGGTCGCCGAGGCCGTCGAGCGCGTCGATCTCAGCCGCAGTGCGTTTTACAAATACAAGGACTGCATCACGCCCTTCCGCGACATGAAGCGCGATGCCATCATGACCTTCCATATAAAGCTGCATGATAAGCCGGGCAAGCTTGCCTCGGTACTGTCTATCTTTACCGAATCGGGCGCGAATATACTGACAATAAACCAGTCGATACCGGCAAACGGCGTTGCGCTCGTGACAATATCCATTGCGCCGGAAAACCTCGTCATCAGCAGCGACGAGCTCATGGCGCGGCTGGGCACGGTCCCCGGCGTTGTCAGCATAGAGCTGATGGCAGGCTGAGACACAGGCGAATACTATGAAGTAGGGGAACACCCTACTTCTTTTTTATTAGGTGGTCATATGCTGATTGTTCAAAAATTCGGCGGCAGCTCGCTTGCTAACACCGAAAGGCTCAGGCGTGCCGCCGCTATAATATCCGACTGCGTATCGGACGGAAATAAGGTCGTCGCCGTTGTGTCCGCGCGTGGAGATACTACCGATGAGCTGCTCACCGATGCAAGGCGGATAAGCGCCAGTCCCGAGCCGCGCGAGCTCGATGCTCTTTTATCCACCGGCGAGACCGGCTCAGCCGCCATGACGGCGATGCAGCTTGCCGCCATGGGGTACGGCAGCGTATCTCTCGGCGCGGCGCAGGCCGGGATACGGACCGATGGCGTGCACGGCAATGCCCGTATACTCGATATCGATACGCAGCGTATACTGCGCGAGCTCGAAGCGGGGCGCATCGTGATCGTCGCGGGCTTTCAGGGGCTCGACGGCAAGGGCGACACGACGACGCTCGGCCGCGGAGGCTCGGACACGACGGCCGTGGAGCTTGCTGCCGCGCTCGGTGCGGACGGCTGCGAGATATACTCTGACGTTGACGGGATATATACGGCCGATCCCCGCCTCGTGACGGGCGCGGTGCGCCTTGAGCGCATAGACTATGCCGATATGCTTCAGCTTGCGCTGCACGGCTCCCAGGTGCTGCACTCGCGCAGCGTTGAGGCCGCAATGCGCAAGGGCGTAACGGTGCGCCTGCTGTCAAGCTTCACGCGCCGCGCGGGCACGGTCATGGCCTCGTTTGCCGACCGTCCCGCTCTCTGCGGCGCAACGCGCGACCCGGAGCGCGGCAGTGTCAGCATCGTCGGGCGCGGCGCGGATGCGGAGCTTCTTGCAGGGGCCGTCGCGCTGCTCGCTCACAGAGGCATCATTGTCGGCTCGACGGAGCTGTTTGACGGCGGCTGCTCGCTTTACGTTTCACCCGACGAGCTGCTTCCCGCGCTCGTGTTCATACACGAAAGATTTTTCCGCTGATTTGCGGTTCTGCTTGCTTTTACCGCCGGTTTGACTTGCTTTCAGGCCGGTATAGCTCGGTTCAGACGCTTTTTATGCGCAAAATTGCGATTTTTAACACTTTTTGATTTGCATCCTGCCTGTGTTTGTGGTATCATGTATTATCTTAAAAAACTGAAAGGGAGTTGTACCATGGATTGCAGGCAGTTTGAAAAAATACGCAGTGAAAATCCGTTTATGCCGCTCAACGATATAGTGCACGAGCTTGTTTTGCAGGAAATCATCAGCTTCGCACTGATGCCGGGAAGCCGAATAAGCGAAAGCAGCATCGCGCAGGAGCTCGGCATAAGCCGCTCCCCGGTAAAGGCCGCGCTCGAGAAGCTTGCGGCGAACAACTATATAAAGATACAGAACAGCCGCTACTATGTCGCGGAGTTTGACAAAAAGGAGTACGACGAGATCTGCGATTTTACGCAGATGATCGAATCCTACGCCGCAGGTGAGGCTGCACTGAATATCACAAAGGAGCAGCTCGATGAGCTGTACGCCATGGCGCATCAGCTCCAGGATACCTACGACGAGGCCTTCCACAAGGGCAAGGACTTTGTGTTCAAAAAGCTGCTCGAGCAGGAGATCGCTTTCCATTTTTCCGTGGTCAAGGCCTCCGGAAACAGCCTGATAACCGATATCTACGATCAGATGAAATACCGTCTGTTCCGCTGCCGCAGCTATCTGCTGTTCTCGCGCCCCGAGGGCTTTTACGACACGGTCGATAACGACCATGTGTTCATCTGCGATATCCTCAAGTTCGGCGACCGCGATATGGCCGCCGCCGCGATCCGCCGCCACCTCGGCGTCTCCCGCTCCGGCATCGAGCGCTATAACCTGCTGGACCTGACAAGTAAAAAGTAGTTTCAGAGGCGCATTCAGTCTGTGCTTATACGTTTATTGCGTGAACCCGGTATCGGGACGGCGGCATAAACTACGGCGTTTCGCCTCACGCGAGTACGGCGCAGTGTTTGTTGGGAAATTATCTTGCCCGTTCCGCATGTCACGGTCGTTGCCTCAGCTTCCGGTCGGGACACCGCAAAAACCGTATAGCAACGGTTTCAAATCGCCTCAAAAAAAGTGCGAAACGTTTTTATTTTCTCCGTTGTCCCGATACCGGGCCACCGCTGCCTCCGTATAGGCAGGGCGTTAATGCGCCTCTAAAAACTCTAAAAAATCATGAGCAGTGTGCCGAGGACTATGAGGCAGAGGCCGAGGGCGGCACGGCGGGTAAGGCGCTCATGAAAAACAATATATGAAAATGCGACAGATACAAGGATGCTGAGCTTATCGATGGGCACGACGACGCTGGCAAGCCCGTCGTGCAGCGCCCTGTAGTAGCACAGCCACGAGCCGCCGGTCGCAAGTCCCGACAGGCATATAAAGCCGAGCTCGTTTTTGGGTATGCCGCGCAGCGTGTGTCCCTTGCCCTTGACGAATACGACGACCCACGCCATCACGAGAACGACGCAGGTGCGTATGGCCGTACCGAGGTTCGACTCAACTCCCTCGATGCCTGCCTTGCCGAGTATGGCCGTGAGACTTGCAAACAGCGTCGAGAGCAGCGCATATATAAGCCAGCTGCGGCCGCCGGAGGATGCGTCGGCGGTGACGTCCTTTTTCTCGATCATCATGAACGTACCGCCGCCGATGAGAACGACCGCCGCAAGCTTCACGGCGCTTATCTCCTCGCCGAGGAAGATGAACGCAAGCAGGATCGTCAGCACGGTGCTCGACTTGTCTATCGGCACGACCTTGTTTACATCGCCCATTTGCAGCGCCTTGAAATAGCACAGCCACGACGCGCCGGTCGCAAGTCCCGACAGGACGAGAAATACCCACGTTTTTGCACTCAGTGCACCTATCGCCGGCGCAGAGCCCACGATGATCACCATAAGCCACGAGAATATGAGAACAACGATCGTGCGTATCGCGGTAGCTGCGTCGGAATCGGTCTTTCTTATTCCGCATTTTGCGAGTATAGAGGTCAGCCCCGCAAAAAATGCCGAGCCGAAGGCATACACTATCCACATTTCTTTCGCCTTCCTTCGGCGATATTATAGACCTCCGCGGCGGTATGTTCAATACGAAAAAGGCAGCCCGAAGGCTGCCTTTAAAAACTGTTTAATATTTATGCGAGCTTTATCTTCTCGGCACGCTTTTTGCCGTAGATAATGATACCGACGAGGTACACTGCCGCGCAGACAATGCCGATGACGTAGGAGACGGTCCAGGGCAGGTTGAAGCCGATCGTGGCGTTCATTATATAGGTGATGGTGATGAAGGCATAGAATGCGCCGGGGATAAGCGGCATCCAGACCCACTTGCTCTTGCCGTTTTCAAACATCCACACAGCGATGCAGACGAATGCAAACAGTGCCAGAGTCTGGTTTGCCCATGCGAAGTAGCGCCACAGGATCATGAAGCCCGCGGTATTGGACTTTGCCCATACAAGGATGCCGGCGACCAGCGCGAAGATTATTGCCGACAGGCCGAGGCGCTTGAGGTTGGAGTCCTGCTTGATGTGCAGAGAGTCGGCCACGGTCAGACGCAGAGCGCGCAGCGCGGTGTCGCCCGAGGTGATGGGCAGAACGATAACGCCCAGCAGAGCGATAACGCCGCCGACAGGTCCGAGGATGTTCTTGCAGACGATACCGACAGTCTGAGTTGCGAGGGAAGCGTTTGCCTCCTGAAGGCCGAGGTTGTATACGCCCATTGCACCTGCTGCCCATACCATTGCGATGAAGCCCTCAAGGATCATCATGTTGTAGAAGGTGTTGCGTCCCTGACGCTCGCTCTTCATGGTGCGGGAGATGATGGCGGTCTGGGTGGAGTGGAAGCCGGAGAGTATGCCGCAGGCGACGGTCACGAAGAATATCGGCAGGAAGTGGCCGTTTGCGAAATAATTACCGTAGTCGAATACGCCGTTGTAGCTCCATACGCTGTCCCAAACGTTGAGGAGAGGATAACCCTTGACGAACAGGCCGATGAAAACGCCTACCGCGGAGAACAGCAGGATAGCGCCGAAGATGGGATAGATGCGGCCGATGATCTTGTCGATGGGGAATACGGTCGCGCACAGGTAGTACAGGAAGATAGCGCCGTAAATGACCCATGTCGAGACCGCATCGGCTGCGCCGGAGAAGTTAAATACCTGAGTTGCGGCAATGTCGCCGGGGGTGTAGATAAACACGGCGCCGACAAGCAGCAGGAGCAGGCACACGAAGATGTTGTAGATCGTGAAAATGCCCTTATTGGTGTACTTTTTGACCATGTCGGGCATCTGGCTGCCGCCGTCGCGCAGGCAGATCATGCCCGAAAAATAGTCGTGCATTGCGCCGCCGATGACGTTGCCGATAGGAATGGTGATGAACGCGATCGGTCCGAACAGGATGCCCTGTATAGGTCCGAGAATGGGGCCGGTACCGGCGATGTTCAGAAGGTTGATGAGGGCGTTTTTCCAGCCCTTCATGGGAACGTAGTCAACTCCGTCGTTTTTCGTGTAAGCCGGAGTCTGACGGTCGTCCGGTCCGAAAACCTTTTCACAGAGCTTGCCGTAAAGCGCAGCGCCGACGAAAAGGATAACAAGACCGAGTAAGAATGTTACCATAGTGTTTTCCTCCTTAAAACGGGTAGTTTTTGGCAGACGGCGTCGTATACCGTCGCGCCCTGATAGTTGTTATTTTAGTAACACGTTGTGTTAATTTCCATATTCAAAAGCCCTTGAGCCGTTAACATTCTGTTAATGTTTATGGTTTGTTCATAACTTGAAGTAGAAAATGCACAAGGGAGTCAATGGATTTGCTTGCTTTTTATTGCAATATCGTTCACTGTTTGGTATTATTGTATAAATACTCGGTGAAAGCGGCGTAAAATGTGATGAACGGAAAAAAAACTCAAAAGCGAATCGAGATCTGGCGCATACCGGCGCTGGTGTATGCCGCGGTGCTGCTGTCGGCATACATTCTGGCCTTCCCCGCCCGGGGCTATACCGTGTTCAAGGATTTCAAATTTCTCTTTTTCGCGCTGCTTGCTGCGGCCTTTGTCGCATCGGAGTACCTGCTGCGGCTCGAAATGCGCCTTGTTAACGCGAAAAACAGGGCTCCGTCCATGCGGATAAACGCATTTGAGGCCTTTGCCGCGGCCTATGTTCTGTTCACAGCCGTGTCGGCGCTGCTGTCGCGCTTTGACGGCACGTTCTGGGGCAACGAGCGCTGCGACGGTGTGTTCACGATAGCGCTCTACGCGCTTTCCGGCGTGATCCTCGCCCGGCGTCTGCTGCCGAAGGGCTGGCTGGCTGCCGTCTTCGGAGCTTCCGTGTGCATATTCTGCGCGATAGGACTTTTGCAGCTGTACGGCCTGAATCCGCTCGGTCTTTTCCCCGAAGGCTATGATTTTTACGACGCGGGAGTTTACTATTCCGGGCAATTCTGGAGCACCGCCGGGAATGCTGACATCAGCGCGGCGATACTTGCGCTCGCGGCAGGCGCGTTTGCTGCCATACTTATTAAATATAACGGCCGGTACAGAGCGCTATGCTATATTCCCTTTGCGCTCACCGTGTTTTCGATAGCCGAGCTCAACGTATCGGCTGCGGTCGCAGCACTTTCGGCGGGGCTTGCGCTCATGCTGCCGGTCATCGTATGCAGCGGTGCGGAGCTCAGGCGAGCACTGTTTTGCTGCGGTGCTGCGGCGGCGGCCTTCGCACTCGGACGGCTGATCGTCATCGGTGATGCCTCGCTCGGCATAAACAAAAGCGCCGTATGGCTTGCGCTGCTGTGCGTCGGCGTTCTTATGTCAGCTGCCGGTGCCTTACTCGGCACTAAGCTCTGCGGCATGAAGATAGGCGAAAAAAAGCTGCGCCGCGTCCTGCTGTGCATCGTCGCCGCGGCGATGATATGCGGCCTTGCGCTTGTGTACTTTGTGCCCGACCTCGGCAGCACAACATTGAACGAGGCGCACGCGCTGCTTCACGGCAGCGTTTCCGACAAGGCAGGCTCAAGCCGGATATTCATCTGGAAGCAGGTCTGGCAGTGCATCCTCGAAAAGCCTTTCTTCGGCGGAGGCCCTGACACGCTGGCTTTCCGCGGGCTCGAGGGCTTTTCGCGCTATAACGAGACCATCGGGCAGACCATCAGCGTGGGCATAGACACCGCTCACAGCGAGTATCTGAACATATGGGTGAACCAGGGGCTGTTTGCCCTGCTGGCCTATCTCGCTCTGCTTGCCGTCAGCGTGGGCAAATGGATAAAGACCCCGCACAGCGTTCCCTGCGCCGTCGGCGGAGCCGCCGCGCTGTTTTATGCGATACAGGCGATCTTCGGAATATCCAGCTGCATCGCCGCTCCCCTGTTCTGGTTCGCGCTCGCGCTCGTGAACCTCCGAAACGAATGAAAGCAGGACAACGCCCCGCGGCTTAGGCCGCGGGGCGAATTTTGTATATTGCATTTTTTAACCGAACAGGTACTCACTTGCTTCGACGGCCGGCAGCAGCCGTGCCGTATCAACGAGCTCGGCAATGTTTTCCGCCGTGACGGTCTCGCAGTCGGCAAGGGGATTTACTCCGGCGTTGAACGCGCCGCTCATGACGCTGGGCTTATCGACCGGCAGTATGCGGCGTCCGTCCTCGCAGATAAAATACAGGCGGTAGTCCACGTCGTGGCCGCTCGTTGCATGCAGGGCAAGCTGGCCGAGCAGCGGATACATCTGCTCGAACATCTCTGCCTGACTGACCTCCAAAAGTCTGATCTCGCCCGCCGACTCCGGCTGGCGGCCTATCCACTTCTTTATTATCTTCATTGTGCGCTCCCCGGCCCTTTTTTCTTTGAGCGTAGCACCGTTTACCGGCTTCTGTCAAGCATGCTCACGGATAAATCTGCACACCCGGAAAAAAATGTGCAGGCAGTCCGGCAGTTCGCTGTGCTGCCGTACTTTTCGCGGTGCATAACGGAAAAATCAATGCAGGCCGAAATACTCAAGCACTATCTGAATGAACCTTTCCGTAGCCGGAGACGGGCGGCGGCCCTTCTTGACGGCGATAGCAACGTCGCGGTACTGCGGTGGATCAAGCTCCTTGAGCCGGATATCGAAGGGCATCCTTCCGGTAACGAGCTCCGAGAGCACCGAAACGCCGAGTCCGCTTTCGACCATCGCCATGATAGAATAGTCGTCGTTGACGTCGCAGTAGGCGCTCACGGGCGTGTCCAGCAGCGCGTTGAGCTGGGCAAAGACCTTGGACACCTCGTTGTTGGCCTCGTCTGTGAGCTTTATGATGCGTTCCTCGCTCAGCCGCTGCAAAGGATAGCACGGAGCATCGGCCAGCGGGTGATCCGCCGGAAGAACGGCGAGCATCCTGTCGCGCATCAGGACCGTAACGTCGAGCTCCGGCGAATACGGTGCGCTTATGAAGCCGCAGTCGATCTCACCGGCGCACAGCGCCTCCTCGGTCTCGCTGTACTCCATGTTCTGAAGCTGGAACACTATACGAGGATAGCGCTTTTCGAAATTTTTCAGTATCGACGGCAGGCACTGCGTCGAAAAGCTCGAGCACGAGCCGATGCGGATAAAGCCGGTCTCCAGACCTTTGAGGGAGTTTGCCTGTTCCTGCAGAGCCTCGTAGCGGCGGCACAGGTCCTTTATATACGGCAGCATCATGAGCCCGTCCGAGGTCAGCGCCAGACCGCCGCGGCTGCGGCGCAGCAGATTGAGGTTCCATTCGTCCTCAAGGTCTGCCACCATGCGGCTGACCGCCGACTGGGTATAGCCCATCGCCTCTGCCGCCTTCGTTATGCTGCTCATCTCCGCGACCTTGACGAATGCCTGATATTTATGAATTGCCATGTTCAAACCTCCAATTCCGAAAAAGAATGACTTGATCGGATTGAATTCTAATACATCATATTATATTCCGCTTGCCACCTCAATGCAATATCAAGTTATATTCCAAAAAATCATATAAAGCATGAAAAATATTCGCTTGCGTAATAGAGAAAAATATATTATACTTTGACCATAAAATAACGATGCTTGAAAAAAGGCAATGCCTTTTAGACATATTTCATCCATTCTTTCTCTCTCGTTATCGGGCCTCTCCATCCCGATAACACCAACAATCTCCCGAAAACCGAGTGTCTTAACCGACACTCGGTTTTCGTTTTTTCGGAGGCGCATTGAGGCTGCACCAAAATGTACCCCCTCTGTGTCCACTTTTAGCTTACCACTTCAGACGGAAGCGGTGTAATAAATCACGGCGTTAGCCGTAACATATTAAAGACAGTGCCGATCTTACTCTGCACTGTCTTTTTGATGTTCAATATTCAATTTGTATTTGCCTTTCTGCCGCAAGGACGTGAAACATTACATAGACGTATAAGAGCAGAACATATGCGCCTCAAAATGCGTTAGTTAATTAACTAACATTACAAAAAGTCATGTATTACATGAATTTTATTCGCTTGCCATATTGACTGCGGCGTAGTAATATAAAACCAGAAAGAGAAAGTTAAATCTCTGACAAACCAAAAACCAAATCAAATTAATATAAAAAGGAGTTTTCAAAATGAGTAACGAAGTAAAGAATTTCATTCGTGAGATCGTGTTCACCGTCATCGCTTTTGCTGCACTGTGCATTTTCTGCTTCGAGATGTACGGCTCCAACGGAAGCTCCCAGTTCGGCTTCCTGGCTCTGCTTTTCCCGGTGCTTGGCGTGCTCGAGTTCATGCTGCCGACCCCCGATTTTATGAAATAACTTTCTCTCCACGAAGTTATAAGATACCAGCCTATAAGAAAACCCGTCCGAGCGGACGGGTTTTCTTTTTTTTTTATATGATTTAGTCCTTTTTAGTCCTTTGCGACGGTGTCGACGGAGGCCATGAACAGGCTGTTCTCGGCGTCAGAGGGGATGAGGAAGCCGACTCTCGGCGAGACGGAGAAGGCCTCGACGCTCGGACCGTCCATTAGGCAGCTGCGCTTGAACTGCTGGCTGAAATAGCGCTTGCAGTAGCTGCGCAGCCACTTCGTGAGCTCTTCGTCGGAGAACTCGTCGCCGTAGGCGGCCTTTGCAAGGCGCATGGTCTTTGCCGGCGAGAAGCCGCAGATCATCATCTTGTGAGTGAAGAAGTCCTGCAGGCTGTATGAGCCGACGTTCTCCTCGCTCTTCTGCTCGATCTGATCGTCGTGGATCGGCAGCAGCTCCGGCGTTACGGGGCAGTCGAGAACATCCCACAGCGCGTCGGCGAGGACCTTATCCTCGGTGCGCTGGGCAATGTAGCGGACGCCTGCGCGTACCTGAGTCTTTGTCAGCCCCATGTTCACGTCGTACATGCTCGTATGGTCGCCGTTGTAGGTGCACCAGCCGTCAACGAATTCACTGAGGTCCTCGGTGCCGACGTCAAGGCCGTTGACCTTGTTGGCGATATCCATAAGCACCTGCGTGCGCTCGCGCGCCTGCGCGTTCTCAAAGGCGATGGAGTAATCGTCGTGGGCGTGGCCGATATCGTCAAAGTGCTTGTAAACGCTCTCACCGATGTCGATGACGCGCACCTCCGCGCCGACCTGCTCGGCGACGATGATGGCGTTGGATTTGGTTCGGGAGGAGGTGCCGAAGCAGGGCAGGGTGCAGGCGATGACGTTCGTCGAGGGCAGACCCATGCGTTTTACGGCCTCGGCGCAGACCATGACCGTCAGTGTCGAGTCAACGCCGCCGGAGATGCCTACGACGCAGTGGTCGAGCCCGGCGTAGGTCATGCGCTTTACAAGTCCGGACACCTGAATGTCGATCATTCTGCGGCAGTAGTTGCCCATGTCCTTTTCAAACTCGGGCAGATGCGGCAGCTTGCGGTAAGTGCGCGTGAGCTCCGTTTCGCAGACCTCTTCGCCCCAGTAGAGCTCGGAGTGGCTGTACTTATACTGGCTCCTGCCGTATTTTCCGCTCTTACGGCGGAGATTTTCAAGATACTCAACGTCGAGCTCGGAGACGACGAAGCAGTCCTCGCACTCGTCGGAAGCGAGCAGCTCGCCGTTTTCGGCGACCATGCACAGGCCGGAGTAGACATTGTCGGTCGTGCTCTCACCCTTGCCGGGAGCTGCGAGAACGATGCCGCAGCTCAGGTGCTTGGAGCGGTACTTTATCGAGGCTGCGGCCTCATCGGTGGAGCTGACGGTGGCTGGGAAGGAGGCCATGGAAGCTATGACCGTGGCGCCTGCAAGAGCGTGGCGAGCAGCCGGAGAGTCTATGGCTTCTGCGTCAGCGCCGAGCTCGACCGCAACGGAAAGGCCGGGCAGCACGTCGCTTGTGAACAGAAGCTCGGTGTCGAAGAAGGTGTCGAACTTTCCGCATACGGTCTCCTCGCCGCCCTCTTCGTCGGCTGCGGCGAATATGGTGCCGTCGGTCTCGGAGCGGGGAACAAGACCCAGAAGCTCACCGTCGGAGACGACCGCCGCAACGCTGTACAGCGCGCCGCCCCTCGGGGCGTAGGGCAGACCGACGATAACGAGCATGTCGCTTCCGGCGCTGGCCTCAATGACCTTCTCAAGTGCGGCCTCGGCACCGCGGAGTATGACTCTGTGACCGAAAAGGTCATAGCAGGAGCAGCCCGTGAGCGTGAGCTCGGGGAAAACGAGCAGCTTTACGCCTTTTTCGGCGGCTTTTTTCATGCACTCGATGACCTGACCGGCGTTGTATTCCGTGTCGGCGACCTTGATCATCGGAGATGCGGCTGCAACTTTAATAAATCCGTCTTTCATTTTTATCACTCATTTCTCTGATTTTTGTATGTCAAATAAAGTGTTGCCGTAATAGTGGGTAATTATTTTCGACGATGCCTCAAAGCTGTCGGGAGCGATGACGATCGTGACCTTATCGCCGTTTATGCGGCAGTCTTCGACACCGTCCACGAGCGGGAGAAGATTATCTTCCAGCTCCTTTTCAAATTCGTCGAGATGCTCGGAGTAATACTTGGTCGTGTGCGGGCAGCTGTATTTATCGCCGAGGGGTGCTTCGCCCGTGAAGCAGAACACCATGAACGCCGCAAAAAGCATAAGAAACAGCACGCAGCCGATGGGCTTTATGGCTTTAACAAAGCTTTCTCCTGCTGTCATGACGCAGCCTCCTCCGAATATAAAAAATTTCGTCTCATGTAATACTGCACCTGCTCGACCAGCTGCGCCGTTTCGAGGCGGCTGCCGCTCAGGCTGTCGGTGACCTCGCCGTCCGTGAGATAGTAGCCGGAGGTGTTTATAACGGGAAGCTCGAGCTTTGCATCGTTCATGAGCTTCATGTATGCCGTGCCCTCCCAGCCGAGAAGCGAAAACAGCTCGTTCATGAGATAGCAGGGGCTTATGTCCGGCCCCTGACCGGTAAAGCTGCTGCCGCACAGCTCCTTTGCCGCGTCGTTTGCCCAGATAAGATAGCGCGTTGTGTAGTAGTTCCTGAAGCCCTCGGTCGTCGAGCAGTCGAGGCTTATGCCAAGCTCGGAGTAGCACACGCTGTCATCGCCGAGCCAGGGCTTATGATCGCCGTATACCAGCAGCACGACCGGCTCGTCCATCGCCTCGAGCTCTTCCTTGAGTGCACAGAGGTTCTCCGCCGTGTTTTTCACCGAGCCGAGGTAGTTGTTGACGGCGTAGTAGCTGTACTCGGAAACGTCGCCGCTCCAGACCTCCTCGCCCCAGATGAGCTCATCGGTGCTGTACGGCCCATGTCCCTGATAGCTGACGTTAAAGGAGAAAACATTTTCGCCGGACGCGATATCCTGCCTGAAAAGCTCCAGCATCTCGGGGAAAAAGTCGTCGTCGTATGTCACGGGGTAGCCGTATTTTTCGTAATAGCCCTCGGTGAACAGATAATCCTCAAAGCCGAGATAGCCGTTAATGTTATATCTGTTGTAGAACGAGCGCAGACAGGGGTGACTGCCGTTTGTCGTGTAGCCCTGCTCGCGCAGATACCAGACGTAGGAGTTTACACTGCTGCGGTAATCCTTGAGCTCCGTGAAGCCCGTGAGAAAGCAGCGCTCGGTGTCAACGGTGCCGCCGGCAAAGACATTGACGAGCAGATTTCCCGTATAGCTTTCGGCCTCCAGCTCGTGATAGCCGGCGTATACATCCTCCGCGCCCTCGAGCCCCGCCGCCGAGAGGTCGCAGAAGGCTTCAAGCTGAACGGCGAGAATGTTGACCTTTTTGTCCTCCGGAATATCCGAGTCGGAGTAAGCTGCAAGCGCGGCTTCCGCCGTCTCCTCGTCGTAGCCGTCGGGAGGCGTGTCGATCGAGGTGCCGATGCTGTAGATAAAGGGATAAACAAAGCCCTTGGATATATAAACGTCGGTTGCCTCCCAGCGGCTCGCGTGATCGAAGTTTGCCGTTTTGCTGTTGTAAATGTCGGCATCGGAGTAGACGAACTTCCACAGCGGCCATACGCTCAGTACGATTACGGCGGCGATGGCGGCGCGCAGCCTGCCGGCCGAGCGGCCGCGCACGAAAAAGTACAGCAGCAGCGTCCCGGCAACGACGCAGGCAAGGCAGAAGGCTATACGCTTGGTGAGCGTGATGCTGTAGTTGGACGATACGCCCAGCGCCGTGTGTATTGCCGTAATGTCGGAAAACATGAACGGATCGTCGCGGAATTTGAGCTTGAAGTAGTTTCCCACGGAGGCCGTTACGAAAACGGCGGACGTGCCCAGAAACGAGATCCATGCCCTGTTTATAAGGCAATAAAGCAGAAGCTGAAACAGGCATATCGGCAGGAAGTTCAGAAAAAATATCAGCGCATGCCGGAAATAGTCGAGCAGCATCTCGTAGCTGCCCATGCCGATGCCGAGAAACAGCGTCAGGCAGCATATCCCCGCCGCCGAGACGGCGAGCATCCCGTAATTCCACAGATAAAAGCAAAAGCGCCGGCG
Source organism: bacterium (assembly GCA_963613665.1). Lineage (GTDB taxonomy): Bacteria > Bacillota > Clostridia > Oscillospirales > Oscillospiraceae > F23-B02. The sequence goes on along the minus strand of CAVEAL010000013.1, from coordinate 27,947 downwards.
CGGTCCGGCACAGACGGAAATGTCCGTGCCGAACAGAAAATGGCGCTGTTTTGTGCCGGTCATGGCCGCAGCCTCAGAACTTTATTCTCTCAGCGATATAGTCTTTGACCTCGCTGATGGGGATGCGCACCTGCTGCATGCTGTCGCGCTCGCGGACGGTGACGCAGTGGTCGGCCTCGTCGGTCTCGGTGCCGACGGTGTTGAAGTCGAAGGTGATGCAGAAGGGCGTGCCGATCTCATCCTCGCGGCGGTAACGCTTGCCGATGGAGCCGGTCTCGTCGTAATCGACCATGAATTCCTTGCTCAGCTCAGCGTAAAGCTCCATTGCGGGACCCGTGAGTATCTCCTTCTTGCTCAGCGGCAGGATCGCGCACTTATAGGGTGCAAGCGCCGGATGCAGATGCAGAACGGTGCGTATATCGTCGTTGCCCTTTTTGTCCTGGCCGACGACCTCCTCGTCGTATGCCTCGCACAGGAAGGCGAGCGCAACGCGGTCGCAGCCGAGGGACGGCTCGATGACATAGGGGATGTAGTGCTCGTTGGTGTCCTGATCGTAATAGGTCAGATCCTTGCCGGAGGCCTCCTGATGACGGCCGAGGTCGTAATCGGTGCGGTCGGCGATGCCCCACAGCTCGCCCCAGTCGGTGAACGGGAAGGCGTATTCGATATCGGTGGTCGCGCGTGAGTAGAAGGCCAGCTCTGCCGGCTCGTGATCGCGCAGGCGCAGGTTCTCCTCGCTTATGCCCAGCGACAGCAGCCAGTTTTTGCAGAAGTCTTTCCAGTAAGCGAACCACTCGAGGTCCGTGCCGGGCTTGCAGAAGAACTCGCACTCCATCTGCTCGAACTCGCGGATGCGGAAGATGAAGTTGCCCGGAGTGATCTCGTTGCGGAAGGCCTTGCCGACCTGGCAGACGCCGAAGGGCAGCTTTTTGCGCGTGGTGCGCTGGATGTTTGCGAAGTTGACGAAAATGCCCTGGGCGGTCTCGGGACGCAGATAGCAGGTGGAGCTCGAGTCCTCGGTCACGCCGATGGCTGTCTTGAACATGAGGTTGAACTTGCGGATGGGCGTGAAATCGTGCTTGCCGCATACGGGGCAGACTATATCCTCGTGCGAGGCTATGAACTCGTCCATTTCGTCGAAGGTCATCGCATCGACGTTGACCTCATGATGCTCTTCGCCGATGAGCTTGTCGGCACGGTGGCGCGCTTTGCAGGAGCGGCAGTCGAGCAGGGGGTCAGAGAAGCTGGAAACGTGGCCGGTGGTGATCCATGTCTGCGGATTCATGATTATCGCGGCGTCGAGGCCGACATTGTAGGGGCTTTCCTGAACAAACTTCTTCAGCCACGCCTTCTTGACGTTGTTTTTGAATTCAACGCCCAGAGGACCGTAGTCCCAGGAGTTTGCAAGGCCGCCGTATATCTCGCTTCCGGGATACACATAGCCGCGGTTTTTGCACAGGGCAACGATCTTGTCCATAGTCTTTTCGCTGTTTTTCATTTTTCCGTCCTTTCCCGCGGCTGGCTGCCGCAGCAAAAATAAAATTAAAATAAATATATGTAGTTGTCTACAGTTCGTAACTATATCATCTGCCGTCGTTTTTATCAATACAATGTCAAAATATAAACTAAACGAAAACTTTACGTCATGTATTCCATATAGGAATGTTTTGCATGAATATTTGTGCAATAGCATATACGCCTGAACGCAAAACAGGTATAACAGAACCTGAATCTGTGCAATTATCACAAAATTAACGATGGAAATGCCAATATTGTGTTTACAAACGACTTGATTTATGATTAAATAGCAATGTAAAATGCCTTATAATAAACAGGAGGAATAAAGCAAATGATCAAATTTTCAAGCAGAATGAACCTTCTCAAGGGTTCGGCAATCCGTGAGCTCCTCGCTCTGGCCAACAAGCCCGAGGTTCTCTCCTTCGCCGGCGGTATGCCCGCTCCCGAGCTTTTCCCCGTTGACAAGATAAAGGCTGCCACCGACGCCGTCATGGAAGAGCAGGGCAGAGTTGCTCTCCAGTACTCCAGCACCAACGGCTTCGAGCACTTCCGTCAGCAGATCGCCGACCGTATGGAGGCAAAGCTCAACATCAAGACCAGCGCGGACAACATCCTCGTTACCTCCGGCTCTCAGCAGGGTCTGGATTACTCGGCCCGCGTTTTCTGCGATAAGGGCGACGTCATCATCATTGAGAGTCCGTCCTACCTCGGTGCACTCAATGCATTCAAGGCCTGTGAGCCCAACTTCGTTGCTATCCCCACCGACGGCGACGGTATGATCATGGAAGAGCTCGAGAAGGTCCTCGCAACCACCGAGAACGTCAAGATGATCTACGTCATCCCCGACTTCCAGAACCCCTCCGGCCGTACCTGGCCCCTGGAGCGCCGCAAGCAGTTCATGGAGATCGTAAACAAGTACGAAGTCCCCGTTATCGAGGATAACCCCTACGGTGAGCTCCGCTTTGAAGGCGAGTACCTGCCCGCACTCAAGAGCATGGACACCAAGGGCCTTGTCGTATTCCTTGGCACCTTCTCGAAGATCCTCGCTCCCGGCTACCGTCTCGGCTGGGTCTGCGCAGACGGCGAGATCCTCCAGAAGTACAACTTCCTTGCTCAGGCAGCTTCCCTGCAGTCCTCCACCGAGGCTCAGCTCGTTGTCTCCAAGTTCATCGACATGTACGACCTCGACGCACACGTTGCAGCCATCAAGGAGTGCTACCGCAAGCGCCGCGACGTCATGATGGAGACCATGGAGAAGGAGTTCCCGCCCGAGGCGAAGTTCACTCACCCCAACGGCGGTCTGTTCACATGGGTCGAGCTCCCCGAGTACATCAACACCAATGAGATGGCAAAGCAGTGCCTCGAGCGCAACGTTGCTTACGTTCCCGGCGACGGCTTCTTCCCCGATGCAGGCCACAATAACTGCATCCGCCTGAATTACTCCTGCATGCCCGAAGAGAAGATCGTAAAGGGCATGACCATCCTCGGCGAGGTCATCAAGGAGAACCTGAAGAAGTAATCACTTCATATTAAAAAACTCCCGTTCGGTGAACGGGAGTTTTTTGCGCTTATATCGGACTGCGTTGAATATAAGCGGTTTTTTGTGGGTAAATTAATGTTACTGCATTTTGCGGTAAAAGTCAATACAACAAAACGCGGTATAATATGCTTATCCCGACGGAGGTGGTATCATGTACCCTCGAATTCGGGATCTGCGAGAGGACAGGGATCTGAGGCAGCGCGAGCTTGCCGAATATCTTAACTGTTCGCAGCAGGTGTACAGCAACTACGAGCTCGGGCAGCGCGATATACCGAGCGAGATGCTCATACGCCTGTCGCGCTTTTACGGAGTATCGGTCGATTACATTCTGGGGCTTACCGACGATCCGAGACAGAGCAGATAGGCTTCCGTGCGTATGTGAGTATTTCCGGCTAAAATGTAAAAAAGTTTATACACATGCGGAAAAACTGTTGCAATATCAAAATGAATGTGATATATTATTAACGATATTCAGGGCTGCGTCCCCCCGTAGTCCGGCTCCCGGGGCCTTCGTGCCCCGGGGGCTTTCTTTTTTGGTCTTGAAAACGCTATTTTTATGTGATAAATTATCCACATCGGAAATTTATTTTTTTAAGGAGAAAAAAATTTTATGGAAATCGGAATAAAAGGCAAGGTCGAGACGGTCGTTGACGGCAGCAATACCGCAAAATTCGTCGGAAGCGGCTCACTCGACGTTTTCGCAACTCCCTGCATGATCGGCCTTATGGAGCAGGCGGCTCAGCTGTCCGTTGCGCCGTATCTCGGCGAGGACGAGGGCACTGTCGGCACAAAGCTTGAGGTAAGCCACGACGCGGCAACACCTCTGGGCATGAAGGTCTGGGCAGAGAGCGAGCTTATCGAGATCGACCGCCGCCGCCTTGTTTTCGAGGTCAGGGCCTTTGACGAATGCGGTCAGATCGGCGCGGGCCGTCACGAACGCTTTATCATCAATAATGAAAAATTCATCGCTAAGGCAAACGCCAAGGGAACAAAGTGATGAAGCATTTCATCGTTCTTATCGGCAACTACGGCTCGGGCAAAACGGAGATAGCGATAAACCTCGCGGTCAATTCCGCGGCGAAGGGACTCAATACGCTGGTCGTTGACCTCGACAAGGTCAACGACTACTTCCGTATGAGCGACAGGGTCGATCTGCTGAAGGAAAACAACGTAAACCTCGTTTCCCCGACCTTCGCGGGCCAGGGCGTAACGCCGAGCAACATGTCGGCCGCGGTGGCATCGGCTTTTGCCGGCGACTGGGATCTGTGCGTTTTCGATGTCGGCGGCGACGCTGCGGGCGCAATGTCGCTCGGCAGGTATCGCACCGACTTTGCCGCTCTCGCTGAGGGACAGCTTGAGGTTTACGACATAGTCAACGTTTTTCGCCCCATGTCCGAGAGCCCCGGGAAGATCATAAAGCTCAAGGAGGAGATGGAGGGCTTTGCACGGCTCGAGGTAACGGGCTTTGTGAACAACTCAAACCTTCTCAACTTCGCAAGCGCCGACGATATCCGCCGGGGCTACGACGTTCTGCGCGAGACGAGCGATATGACCGGTATCCCCGTCGCTCACACGACGGGCCGCAAGTGCTTTGTCGAGGAGTTCCTGCGCGACGGGCGCGACCCGAAGTATATAGGCGAGCCCATCGGCCTTGAGACCTATATGCACCGCTCGTGGGAAGCCTTCACAAATCTGGGACTGTAAAATGCCAAAGCTCGGGAGCCTTATACCCCCGGGCTTTTTCTTATAAGAATGCCATGAAAAAGCGAATGACAAGACTTTTCATATGCCTTGAGGCTGCGCTGTACCTCGCCTTCACCGCAATGGATATTTGCGCATCGGGCAGCAGTGCGCCCCTGAAGTTTGCCGGTATCGCGCTTTGCTTTGCCTTCTCGCTGTATCTGAGCGCAGACGGCGGAGAGCGCCTCGTCACGGCGGCGGCCGGCCTCGCAATGACGGCGGATATATTCCTGCTCCTGCTCGACGCTCACTACGCCGTCGGCATGGGGCTGTTTTTCATCGTGCAGATACTGTATTTTGTACGCATCTACCGCGCAAACGGGCATAAAAGCGCGTGGCCGGTGCGCGTTTACATGTTCGCAGGCTGCGCTGCCCTGTTTGTGAGCATAGGCGGAGTCAATGTGCGCCTTGCGCTTCCGGCAGCGGCGTATTTTGCTTTTTTCCTGTGCAATGTCATGCAGGCGTCGGGAAGCGAAAACAGGCTGTTTTTTGCCGGACTGTGCGTGTTTCTGTGCTGCGATATCTGCGTCGGGCTGCACAATATACCGGATCGGATCCCCGAGTGGCTGCATCGTGCTGCCGATATCGGGATGTGGACCTTTTATCTGCCCTCTCAGGTGATGCTGGTTTTGTCGGGAAGGGAGCGTGATGTATATGAAAAGTTCGAATAAGCTGCTGAACCTCGTTATGAGCATTGCCGTTGCGCTTGCTCTGCTTACGGGCTCGATAGCCGTGCCGATACTCGTAAGACCTTTTTACTATATGCAGATACAGCCGCTCGGACTGGAGACGGCAAGCGGACTGAGCCGCGAGGAGATAATCGAGGCCTACGACGAAGTGCTCGATTACTGCATCGGTCTGAGTGATGAGTTTTCCGCGGGAGTCCTGCCGTTTTCCGAAGCGGGAAGCGCACACTTTGCCGACTGCCGTGCGCTGTTTATCCTTGACCTGCGGCTTTTTGCCGCGAGCCTGGCGGTCATCGTGCTGCTGAAGCTGCTGAAGCTCCCGCGCAGCGGGAAGCACGGCGCAGCGTTCCGGGGAGCTGTCGGAATGAGCGCGGCACTCGCTCTCACCGGCGCTGCCGCCGCCGCGGATTTCGGCAGAGCGTTTACGGTGTTCCACACGCTGTTTTTCCCCGGCAGGGACAACTGGGGTTTTGACCCCGCGGCCGACCCCGTTATCCTCATAATGCCCGAGGCATTCTTCCGCAGCTGTGCTGTACTTATCCTCGCGGTGCTGCTTATCTCCGCCGCTGCGATAATAATTTACGACATGAAAAAAGGCTATGCACAATGATGCATAGCCTTTGTCGTTTATCAAAAAAGTCCCTCGCGGGACTTTTTTGACTGCACTTTTCCGCCGAGCATTTTGAAAGTATTCAAAATGCTTTTACCGAAATCCTTGAAATTTCAAGGATTTCGACGGCGGTTTATCTAACTCGAGGCGGGTCTTGCCCCCTCGAGCTCCCCCGCTGCGCGGTCATCTTCACGCAGCAGCATAGGTTTTTTGACAGTCTGAAAAGGCTATGCATCATTGTGCATAGCCTTTGTCGTTAAAGTTCAACAGGCTCCGAAAACGGGCGCTCGAGGCACTCGGGATGCTCAAGGATGTACTTGAGTATCTTCACGCTGCCGGAGTAGTAATAGCCGTCGGCGATACGCTCGTCGATCGTGAGGCCGAGGTCAACGCTGTTGCGGTATTCCTCCTGGCCGTTTTCGTTTCGGAAAATGCGCTCCTTCATCTCGCCGACAACGACGAAAAGGGAGGTAGTGCCCCAGTTGGTGAGGTGGTGGTAGCCGCTTCTGAGCTTGATTGAGCCGAGGTTTGAGAGAATGACCGAGGCGTAGTAGGGGTCATCCGCGATGATCGACTGCGGCACAATGCCGTGGCGGTCGAGCTGGCGCATGAGCCAGATGAAGAACTTGACGAACCAGCGCGGCAGCTTGTTGAGCAGATCCATTGTGTCGGCCGTTGCGTTGCTCGCGCCGCTGCTGTTCTTCTCACGGTATATCTGCCTGTAGAGCTCCTCGTGCAGCGAGTCAAGCGTGGAGTCCTCGGTTGCGTATATAAAGGCCATGCCCTCCTCGGAGTCGTCGCTGAAATGTTTTTTGATAACAAAAGATGCGCTGTAGGTGTTGCGCTGGTAGTTGTTCTGGTTGGCAATGAAGCGGTTGAGCTTCGGACGCAGGATGATGGTCTTGAGTATTGCGGCGACGATCAGGTGGAAGAGAGTGAATTTGAACTCGGGGTTTTCGACGTTGCGCTTTTCAAGATATTTGTCGATGTTCGTGAGGTCTATGCGCTCGGAGATAAAAGCTTCGTTGTCGCAGCGGTTGGGATATACCATCGGCATGATAAGATGCATGCTGTCCTGCTTGCGGATAAGCTTGGCGTCCTTGCGGTCGCCGAAGCGGCGTTTTTCGTTATTCATAATTATCCCTCGAATACTTTAAATTTTTTAATGACTTTTTGAATAAGGCAATTTTATCACAAAGTTTTTATAAGTCAAGTGTTGACAAGGCCATTAGAAATGTGTTCTAATATTTTTTATACTATTTTGTGAAGATTAAAGGTGAAGATGATTGAATTTTATAGACATATTCCTGATCGGTGTTGCGCTGAGCATGGATGCCTTTGCCGTGTCGATCTGCAAGGGGCTTTCGGTGAAGAAGGTCAGCGCAAAGCATGTGCTCACGGTCGGAGTGTATTTCGGCGGCTTTCAGGCGCTCATGCCGACGCTCGGCTTTCTGCTCGGCTATAGGTTTGAAAGCTTTATCACGAATATCGACCACTGGATAGCCTTCATACTGCTTGCCCTCATCGGCGGCAATATGATAAGGGAGGCGCTCGGCGAGGACGATGATAACGAAAACGACGACTTCTCCTTCAAGGCCATGCTGCCGCTTGCCGTCGCAACGAGCATCGACGCGCTCGCCGTCGGCATAAGCTTTGCGTTCCTGGGCGTAGATATCGTGACGGCTGCACTCCTGATAGGCGTCACGACCTTCGTGCTGTCCGGCGTCGGAATATTCGTCGGCAACATATTCGGCTCAAAGTACAAGTCGAAGGCGGAGCTTGCCGGCGGCGCCGTGCTCATTCTCATAGGCCTGAAGATACTGCTTGAGCACCTCGGCATAATAAGTTTCTGATAATATGAAGGACAGGATCAGAATGTATCTGCCGATAGTGCTGATGCTCATTGCAGCGCTCACGGCGGGGATACTCATATGGCTGGATGTTCTGCACATAGATCAAATAATCGCTGCGGTAAACGACAACAGGCCGCTTGCGCTGCTGATCATCCTTGCGCTGTTTGCCTTCAAGGGCTGCTCGTGCATACCCTACGCCGTCATACTCATCGGCTGCGCGCTCATATTCGAGCTGCCGCTTGCCATTGCGATAAATGCCTTCGGAACGGCGCTGTGCATCTCGGTGTCCTACCTCATAGGCCGCTTTTCAAAGGGCCTGAGCTTTGACGGCATAATGGAAAAGTACCCGAAGTTCCGGCGCTATTTTTCCAATGCGGAGGATTACAGCTTCACATTTGTATTCTTTGTGCACACGCTGCATCTTTCCATGGAGGTGCAGGGCGTTCTGTTCGGACTGCTGCGCACACCGTATTGGGCGTATCTGGGCGGCTCGATGCTCGCCCTCGTGCCGAGCATGCTCATTTTCACGGTCATCGGCGATAAGTTTGACTTCACGAACCCGCTGTTCTGGGCGTTTGTAGCACTCGACGCGCTCACCGTGCTCTTCGGCTTCGTTTATGCCAAGAAGAATCTCATAGACGGCGGCAAAAAAGCTTCGGAAGAATAATTCCGAAGCTTTTTTATAATAAGCTGATATGCTTTTAAAACAGCATGTCCTTTGAAAACACTATATCCACTCCGCCCATCGTTATCACGTCGCCGGAGAAGATGCGCTCCTTACGGTCGATGCGCTTGCCGTTGAGATACGTTCCGTTTGTCGAGCCGAGATCCTGTATATAATAGTGCCCGTCGCACAGCTCGATGGCAAAGTGCCGCCGCGAGGCCTTCGGAGCACTGTAGACAAAATCGCAGTCCTCGCTGCGGCCGAATATCCATTCGGTTTTGCCGCTGGCCGGCTCATGCGCCGTGACGTTCACCGTCGCATCGCCGAAGTTGTTTATAAAATCAAAAAGTCCCTTGAACTTATCTCCTGCCATGACCGCACCTCCGTTATGCATCCAGTATACCAACAACAAGAAAATTAAGCAAGAGCAAAAGAAAGGCTTCGGCACTTGAAAAATTCAGGAATTTGAGATATTATTAACATAATTATGATATTATACTTTGTGTGAGGTAACAGCTTGAGAAAGATCGCACTATGGGAGGCAAAGCACCCAAAAACGGTGCTCGTTGCGGCGCTTTTGCTGCTGATCCCCGCGCTTTTGGGTTTTATAGGAACGAAGGTCAACTACGATATACTCTCCTATCTTCCCGATGAGCTTGAATCCGTGCAGGGCGAGCAGGTGCTTGACAAAACCTTCAACACCGCAGGGATATCCATCGTCATAACGGAAAACATGCAGCCAAAGCAGACACTGGCGCTTAAAAATGAAATACTTGCCGTGGACGGGGTCGCATCGGTCATATGGGTCGATACAATCGCCGATATCGGCATACCCGCCGACATCCTGCCTGATGCGCTGAAAAATATATTCTACAGCACCGACGGCAGCCAGACCATGATGCTCGTGCGCTATGACGCGGGCGGCTCTGCCGACAGTCAGCTAAAGGCCATTGCGCAGATAAAAACGCTGCTCGGAAAGGACCGGTTCCTGAGCGGGCTGTCGGTCGTCGTTGACGATACGCGCGAGATCGCCGAAACTCAGGCACCGCTGTATATAGCGGTCGCGGTCGTGCTTGCACTGATAGTCATGAGCGTTCTCATGGAGTCGTGGTTCCAGCCGCTGATCATCCTGTTTTCGCTCGGACTTGCCGTCATATACAACATGGGCACGAATATCTTCCTCGGGCAGATATCGTTTATCACCCAGTGCGTTGCGGCGGTGCTGCAGCTTGGCGTTACGATGGACTACTCCATTTTCCTCATCGACCGCTATGCCGAGGAAAAGCGGCGCTTTGACACACGCGAGGAGGCAATGGCCGAGGCTGTCACCGTTTCCATGACGGCGCTCATGGGAAGCTCGCTTACGACGGTGTTCGGCTTTCTGGCGCTGTGCTTTATGAAGCTCGGACTCGGCTTTGACATCGGCTTTGTCATGGCAAAGGGCGTCGTTTTCGGCATACTGACGGTCATATTCATCCTGCCGTCGGTCGTGCTGATGTTTGAAAAGCAGATAATCAAATACCGCCACCGCAGCTTTGTTCCGAATTTTACGCTGCTGAACAAGTTCACGCTGAAGCATAAAAAAGCCTTTGCGCTGCTGTTTCTGGCGCTGCTCGCACCGGCGTATTTCACTCAGAAGAACATAGAGATGTACTACAGCATGGACAAGGCGCTGCCCTCGTATCTGACCTCAATGGAGGGACTGAGCAAGCTCAAAACCGACTTCGGCATGGCCTGTACGCAGTTTGTCATAGTAGACGACAGCCTGCCTGCCGAAAAGCTCGTCGAGATGGAGAGAAAGCTCCAAAGCATGGAGGGCGTGTCCTCGCTTCTGGCGTATAACTCCGTCGTCGGCACGGCGATACCCGACGATATCATACCCGACGAGATAATGAGCCTGTGCAAGCAGGACGGAAAGCAGCTTATGATGATAAACTCCGAGTACGGCACGGCGACGGACGAGCTGACCGCGCAGCTCAAGGAGATGGACGGCATCGTCAAGTCCTACGACCCGAACGCCTATATAACCGGCGAGGGCGCGATAACGCAGGGGCTTATCGACACGACCGACGTTGACTTCGCCGTGACCTCCGTGCTGTCGATAGCGGCGATATTCATACTCATCGCAATATGCTTCAAATCCCCAACGCTGCCGGTGATACTGGTCCTGTCTATCGAGCTTGCCATCTGGATAAACCTTTCGATAAGCGTCATCATGGGGAAAGAGGCGTCGTTTGTCGATCCGACGGTCATAAACTGCGTGCAGCTCGGCGCAACGGTCGATTATGCGATACTGCTAACAACGCGTTTCCGCGAGGAGCTGCAAAGACTTCCGCGCGACGAGGCAATGCTCAAAGCGGTTGCCGCGGCGCAGCAGTCGATATTCCAGAGCGCCGGCGTGTTCTTCGCCGCGACCTTCGGAGTGTACCTCGTGTGCGATATCTACATCGTGCGCGGCATGTGCGCCCTGCTTGCGCGAGGCGCGATAATAAGCGAGATCGTCATCATTTTTCTGCTCTCGCCCGTATTGTGCGTGTGCGAAGGCTTCATTGCAAAAACGACCCCGAGCTGGAGGTTAAAACATGAAAACTAAACGATACATAGCCCTGCTGCTGGCCCTGAGCATGCTCCTTGCACTGCTGTCCGGCTGCGGAAACAAGGACAGCGGCGGGACGGAGAGCACCCCGGAGCCTACAAAGCACCCCGAGTACGAGCTCACCGACAACGCCGTGAGCAAGGAGGAGACCGTTTATATAAACATATCCCCCGACGGCGAGGTGCAGAAGCTCAGCGTCACCGACAGGCTTCACACGGATATGCCGCAGGTGCGCGTCGAGGACAGGAGCGATCTTGACGATATTAAAGACGTAAAGACCTACCTTGAGCCCGTGCGCGACAGCGACAGGCTCTACTGGGACATGGACTCGACCGATCTTTACTATTCCGGCAGCAGCGACAAAGAGCCGCCCATGAAGATATCCGTTGATTATACACTCGACGGCAAGGCCGTAAAGGGTGCGTCCCTTGCCGGAAAAAGCGGCGACGTTACGATAACCATAAAGGCCGAGAACATGCTCAAAAAGGCCGTCGGCGAATATGAGATATCCTGCCCCATGCTGTTTATCTGCGGCATGATCCTGCCGGACGAGAATTTCAGCGAGGTCACTGCCCCGAACGGCGTCGTGCTCGGCGACGGCTCACGGCAGCTCGTGTTCTTTGCCGGAGTGCCCGGAATGAACGACAGCCTCGGCATCGACAAGCTCGGTCTTAACTTCGGAACTTCGCTCGGCGGCAGCGAGTACACCGTCACCGCCAAGACCAGCGACTTTGCCCTCGGCAACATGATGTTCATTGCCGTGCCGTTTTCCTCGATATCCTCGCTCGGCCCTGACGATATCAAGGTCGGAACGGAGAGCGTAAAGACCATGCTCAGCGATATTCAGGGACTTATGGGAGCGTTCAGCTCGCTCGACCTTGCCGATATGGTGCAGATGCTCTACGGTGATGCGCAGCAGATAGAGCAGCTCATAAACTCCGTCGGGCGCGCAGCGAAGCTCTACAAGGAAAACAAGGCGCTCATCGACGTCCTGAACAAATATGTCACCGAGGGCAACCTTGCAAAGCTTGAGCAGCTTCTGGCGGACATGCAGCGTATCGACACCAGCCGCCTGCAAACGCTTTCGCAGTTTACGCACCTGTCCGAGCTGCTTGAGCTCATCGGCAAGCTCAATACCAACATCGGCGCGCTCGCGCAGTTCACGCGCGACTATCTGGAAATGGCACCGACCTTCGAGAGCCTCAATCAGGATCTGTCCTCGCCGGAGGTGCAGCAGTCGCTGGATAATCTGCCGGCGATAATAAGCGAGCTGCAAAGCCTCGTGAACGTCATGCACGCAAGTCAGGAAATGCTCGAGCGCATGACCGGCATGCTCGGCGGCGAGAGCATAAACAAGATAATCGCCTTCACGCAGAAGCTCGAAAACAGCGTAAGCATTGAAACGCTCACCCAGGCACAGCAGCAGGCGCTCACCGAGCGTATGCAGGCATGGCTCGACTTCGGCAGCAGCTACGATATCTTCACCCAACGCAGCGATAAAATGACCTCCACCGTCGTCTTTGTCTATAAATCCGACGCCGTTTAGCGGCAAGTTAACGCTGCGCCCCGCAGGGAACAGGCTTGCTTGCCGCTCGCCGCGGCGGGCAATCCGCATGAAGGTCAAGCAAGACGCGGCTGTTTCAATGCGTCTCAAAAAAGGGCGAAACGCCGTAATTTCCTCCGCTGCTTCGATACCGGGCACCGGCAATCACCGTGCTCGCAGGTGCCCCCCCGTGCGCCATTAAAAAATAAACAAAGTGTAAATAACCGAAAATTGTGGAATATCGGCGAAAAACTTCCGTCTTTTATAATTGAGGCGGCAAGAGGCCGAGCCGCGATACAAGAATACATGACTATTTCCAAACATGTATCGGCCACAGGAAGAAAAGGAACGCTTTCAGGAAGGAGCAAAACACAATGTTAGAGTTTATTTTTGAAAAGATCGGCAAGATCCTCGTTTGGGGCGGCAGCAGCCAGGATGCCAAGGACGTGATCAAAGACCTCATGGAGTTCTTCGGCGAGAACGGCCTTTGATCCGATAAGTTGATAATTTAAGCACCCGACAGTTCTATGACCGTCGGGTGCTTTTTTGCTTTCACAGCGTCTGCGTTTTTGCAAGCTGTTTGTTTTTATACTCCGGCCGGCCGGTGACCTCACTGATGATGCTGATCTCCGGCGGCGTGCCGTGCTCGGGCTTTTCCGAGTACAGGAACATGACGGCGCGCCCGGACGAGAAGGGGTAGACGTCTATCTCAACACGGCTGCTGTCGTACACGAAGCGGTACTTCGTTTTGCTTACGCTTTGCAGTGCGGAGTCGGCCTCGAGCATATAGCGGCCGTACTCCTTTTCGGTGATGCGCTTTTCCGTGACCCACCTTGTGCCGTCGGGGCGGGAGTGCTTTTCGGTGTAGAAATACAGCTCCTCACCGCTGCCCTTCTGCCGCCTTATGCGGCGCTCGATGCTGGGATTGGTCACGGCAAGGTAGGTCTGCACCATATCGATGCCTGCGGCGCGGTAGCGTGTTTTCAGCAGCTCGATATCCGGCATGGAGACGAGGTACTTGCGCTTTTTGCGCATCGGTACGGGTTCGCCGATGGCGCGGTATATCTCCCGTATCGCACGGTCGAGCTTGTCCTTGAAATCTACGGAGTTATCGATGATGCGCAGGTCGGGGTAGGAGCTCCACGCGCGCAGGGTGCGGTCGTCGATCTCGCGGGCGTATTCTATCGACTCGCTGCGGGCGGTGTTGCCGAGGTTATACGCAAACTCCGCGCCCTTTGCGCAGGTGACGAGGTAAATGACCGCGTCGTAGCCCGCGAGCACCTCGCTCTCGGTCTTGCCGCCGACGCGCATCAGCGTTTCGGCAAACTCCTCGTCGGAGATATACGCCTTGTCGTCCAGAAGAGCGCGGTCATACACGATCAGCACCTTATCCTCCGGAACGACCTCCGCCGCCGCGAGCGCGAGCTTTTCCTTGTGTATCTGGTCGGCGATGACAAAGTCCTGGAACTTGAGCATGGACATGCAAACGCCGAAGGGGTTTATGCCGAAGCCCGAGATGAGCTCCGTCGCAGTCTCGGGGATGGTGATAACGCGCCAGCCGTCGTCCTGCTTGAACTCCTTGAGGATTCGGCTTATCAGTGTCGTCTTGCCGGAGGCGGGGCCTCCCGTGAGCACGACACGGTAAATTTTTTTACTCATGCTTTCATCTCTCCTCGTCAAACAGGAAACCGGACAGCTCGGCGACCGTTTTGAAATACTCATCGCAGTTTGCCCGCATGAAGCTTTCAATCTCAGGAATATCGTAGCCCCAGCCGGCGGCGGCAAAGCTCACGCCGCAGCTTTTCGCCATGTCATAGCCGGGCTTCAGATCGTCCAGCACGAGCAGCTCCTCCGGCGCAAAGCCGAGGCGCTTCATTATCTGCTCGAGCGGGTAGGGATTGGGCTTGCGTTCCTGCGAGGGGCTTTCCCAGCCGAACACCAGGTCCGGCTCGGGCAGGCCGTTCTCACGGTAGTCGCGCAGGATGTTTTCCGTGTACGAGTGCGACACTACGCACAGCGCGCCGCCCTGCTCTCTGTGCCGCAGCAGCAGCTCACGCATACCGCCGTAGGCACGTGGAACATGCCGCTTGACGTAGGCGTTCCAATAGCACTGCTCGCGCTCCATCTCCTCGCGGCTCATACCTATCATGTCGCCGAACAGCGCTACGATGCCGGGCTCAAAATTATATCTTATGTACTCCTCGAGCGTGTAGTGAACTTCGGGGTGATATATGCCGCAGTATTCGACAAAGCAGGGATAGTGAACCGTTGCGGTGCTGTCAACGACCGTGTCGTCGTGGTCGAGCACCAGGCAGGGGTATCTCATGTGCTTCCTCCAAGAAACAGATTCTGCTTACATTATACCCCATCTTTCCATCCCCCGCAAGGCTTTTGGAGGTACCTCAATGCGCCTCTAAAAAAGCGCCGGTAAAGAATCGTCGTTCCTGACCCAGTCTTCGACATCGACGATGTTGAAGGTGTCCGCACCGGTGCGGATGATGACGCGCGCGATGCCGGCGTTTATGACCTGGCGGCGGCACATCGAGCAGCTCGTTGCGTTTGTCAGCAGCTCATGCGTCTGCGCGTCGCGGCCGACGAGATACAGCGTTGCGCCGAGCATATCGCGGCGGGACGCGGAGATTATCGCATTTGCCTCGGCGTGGACGCTGCGGCACAGCTCGTAGCGCTCACCGGAGGGTATCTTCATCTCGACCCTCGCGCAGCGGCCGGCGTCGGTGCAGTTTATCCTGCCGCGCGGAGCGCCGTTATAGCCGGTGGAAATGATCTCGTCGTTGCGCACGATTATCGCGCCGTACATGCGTCTGAGACAGGTCGAGCGCTGCAAAACGGCGTCGGCTATGTCGAGATAGTAATTTTCCTTGCTTGTGCGCTTATCCATTGACTTGTCCTCCGAAAACAATACTGCTCTTATTTTACTGTTTCTGCGCCTTTCCGTCAATAGCGCCGCTGTTTTTGATGTGGTTTCCTATGATCTCGGACACCTCCGATATGGTGACGAAGGCGCTCACGTCGGCCTCGCTTATTATGCGCTTGAGCTGGTTTACCTCAACACGGGTGATCACGCAGTACAGAACGGTTTTCGTGCTGCCGGAGACGAGACCCTCGGCGGATATGAACGTGCAGGTGCGGCCGAGCTGCTGATAAATGCTGTCGGCAATCACATCTGCGTGGTCTGTTATTATCATTGCGGCCTTGGCCTGCTCCATGCCCTCCTGCACGATGTCAATGATCTTGAAGGTTATGAAGTAGGTCAGCAGCGAGAGCATTGCCCTGTCCCAGCCGAAGAGCACACCGGCGGTTATGTAGATGAAGATGTTTATCATGAAAATGATCTGACCGGTCGAGGCGCTGACGTTTTTCGACAGCAGCATCGCCGCGATCTCCGTACCGTCGAGGCAGCCGCCGTGACGCAGCACCGTACCGACGCCGATGCCCAGCAGAACTCCGCCGAATACAACGGCAAGAAGCTCGGAGCTCGTGACGGAGGGGATGAGCTTGCACAGCTCAAGAAAGCCGGAAAACGCGGCCATCGCTATGACTGCGCGCAAAAGAAAGCGCTTGCCCAGCGCCTTGTAGCCGACGAAGAAAAACGGGATGTTTATGATGATGACCAGTATGCTCAGACTGATGTCGGACAGATAGTTTATCATCATGCTCACGCCCGTCACGCCGCCGTCGAGTATGGTGTTCGGGATAAGAAAGCACTCGATCGAAAACGCGGCACAGCCAGCGCCGATGATTATCATGATAATGGGAAAGAGATGCTCTTTGAAAAAGCGCTTCATTGTTTCACCTTCCTGATATAAAAATTGCGATATAAGTATATTATACCGCAATTATTATGCAATTTAGTAAACTCAGGGTAAATATTCAGTCGCCCTCGATCATCCTGTAGCCCACGCCGATCTCGGTGAAAATGTACTGCGGCTCTGCGGGGCTCTTTTCGATCTTACGGCGGATGTTGGCCATATGTACGCGCAGCGACTGGTTGTTGCCGCGTGTGCCGGGACCCCACAGCTCCTTGATTATATAGTCGTAGGTAAGCACCTTACCGGCGCACTTGCCGAGCAGTGCAACGATCTTGTATTCGTTCTGCGTAAGGCCGACATTCTGACCGTTTACGAGCACCTGATGCTTATCGTAGTCGATCTCCAGCTCGCCTGCCTTGAACTTGCCGGTCGTCGCAATGGTCTCGTTTGCAAGGCCAGTGCGCGTATGGCGTATGGCGGTGCGTATGCGCGCCAGAAGCTCGCCTGCGCCGAAAGGCTTTGTTATATAGTCGTCCGCGCCGAGATCGAGCGCCTCGACCTTGTCGCGCTCGTGTGCGCGCGCCGAAACGACGACGATGGGCAGAAGCGTCCACTCACGCACGCTCTTTATGATCTGAAGTCCGTCAATATCGGGAAGCCCGAGATCGAGGACGATGAGGTCGGGGCAGTGCGAGGTGATCATGGAATAGGCCTCGGCACCGGAGCGGGCGACGATAACGTCGTAATCGTTCGAGGTGAGTATGGTGCGCAGAAAGTTCGATATGCTGCGCTCGTCTTCAACAATGAGTATCTTGTCACGAATGTTCATTCCGTATCTTCCTCCATTGGTAATGTAAAACTGAAAACGGCGCCGCCCTCGGGGCGGTTTGCCGCGCTGATCGTTCCTCCGTGAGCCGTAACTATCGCATAGCATGCGGCAAGGCCTATGCCGCGAAACCTGTTGCTGTCGTATGTTTTCCCGTGCTCAGGGTCTATCTGACCGCGGAAAATGACGGGGATTATCTCAGGGTCGAGCCCCGCACCGTTATCGGATACCGAGAAGACAGCATTGCTGCCGCAGCGCATGACATCAAGCCGCAGCTCTGTCATGCCCTCGGCATGCTTTGCCGCGTTGTCCAGAAGGTTCGTTATGACCTGCTGGATGAGCATCGCATCGACGCCTACCATGAGCGGCTCGTCGGGAATGCTTACCTTGAGATTTACATCGGGATAGCGCTTTTTGAAATTGGCTATGCATTCGCCGAGTATCTCCTCGACGAGCTCGGGACTTTTTTCTATCTTCGCCTGCTCCGTGCCGCTCATGCGAGTTATCGACAGCAGGTTTTCAACCATTCTTACGAGCCATTCGGCGTCCTGCTTGGCGTCCTCAAGGAGAACTATGCGCTCATCGTGAGTGATGTGCTCGTCCTCGTTTATGACCGTGTCGATAGAACCGATTATCGATGTCAGCGGGGTGCGCAGATCGTGCGATATGGCACGCAGCAGATCCGCGCGCAGCTTTGACTGCGCAGCCTCGTGCCGCAGCTTTTCACGCTCTCTCGAGCGCGTCGTGAGCGTCGATATGACGATCGAGACTGTCAGCATCGTCAGAAACGTTATCGGGTAGCCGTAGATGGAGAAATTGAGCTTCATATACGGAAACGTAAAGGCGTAGTTAACGCCGATAACGCTCACGACCGAGGCGAGGATGCCGTAAAAATATCCGTCTGTCACGATGGACACGATAAGCACGGCAAGGATGAATATCATCGGAACGAAGGTGTCCGTCGTCCCGACGCGGCCGAGCGATGAGCACACGACCCATGCCACCACGAACACGAGAATGAGAACGACCCAGTTTCGGACTGTCCGCCAGCCGCCGCTCTGAATATTTAGCTTTTTCATACGATCACCTGTCATGGGTTAATTATAGCATAGCCCGTATTAAGACTGTGTTAAGAAGTTTATACACCCTTGACAGATTTTTTGCAAGTGCTGTTGACAAATGCCGCTCTATGGCGTATTATACATACGATAAACCCCACACGGGAAATAGGAATTGAAAGGAGCGGCGACCGTGTACATTGCAAATGTAAAGACCGTAAATTGCTGTTGTTGTGGCATCTGCGCTTGTCGATGTCAGCGTCGTCGTATGCCTTGATACGGTGTAAAAGCCATATTTGCAGCGGCGATGCTATAAAGCATCGTCATTTTTTATGCCAAATTTCAGATCAGAGGGAAGCAAAATGAAAATTTACAAGTCAGTATCGGAGCTCACGGGGCGCACGCCGCTCATGGAGCTGAGGAATATCGAGGACGAAAACAGGCTCTGCGCAAGAGTTCTTGCCAAGCTTGAGATGTTCAATCCCGCAGGCTCAGCCAAGGACCGCGTCGCAAAGGCGATGCTCGACGACGCAGAGGCGAAGGGCCTGCTTGCCTCCGGCGGCACGATAATCGAGCCCACCAGCGGCAATACCGGCATCGGCCTTGCATCGATAGGCGCGTCGCGCGGTTACCGCGTCATTATTGTAATGCCCGACAGCATGAGCGTTGAGCGCAGACTGCTCATGACGGCCTACGGAGCAGAGCTTGTACTCACCGAGGGCAAAAAGGGCATGGCCGGCGCCGTTGAGAAGGCAGAGGAGCTCAAGGCATCCATCCCCGGAGCGCTGATCCTCGGACAGTTTGAAAATCCGGCAAATCCCGCTGCGCACAGAGTCACCACCGGCCCTGAGATATGGGAGGATACCGACGGCAAGGTCGATATCTTTGTCGCGGGCGTCGGTACGGGCGGTACGATAAGCGGCGTGGGGCAGTACCTCAAAAGCCGCAAGGGCAGCGTCAGGATAGTCGCCGTAGAGCCCAGGACCTCGCCGCTGCTGTCCGAGGGTCACGCAGGCCCGCACGGACTTCAGGGGATTGGTGCAAACTTCATCCCCAAGGCGCTCGACCGAAGCGTCTACGACGAAGTGATCACGGTCTCCGACGAGGAGGCATATGCAGCCGGAAGGGCGCTCGCCGCGCGCGAGGGCATTCTTGCGGGAATAAGCTCCGGCGCTGCGCTGCACGCCGCGGTCGAGCTTGCCAAGCGCCCGGAAAACGCAGGTAAATGCATCGTTGCGCTCCTGCCGGACACCGGCGAGAGATATCTGTCAAGTCCCATGTTCAAGGAGAGCACAAGTGATGTTTGATGAACTGCTTGAGACCGTAAACGCGTATCTTCAGCGCGACCCTGCGGCAAAAAATCCCTTCGAGGTGCTGCTTCTGTACCCGGGTGTGAAGGCCGTGAGCTACCACCGCCGCGCCCACTGGTGCTATGAGCACAACCTGATGTTTCTTGCACGCATGATATCGCAGCTCAGCCGCCACCGCACCGGCATCGAGATCCATCCCGGCGCAAAGATCGGCCGCCGCCTCGTCATCGACCACGGCATGGGCATCGTCATCGGCGAGACCGCCGAGATCGGCGACGACTGCCTTATCTACCACGGCGTTACCCTCGGCGGCACAGGCAAGGACAGCGGCAAGCGCCACCCGACGATCGGAAACAACGTCCTCATCGGAACCGGCGCAAAGGTGCTCGGCCCCTTCAAGGTCGGAGATAACAGCCGCATCGCGGCAAACTCCGTCGTCCTGAGCGAGATACCGCCCGACAGCACGGCCGTCGGCATACCCGCTCGCGTCGTAAAGCGCCAGGGCGTCAAGGTCGATTATGCAAGCGAGGTCGATCAGGTCAGCATCTCCGACCCCGTGGCCGAGGAGCTTGCTGCGATAAGAAAAGCCCTGTGCGAAATGAACACAAGGCTTCAGAATATGGAGAAATGATCAAAAATCCCACTGCGGCTGCAGTGGGATTTTTACGCTTAATTATTCTTGAGGATAACGTCGTGGCTGCCGCCCTCGACGATGCTGACCGAGGACACGAGCGTAAGCTTTGCATCGCGCTTTAAGTCGGAAAGATTGGTCACGCCGCAGTTGCACATTGTGGACTTTATCTTGTAAACGCTCTTTTCGAGGTTATCGTGCAGCGGACCTGCGTAGGTGACGTAGGAGTCAACGCCCTCCTCGAAGCTGAGCTTGCTCTGACCGCCGAGGTCGTAGCGCTGCCAGTTGCGCGCACGGTTTGAGCCCTCGCCCCAGTACTCCTTGACGTAGCTGCCGTTTACGATGAGCTTTGCCGTGGGACTTTCGTCGAAGCGGGCGAAATATCTGCCCATCATGAGGAAATCCGCGCCCATTGCAAGAGCAAGCGTCATGTGGTAGTCGTGAACAAGGCCGCCGTCCGAGCAGATGGGGACGTATACGCCGGTTTTTTCAAAATACTCGTCGCGCGCCGCCGCGACCTCGATGAGCGCCGTTGCCTGACCGCGGCCGATGCCCTTGGTCTCGCGCGTTATGCAGATCGAGCCGCCGCCGATGCCGACCTTTACGAAGTCCGCACCCGCCTCGGCGAGGAAGCGGAAGCCGTCCGCGTCAACGACGTTGCCCGCGCCGACCTTGACGCTGTCACCGTATCTTTCACGGATGAAGTCGATGGTCTTTTTCTGCCAGCAGGAGAAGCCCTCGGAGGAATCGATGCACAGAACATCCGCGCCGGCGTCTATGAGCGCCGGAACACGCTCGGCGTAGTCGCGGCTGTTTATGCCCGCGCCGACGACATAGCGCTTATGCTCGTCGAGGATCTCGTTGGGGTTATTTTTGTGCTCTGCGTAGTCCTTGCGGAAAACGAAGTAAAGAAGCCTGCCGTCTGCATCGATTATGGGCAGGGAATTGAGCTTGTGATCCCAGATTATATCGTTTGCTTCCTTGAGCGAGGTGCCCTCGGGGGCGGTGACGAGCTTTTCAAGCGGCGTCATGAAATCGGAAACGGGGGTGCTCAGCTCCATGCGCGATACGCGGTAGTCGCGGCTGGAAACGATGCCGAGCAGTCTGCCGGTTGCCGAGCCGTCGGAGGTGACGGCCATGGTGGAATAGCCCTTGAGCTCCTTGAGCTCGAGCACGTCCTTGAGCGTCGCGTCCGGAGCGAGGTTCGATGCGCTGGGAACGAAGCCGGCCTTGTAGCTCTTTACGCGCGCGACCATCGCCGCCTCGTCCTCTATCGACTGAGAGCCGTATATGAACGATATGCCGCCCTCCTTGGCCAGAGCTATCGCCATCGTGTCGTTGGAGACAGACTGCATGATGGCCGACGCAAACGGCACGTTGAGACTCAGCGCGGGCTCCTCGCCCTTTTTGAACTTCACAAGAGGTGTTCTGAGAGTGACCTTATCGGGGATGCAGTCCTCGCTCGTGTAGCCGGGGATGAGAAGATATTCGCTGAAAGTTCTCGAGGGTTCGTTAAAATAAATCGCCATATTGCTTCTCCTTATCATCAAATATTAAACGATATTGTCGCACAAATAAATAAAACCGTCAATTGACAAATTGACGGTTTTTGCGGCTGTTTTCACAATCCTGATTGTCAAACGATGAAGCCGCCGCCGAGGACGCGCTCACCGTCGTATAATACGGCCGACTGTCCGCGCGCAGGGGCACGCACGGGCTCGTCGCAGACTATGCGCACCGTATCGCCCTCGATATAGGCGGTGCAGGGCGGGTTTTCCCACTTCGTGTGCCGCACGCGCACCGCGGCGCGCACCGGCTCCGACGGCACGTCGCACAGCCAGTTGAAGTCGCGTGCGCTCACCTCGGTCTTGAAAAGCTCCTCCCACAGAGCAAGCTCTATCTCGTTTTTGCCGGCGTTTATCGCGGAGATGTACAGCTTGCGGCCGTTATACAGCCCCGGGCGGCGCTGGCCGACGGTGTATCGGTGTATGCCCTCGTGGCGTCCTATGACCTCGCCATGGAAAACAAAGTCTCCGGCAGGGGGGAGCTCTGCTCTTGCCGCAAGCCAGGATATATAGTCTTTATCCGGGATAAAGCATATCTCCATGCTGTCCGGCTTGTGTGCCACCGGCAGTCCGAAGCTCTCGGCAAGGCGGCGCACCTGCGTTTTCTCAAAGCCGCCGAGCGGCAGCGTGAGCCTGTCGAGCTGCTCGCGCCGTATGCGGCAGAGCATGTAGCTCTGGTCGTTTGACGGCATGCCCTTGTACAAAACACCGCTTTCCGCCCGCGCATAGTGACCGGTGGCGATGCTGTCCGCGCCGATCTCGTCGGCAAAGGCGAGCAGGGTCTTGAACTTGAGCGTGGGGTTGCATATGATGCAGGGGTTCGGCGTTTCGCCCCTGAGATAGCTTTCGGCAAAGCGCGAGCACACGCGCTCGTCAAGCTCCCGGTGCACGTCACGCACCTCGAGCGGGATGCCTATGAACTTTGCGGTGTTCACGGCGTCGGCAAGGGAGCGTTCGTCGGTGTTGTCCATGTAAAGCCCGTGCACCTCGAAGCCTGCGTCCTTTAACAGACGTGCGCAGACGGCCGAGTCAACGCCGCCGGAAAATCCGAGTACGACCTTTTTCATCGTCTGCCCTCCATCCAGACCATCAGCACCGAGATATCCGCAGGGGATACGCCGGAGATGCGGCTTGCCTGACCGAATGAGCGCGGCCTTATCCTCCTGAGCTTTTCGCGCGCCTCAAGACGCAGCCCCGTTACCTCGTCGTAGTCTATATCGTCCGGCAGGCGCTTCCTCTCCATACCGGCAAAGTCCTCGACCTGCTTGAGCTGGCGCTTTATGTAGCCTGCGTATTTGAGGTTTATCTCTGCCTCGTACTGCACCGGACGCGCAAGCGAAGGACGCTCCGGGTCAAATGGCGCCAGCCCCTCGTAGCTCAGCTGCGGACGGCGTATCAGATCGGCAAGGGACGCGCCGCTTGTCACCGGCGCAGTGCCGTTTTCCGCAAGATAGGCGTTCAGCGCTTCCGACGGCGCTATGTGCGTCCCCTCGAGCCTTTTTATCTCACGCGCGACCTCGGCGTATTTTTCCTGCACCGCGTCATAGCGCTCACGCGATACGAGACCTATGCGCAGACCGATGCCGCAAAGGCGCTCGTCGGCGTTATCCTGCCTGTGCAGCAGCCTGTATTCGCTGCGGGAGGTCATCATGCGGTAGGGCTCGTTCGTGCCCTTCGTGACGAGATCGTCTATGAGCGTCCCGATATAGCCGTCCGAGCGGCGCAGTATCATGGGCTCATCTCCGCGCAGCTTCAGAGCGGCGTTTACACCGGCAACAAAGCCCTGTACCGCGGCTTCCTCGTAACCGGATGAGCCGTTAAACTGCCCGGCACCGTAAAGTCCGGAGACCTTTTTCGTCTCCAGCGTGGGGTACAGCTCCGTGGGATCGACGCAGTCGTACTCGATCGCGTAGGCGCAGCGGGTCATCTCTGCGTGCTCGAGCCCCGCTATCGTGTGCAGCATTTCAACCTGCACGTCCTCCGGCAGGGAGGATGACAGACCCTGAATATACAGCTCCTGCGTGCCGAGACCCATGGGCTCAATGAAAAGCTGGTGGCGCGGCTTGTCGCGGAAGGTCATGATCTTCGTTTCGATGCTCGGACAGTAGCGCGGGCCGATGCCCTCAATAACGCCCGAATAGATCGGACTGCGTCCGATGTTGTCGAGTATGATCCTGTGCGTTTCCTCGTTCGTGTAGGTCAGGTAGCACACCGCCCTGTTTTCCGGCGGGACGGCCGTTTCGAAGGAAAAGCCCTCGGGCTCGCTGTCGCCGGGCTGAAGCTCCATTTTTGAAAAATCGACGCTGTGCGCGTTCACCCTCGGCGGAGTTCCGGTCTTGAAGCGGCGCATGGAGAGCCCCAGCGCCTTGAGACAGGGGGTAAGACCCTTTGCCGCGGCCAGCCCGTCCGGCCCCGAGGAGCGGATGACGTCGCCGACTATGGTCCTGCCGTCGAGATAAGTCCCGCAGGCTGCGACGGCGGCGCGGCAGGAATACACCGCGCCCGTGTGCGTTTTGACGGCGCTCACCGCGCCGTTTTCAGTGAGTATCTCAACGACCTCGGCCTGCTTTACGCGCAGATTTTCCTGATCCTCGAGCGTGAGCTTCATGACCTCCTGATACCTGCGCCTGTCGGCCTGGGCGCGCAGCGAGTGTACCGCCGGCCCCTTGCCGCGGTTGAGCATACGGTACTGTATGCAGGCCTTGTCTGCGGCTTTTGCCATCTCGCCGCCCAGAGCGTCCAGCTCACGCACAAGATGCCCCTTGCCCGTGCCGCCTATGGCGGGGTTGCAGGGCATATTGCCGATGCTGTCGAGGTTTATGGCAAAGCATATCGTGTCAAGCCCCATGCGCGCGGCGGCAAGCGCGGCCTCTATTCCCGCGTGTCCCGCACCGATGACGGCTATATCGCATTTTCCCGCATTGTATTCAGTCAATTTCGTTCACCTTTATATCGTACATAATTAAAAGCCGGCCGTTCCGGACACTGATCTCCGCCTCGGAGGAAACAAAGCTGTTGCTCACTCCGAGAGGAAAGTCGGAACTTATCTCGATATCGTCCGTCTCATATTTAAGTCCTTTGATCGTAACGCCCTCGGCCCTGCCGCTTATGCAGAACAGCGCAACGTCGCCCTCGCCTTCAATGCGCAGGCGGGAGCTGTCTATCGCCGTCCAGACATATCGCTCGCCGAACAGCCAGCCTCGTGCGCCGTGGCTCAGCAGATACATAAGCGCCTGAATGTTTGCCATCGTGTGATCAGGCCGTTTTCCGCCGAGACCGCCGTAGATGTAAAAGCGCTTGTAGCCCTTCTCGAGCCCTAACTTTACGGCAAACATCGTGTCCGTATCGTCCTTTTCGACGGGAAGCTGCATGACGTTCGGGTGTTTGGGCGCCTTGCCGAGCGAGTCGAAGTCGCCGAGCACGAGGTCGGGAATGATGCAGTTATTTTCGCAGTATTCAAAACCTGCGTCGGCCGCTATGACATAGTCGCTGTCGTCCGGCTCGTCGCGCAGACCGAAAAAGTCGCCTGCGCCGATTATATAACATTCGTGTCCGTTCATGACTGCCTCCATAGTGCTGTTTAACGATTAATAATACCATAGTCCGGCGCAAAATAAAAGGACATTAAGCCAATAAAAGAAAGGAAAACAAAAATGAAAAAGCTATTATCGACAATTATCGCAGCCGTGCTGCTGCTGAGCGCCCTCACGGCATGCACGGAAAACGCGGCGGCAGAGCTCACAAGTGAGGAGCTTGCCGCGATAATCAATGAAAACGGCGGAGAGATGGCCGGGTACAATCCCGCCGCAGCGCTTGACGGCGACAGTGCGGACATAAGCGACTTTATGCAGTGGCAGGAATGGGACGCATCAAGCTTCAAAAGCGGTGCGCTGTCGGTATCGCTGATGAACGTTCAGGCATACGCGATAGCGGTCGTAAAGCCGGCTGACGGGCAGAAGGACACGGTACTCAAATACCTTGCCGATTATCAGGCGCAGGTTGAGAGCAGCTTCGATAACTATCTCGCCGACCAGTACGAGACAGCAAAGAACGCCGTGACACGCGAGGTAAACGGCTACATCGTCTTTGTCATGGCTGAAAATGCCGACAGCATAGCGGAAAATATCGCCGCAAAGCTTTGATTTTGCCGCAGTCAGCTCAGAATATGGTTTGACTTGCCACTGCTGCCGTGATATTATGTAAATCAGCAAAAACTAATCTGGAGGTGCGGCATGGCAGACAATACCGTGTTTGACCCGCAAAAGCTGCAAAGCGGCAATCTTGCCGACTGCGAAGAGCAGCAGATAATTGAGCTTGCCAAAAAGCTCTGCCGCATAGCCGCCGAGGAGTGCGGCGAAAACGGTTTTCGGGGCGGCATCCGTCCGGGCAATATCTATGTTGCCGAGGATGGGCGCGTCGCGGTCGGAAAGTCCGGAAAAAGCGGCGAGAACGGCTGGACGAAGCTTGAGCTTGAGTATCTTGCGCCGGAGGTGTTCTGGAACGGCGACGAGAGCGCGGCGGCGGATGTGTATTCCATAGCACTGATCATGTACGCCGGACTCAACGGCGGCAGGCTCCCCTTCGCGGGGGAGGGCGAGCAGAGCTCCGAGCAGCGCGCTCACGCTCTGCGGCGGCGCATGAGCGGCGACAGCTTTCCGATGCCGGAGGGGCTTTCGGAAAAGCTTCTTGAGATATTGAAGCGCGCTCTTGCCTTTGATCCGGCGCAGCGCTTTGAAAAACCGTACGATATGCTCAAGGCACTGTGGGATTACTGCGGCGACGAGCCGGAGGAGATACAACCGCAGCCCGAGCCTGCGCCTGAACCGGTGCCGGCGTCCGTTGCGGAGGCCGGAACGGAACCCGAGCCCGAAGCTGTGAAGGAGCCTGAACCGGCGAAGGAGCCTGAGCCGGTCAAAAAGTCCGAACCGCCCAAAAAGCCGAAGCCGGAGAAGAAGCCCGAAAAGAGGGAGGCGGCAAAGCCGACGCCTGAGTCCGCGGCAAAGACCCCGGAGGCAAAGGCTCCCGAGACTGCGCCCGCAGCGGCAAAGCCGGTGCGCACGATCCACGAAAAACGCGCCGCGCGCCGTTCGGCGGCGACGCTTGCGCTGATAAGCCTGCTGCTCGTCGGTGTCGGATTTGCAAGCGAGGGCATAGAGCCCGGCACCGTGCCGCCTGTCCGGTCGCCCGGTCCCGATAAGATCGAGACGACGGCAGAGCCCGTGCAGACACCCGGGCCGAGCAAGACTCCGACCGATGTGCAGTACATTCTGTACTCCGAGGATCTTAGCTGGGACGAGGCCGAGGCACAGTGCCGCTCACTCGGCGGCCATCTTGCGACGATAAAGGACCAGGCCGACTACGAGCAGCTCTGCCAGCTGCTTACCGACTGCAATGCGCAGTACGTCTGGATCGGCGCTTACCGCGATGCCGGCGGTCAGATAAAATGGGCCGACGGTCAGAGCAGCGACTTCTACGCATGGGCACAGGGTGAGCCGTCCGTTACCGACTCTTACGACGGCGCGGCGGAAAACTATGTCATGCTTGTAAAACAGTCAGACGGCACATGGCTCTATAACGACAGCCGCGCAGACCCTATGGCTCAGTATTCAAGCTTCTACAGCGGCAAGATAGCGTACATCTGCCAGATAGGATAATAATAAAAAGCTCCCTTCGGGAGCTTTTTTCAGACTGTCAAAAAACCTATGCTGCTGCGTGAAGATGACCGCGCAGCGGGGGAGCTCGAGGGGGCAAGACCCGCCTCGAGTTAGATAAACCGCCGTCGAAATCCTTGAAATTTCAAGGATTTCGGTAAAAGCATTTTGAATACTTTCAAAATGCTCGGCGGAAAAGTGCAGTCAAAAAAGTCCCGCGAGGGACTTTTTTGACAAACTGAAAAAGCTCCCTTCGGGAGCTTTTTTATATAGGGACAACAAAAGGAGCAGCTTTCGCTGCTCCTTAAATCTCATGTTATGCTGCGGTTTAGAAGAAGTCTGTGATCTGTGCGTACAGAACGAAGGCCATGCCGAGCGGAGTGATG
>CAVEAL010000012.1:0-71735 GCA_963613665.1 bacterium | reverse complement strand
AATATGGCAAAGAAAAGCAAACGGCACACAGGCGGTTTTATCCTCAAAAAAAGCCCCGAAGCATGACAAAAAAGAGGCCCAGCACCACGCCATTAAAGTGGTGCTGGGCTTTGTCTGATTACAGCGATTTTCAGCGGGTGAAGCAATGCTCTGCTTGCAAACAGCTCTTTCACATTTTGCTGTTTGGTGCGGAAATGTACTGTTCCGCAAAATCCTACGCACAGAAGCGTACCGTGTACACTCTATCGTGCTTTGCTTTCTAATATACTTTTTTGCGCAAGAATAAAGAAATTTGCTGTTTTCACTACGCTCGATTTTAGCACGGCGTTTTTACTGCCTCATA
The DNA here is from genome assembly GCA_963613665.1 of bacterium. Taxonomy (GTDB): domain Bacteria; phylum Bacillota; class Clostridia; order Oscillospirales; family Oscillospiraceae; genus F23-B02. Next base: position 71,392 of record CAVEAL010000012.1, on the reverse strand, counting down.
GTCAATTCACTCAGCAATTAAGCCAAAATGCCGCAGCGCATCTTTGATCGCATCAACCTTTTCAGGCGGGCAGGGATGATACTCATGTTTTCTCTGCTCCACTGCGTTCGGCGCTTTGTGCATATCCAGTCCGACCATACGCTTGACCTCGGCAATATATGCCGTATGGACTTTGAAGCCGTACTTTTCCTGCACATACTCCTGAATACGCTTATAGGTCGGATGCTCCTTGACCTCGCCGGTTTCCACTTCCATTCTGACCTCAACCGTTAGTGGATTTGTTTCCCGTGACAAGAGGACCACCGTCTCGACATGCACCGTTCGCGGGAACATGTCCACCGCCTCGGCGCGGGTGAGAGCGTAGCCGCAGGAGGCAAACACTGTTATATCACGCGCGAGGGTGGCCGGATTGCAGGAGACGTACACGATGCGCTCGGGAGTCATTCCGCACAGGGCGCGCACGGCGGCCTCGTCCATACCCTTGCGCGGCGGATCGACGACTATCGCCTCGGGGCGCACTCCGTCACTAAGGAAGCGCACGGCGGCCTCGGACGCATCGGCGCAGATAAATTCCGCGTTCTCTATCCCATTGCGGTGGGCGTTCTCGCGGGCGTTCTCAACCGCCTCGGGGATGATCTCCGCGCCTATGACACGCGCCGCGCTTTTTGCCAGGAAAAGACTTATCGTCCCCGCGCCGCAGTACATATCCAGCACCGTTTTCCCCTCGGGCGCGGCGTACTCGACAGCCTTTTTGTAAAGCCGCTCGGCCTGCGGGGGATTTATCTGATAAAAGGCCTGCGGGGCGAGCTCATAGACTATGCCGCCGAGACTGTCACGGACTGTATCCCTGCCCCACAGCGTGTGGAACGAGCCCGCGAGGACCGTGTTGCCGTTCGTTTTATTGACATTGAGGACGATGCCCGTGAGCTCGGGGCAGGTGCGGCGCAGATGCTCGACAAGCTCCTGCGTTCTTGCGCCGAAGCCGCCGTTAGCAACTATGACCGCAACGGCATCTGGCGTATTGACCGCGCACCGCACATAAACATGCCTGACCAGACCTCTGCGCGTTTTCTCGTCATACGCGGGGACGCTCTTATCATTCAAAAACCGCACGACGGCCTCGGCTGTTCTGTCCGCAATCTCGCTCTGGATAAGGCAGTGCGAAACGGGCACGAGCTCATGACTGCGGGGCGCGAAAAAGCCCTTGCAGGCACGGCCGCCGATATCGCGCACGGCATAAATGCCCTTGTTGCGGTAGTGCAGCATATCGTCGCTGCCGGTGATGCTTCCGACCTGCACTATCTGGTGCCCGATATGCTTCAGCGCATCGTTCACGCGCTGCTTTTTAAAGCGCAGCTCCTCGGCATAGCTCATGTGCCACAGGCTGCACCCGCCGCAGCGCAGGCAGTTTTCGCATTCCGGCTCTCTGCGTTCGGGCGAGAGCGTTATCGCTTCGAGTGCGCGGCCGTACACCGCCGCGGCCGTGACCTTCGTTATAACGATGCGCCAGGTCTCCCCCGCTATCGTTTTCGGCACGAACACCGCCCTGCCGAGGATGCGCGCAACTCCGCTGCCGTCAGAGCCGTAAGACTCGATCACAGCTTCAAATATCTCGTTTTTCTTTAACTGTTCCATGCCGACATGATACCATGCCGCACCGTCTTTTTCAATTGTTTTTAGTGGCGCATTGAGGCTGTACCTATACGTTTATTGCGGGTGCCCCGACCGGAGACGTTGGCATAAACCTTAACGTTTCGCGCAGCAAAAGTGCGCAGTAATGTCAAGCATCCTGCCTTCCTCTGTCACGGTTTTTACCGCAGCTCCCGGTCGGGCTGACGCAATGAACGTATGTGTGCGATGCCTCTGCGCCGCTAAAATGTTGTCAATCTTTTTTGTGGAGAAATATTGAATATACGGCGCGTCGGTGATACAATAATTGTTGCCGATCAGGCGCATTTTTCAGCGTCCCACGGCAATATAGCGCTAAAACTGTTGCATTTTCGGTGCAATTATTGTAAACAAGAGGCATTTTGCAGCGCGAAATGCGCAATTAAACGGTAATTTAATTTTTTGAAAAGGGAGATAATCTGATGAAGTATTCCAGCAAGATTGAAAAATGCGGTCTTTCCCCGATGAGAAAGTTCGCACCCTACGCGGCGGAAGCGGTCAAAAAGGGCAAAAAGGTGTATCATCTGAACATCGGTCAGCCCGACATTGAAACTCCGAAGGCGTATTTTGATGCCGTCAAGGATTTCTCGCAGCCCGTTCTGGCCTACGCCCCGTCCGACGGTGTTCCCGTGATGCTCGACGCGATAGTTGACTACTACGGCAAGATTGGCGCACCGATAACCAACAAGCAGGTGCTCATCACGACCGGCGGCTCCGAGGCCCTGCAGATCGCGCTGTCCTGCATTCTCGACGAGGGCGACGAGATCATTATCCCCGAGCCGTTCTACCCCAACTACTCGACCTTCGTTACTCTCACGGGCGCAACGATCCGCCCCGTTACCACCAAACCCGAGGAGGGCTATAAGTTCGCCGTCCGCGAGCGCATCGAGGCCTGCATCAATGAGCATACCCGCGCAATAATGTTCACCAACCCCGGCAACCCGACCGGCACGATCCTCACCGAGGAGGAGCTCAGGCTCATGGCCGATATCGCCAGGGAGCACGATCTGTTCATCATAGGCGACGAGGTCTACCGCGAGTTCGTCTACGGCGGCGAGAAGCTCATGAGCCTGCTCCAGCTCGAGGGCTATGAAGACAACGTTGTCGTCATCGACTCCGTGTCCAAGCGTTTTTCCGCCTGCGGCGCGCGCATCGGCTGCGTGATAACGAGAAATCAGGAGCTGTACAACCACGCAATGAAGTGGTGCCAGGGCCGTCTGTGCGCATCTACCATCGACCAGGTCGCGTCGGCAGCGCTGTACTCCGTAGGCCCCGATTACTTCGACGCGGTGCGCAAGGAATACTGCGCGCGCAAGGATACCCTTGTCGAAGGTCTCAAGAAGATCCCCGGTGTCGTGTACTCCGAGCCCAAGGGCGCGTTCTACGTCATGGCTGCACTGCCCGTTGACGACGCGGAGAAGTTCCAGATCTGGATGCTCGAGGAGTTCGACGACAACGGCGACACCCTGATGTTCACCCCCGCCGAGAGCTTCTACAAGACTCCGCACACCGGCGTCAACGAGATACGCATGGCCTACGTCATCAACGAGGCCGACATCACCCGCTGCATGGAGCTGCTCAAGAAGGGCATCGAGGAGTATTCAAAGCTGCATTAACGGCGCATATCGCGGCATTGTGACAAAAAGATAGTGCGGGTCTTTGTCCGCACTATCTTTTCATATATTCAACGTGCGCAGGCATAAACGTATGTGCAGGCTGAATGCGCCTTTAAAATATTGACTGCAAGTTTCTGCTATGATATACTGATTTTTAATTTACAGGCCGACGGCCTTGCGAATGGAGAGTGTTAGATCCGAAATGGACGATGCCAGTCGATTGTCACTGATAATCGTAATTTTACTGATCATGTGCGCCGCATACTTTGCGGTCGCGGAGACCTCGTTTGCCTCAGTCTCCCGGGTCAGGATCAAGATCCGCGCCGAGCGCGGCGAGGCGAAAGCGGTTCGGGCGCTGAAGGTGCTCGACAACTTTGACCTTGCGATAACGAGCATACTCATATGCACGAATATCGTACACCTTTCCGCGGCGAGCATAGCAACGCTTGCCGTGACCAGAATGTTCCCGGGCGTGAGCGGCGCCGTTACGATCAGCACCTTTGTGATGACTCTGGTCGTGTTCTTCGCCGGCGAGATGCTGCCCAAGAGCATTGCGAAAAAATACAGCGAGCGGCTGTCTCTGGCAGTTGCGGGATCGCTGTGGTTTTTCATGACCATCCTCAAGCCGCTGGCCTCGCTGCTGACGGCGATAGGCAACTTCGCGGCCAGGCTTGCCAAGGCCGATCCTCAGATATCCGTCACGGAGGACGAGATATATGACATCATTGAGGACATGACCGAGGAGGGCAGCCTTGACGAGGAGCGCGGCGAGCTCATAAGCTCCGCGCTGCAATTTGCCGAAACGACGGTCGAGAGCATACTGACCTCGCGTGTGGATATAGTCGCTCTGGATATTGAGGACTCCGCCGCCGAGATGCTCGCCGCCATCCGCGCCCAGACGCACAGCCGCCTGCCGGTGTACGAGGGCAGCATCGACAATATTATTGGTATACTGTCGATACGCAAATTCATCAAAACATACCTGCGTGAAGGCGTCGATATGGACGTGCGCGCGATACTTGACGAGCCGTACTTCATCCACGGCAGCACGAACATTGACGGGCTGCTGCCGGAGATGAGCAAAAAGCGGCTGAATATGGCCGTGGTAACGGATAACTACGGCGGAACGCTCGGCATTGTAACGGTCGAGGACATTCTCGAGGAGCTCGTCGGCGAGATCTGGGACGAGGACGACGTCGTCGAGGAACCGTACATAGCCCTGCCGGACGGTGAGTGGGACTGCACCGCCGAAATGACCGTCAGCGACGTTTTTGAGCTTCTGGAGCTCGACGATGACGACGATGACGAGTTTACAAACAAGCTTCTGGGCGAATGGGCCTATGAGCAGTTTGACTTCATCCCCTCGGTGGGCGACACGTTTGAATATAAAAATGTTGCCGTCACCGTGTCGGAAATGCGCGATAAGCGAATACTGCGGCTGAGAGTGCACCTCACCGATAAGGGAGGTGAGGAGAAATGATCTGGACATACGCAGTCGGAATACTTATCTGCATAATATTTTCGCACATCTTCTCCTCGGCCGAAATGTCATACTCCTCGTGCAACCGCATGAGGCTTGAAAACGCACGCGACGACGGCTCCAAGCGCGCGGGCGTTGCCGTGAAGATCGTCGATAATTTCGACGACTCGCTCTCGGCGATACTGATAGGCAACAACCTTGCCAACATCGCAAACTCCTCGCTCGGCTCGCTGCTGGTGCTCGAGCTGTGCAACGGCGACGACAGCTACGCATGGGTGTCCACGCTCGTGATAACCATTCTCGTCATTATCTTCGGCGAAACCGTGCCCAAGATCGTCGCCAAGGGCAGCGCGAACCGTCTGGCGCTCACCTACGCCTACTTCGTGCGCGGTCTGACGATAGTGTTCATGCCGCTGATACGCCTCGTGGTCGGCCTGATAAAGCTGCTGACGCTGGGGCTCAAGGGCGAGAATGAGGACACGGACGAGGAAGCCGCCGTTGAGGAGCTTTCATCCATCATCGAGACCGCCGAGGACGAGGACGTCCTTGACGAGGACCGCTCCGAGCTCGTTCAGGCTGCAATAGACTTTTCCGATATCATGGCCTCCGAGGTCATGACGGCGCGCGTCGATGTCGTCGCGCTGGATATCGACGAGGATGACGACGAGCAGCTGCGCGTCATTGAAAGCGCACCGTACTCACGCATCCCCGTGTACGACGGCAGCATCGACAACGTGATCGGCGTTCTGTACCTCAACCACTTCCTCAAGGCGCTGGCCGGCGATGAGAAGCCCGATATCCGCAGCCTCATCATGCAGCCCTGCTACGTCTACAAGACCATGAAGCTGCCCGCGGTGCTCACTGAGCTGCGCAAGGCAAAGCAGCATCTGGCCATCGTCACCGACGAATACGGCGGCACACTCGGCATTCTCTCGATGGAGGACGTTCTCGAGCAGCTCGTCGGCGAGATCTGGGACGATACCGATGAGATAAAGGAAGAGATCCTCGAACGCTCAAGCGGCGAGTTCGAGATCGACGGCGATATGAGCATATCCGATTTCATCGACCTCGTCGGCATACGCGAGCGCGATTTTGACGCAGAAAGCGAGACCGTCGGCGGCTGGACGATCGAAATGTTCGGCTCCTTCCCCTCGGTCGGCGACAGCTTCGATTATGAAAATCTGCACATCACCGTGCTCGAAATGGACGGCCTGAGAGTGGAAAAGATCCTCGTCGTGAAGTTTTAGCGGCGCACGGGGGCACCTACGGATTCGGACACTGTGTCGTCCCGGCCGGAAGCTGCCTGCAAAACAAAAGCGTTTCGCATTCCGCAAGTGCAGCGGAATGCGAAACGCTTTTATTTATTCAGTTGTTTCGATACCGGGCACCTGCAATAAACGTATAGTCAAATGCGTAAATTCGCCTTCAAAAAAGCTTGACAGGGGCGGCGGCATCGTTTATATTAACTGTGCGGTTTAAAACCATACAGTTAAGGAGCATATCATGCCAAAAAGCAAAATAAATATAATTCACGACTATGCCGCGGCGCCGCTGCTGTGCATCTGTGCGGTGCATACGCTGATATGGCTCGGCACAAAGTCCTTTGCCGACTTTGATCGCGCGTGGGACGTAACGCTCGGCATCGACGCGCTCATCCCGCTGCGGCCGGAGTGGGTCGTCATATACGCTGCGACCTTTCTGTTCTGGCTGATGGGGCTTTATGTTATCTCGCTTCAGGACGAGGAGCGCTGCTTTCACTATGCCGCGGGCGTTATTATGGCCGATCTCATCTGCGGCATCATCTTCATCGCATTCCCGAGCAGCATTTCGCGGCCGGAGCTGCCTCAGAGCGGCGGCTTTGCATGGGCGCTGTCGGTCATCTACGCCATCGACACGCCGACCAACTGCTTCCCCTCGATGCACTGTCTGCTGTCCTACCTCGTGTTCCGTCAGGCGCTGTGCTCGCCCGCTGCAAAGCCGGGATACAAGGTCTTCTGCGGCGTGTTCACCGTGCTCGTGTTCTTCTCGACGCTGTTCGTCAAGCAGCACGTCGCGGCGGATGTGTTCGGCGGCATTTTATTCGGCGAAGCGGCATTCATTCTGGGACAAAAACTGCCGCTGTGGAAAATTTTTATTAAAATCAATAAAAAACTCTTGCATTTCTTCTCATGATATGCTTAAATATATACTATCAAGGGGAAAAAGTATAGACTTAAACAAAAATTGCGAAAATGGAGGTAATTTTAATGACCAACACTCTTAAAAAGAATGCTTTTATGATACTGGCTGTCATCATGCTTTTCGCAGTAGTGTTTGCACCCGTGAGCCTTGCTGATACAGGCGCGGCAGATAACGGCATTGCAGCCGCTGTCGAAAAGACTCAGGCAACCGTTACCGCAAAGCTCGGCGAGATCAAGGCAAACATCAGCGAGAAGGTCGGCGGCGACGTCACGAAGCTCGAGACCCTCTGGACCTACGGTGATAAGGTCGAGAGCGGCGTCGAGACCTCTACCGACGATTTCGTTGCAATGCTCGAGGGCATCGGCCAGGCGTACGACAACGGCAATGTCGAGGACATTCTCAAGACTCCCGAGACCTTCATGAACGGCCTCCAGAGCTACCTCGGCAGCATCAGGAATTCCGTCCAGCCGTAATTTCAGAGGCGCATCGAGGCTGTACCTGTACGCATATTGCGGTGTCCCGGTATCGGGACACCGCAATATGCGTATCCGCAGGTGTCTCATGCGCCTCTAAATATCCGCGTCTGAAGGATCGCGGAAGAGCAGAGAGATGCACCACAGCGCGGCAAGGCCGACGAGCGTGTATATCACGCGGCTCACGGAGGCGGTCTGTCCGCCGCAGAGCCATGCGACGATATCGAATTTGAACAGGCCTACACTGCCCCAGTTGATGCCGCCTATTATGGTCAAAACAAGTGCGATACGGTCTATTATCACTGAAAAACACTCCTTTCCCACTCAGTATTCCCGAGTCGGAAAAAAATATTCAAGGAAAATTTTCCGTTCGACAAAAGCAGTGCTTTTTCGCTCTTTACAAGGCGCGGCGGACGTTGTATTATCTAAGCACAGCTTATCCAATAGGTCCTGCAGCGCAGGACCGCGGCTCATATCTTTATCCCACAACCCTGTTTTGCAGGCCGTTAAAACGGCCTGCTCTTTTTTATCTCATCTTAGCTGCTGCGAGGATATTTTTCATGAGCATTGCGCGGGTCATCGGGCCCACGCCGCCTGGCACCGGGGTGATGTAGCCCGCCTTCTTCTCGACCTCGTCAAAGCACACGTCGCCGAAAAATCTGCCCGTTTCGGGGTCGCGGTTCATGGCGACGTCAATGACGACGGCACCCTGCTTGACCATATCGCCGGTGATGAGCCTCGGCGAGCCCGCCGCGACAATGAGTATATCCGCCTGCCGCGTCATTGCGGCAAGGTCCTTCGTATGCCTGTGGCAGTAGGTGACCGTTGCGTCGGCGTTGAGCATCATAAGCCCCATCGGACGGCCGACGATATTGCTGCGGCCGACCATGACGCAGTGCCTGCCGTCGGTCGGGATGCGGTATTCACGCAGCATCTCCATAATGCCCGCAGGCGTGCACGGCGTGAGCTCACCGTCGCCGGTGACCATGCGGCCGACATTTATCGGGTGGAACGCATCCACGTCCTTATCCGGCGCTATCGCGTTTATGACGGCGCGCTCGGATATCTGCTCCGGCAGCGGAAGCTGCACGAGAATGCCGTCTACCGTGTCGTCGCGGTCGAGCTCATCTATAAGCGCAAGGAGCTCCTTCTCCGGCAACGTGTCCGGCAGGTCGAAGCGGCGGCTGTCGATGCCGCATTTTGCGCAGTCGCGTTCCTTGTTGCGCACATATATCTGCGACGCGGGATCCTCACCGACGAGGACCGCCGCAAGGCAGGGTCTGCGCCGCAGTTGCTCCGCCTCGGCTCTGACCTCGGCGCATATTTTTTCCGAAAGTTTTTTTCCGTCAATTAAAATTGCCATTTTTTCAGCAGCGAATTAACGCTTCTCCTATCTTTTTAGCGGCGCCGCCGGGGCTATTCGTTCGGCGCAAGGTCGTAGCCGCTGAGGTCTATGCGTATCTCCGTGCCGCGGCCGGGCTCGGAAACGGCAGAGATCTGGTGGCCGAGCCTGTCGCAGACACGGCGGCACAGATACAGGCCGAGGCCGCTTGCGCGAAGGTCATCGCGTCCGTTGCGTCCGGTGTAGCCCTTTTCAAAAATGCGCGGCATATCCTCGGGCGCGATGCCGATGCCGCTGTCGCGTATGCAGAGGGTCTTCGGCTGCATGAGGTATATCCTCACGCTGCCCTCGCGCGTGTATTTAAGGGCATTTGAAAGTATCTGCTCGAGCACAAACGCCAGCCACTTCTCGTCGCTCACGACGCGCACGCCGGCCGGCTCGAGTTCAAGGCTCAGGCGCTTTGATATGAAATCGCCGGCAAATTTCTTCACCGAGCGGCGTATCAGCGGGTCGAGCTCAAACTCGCGTATGACATAGTCGCTGCTCTCGGAGTCGAGGCGGAGATACGCCAGCGCCATTTCAACATAGCGCTCGATGCGTCCGAGGTCGGATGACAGCCGGCGCGACTCGGGCGAGTCCGAATTTTGCAGTGTCAGGCGCATGGACGCGATCGGAGTTTTTATCTGATGCACCCACACGGTGTAGTAGTCGAGCATATCGTTCCGCCGGTTCTGCACACTGCGGCTGAGGCTTTCGCGGCTGTCGGCCAGAAGCTCGATGATGCGGCGGTAATCGGCATCGTCTATGCTCTGCACCGGCGGCAGCATTTTCGCCTCGGCGGCGGTAAGCTCCGTAAGCGAGAGAAATTCCGCATGGCGGCGCTTTACGCGTGCAAAATCGACCGCGGAGAAGACAAGTGCCAGCACAAGGCACAGCGCCGCGGGGTAGGCCACCGCAAGCAGCGGCAGCTTGTACAGCACAAAGCTCACGGCGAATATCGCCGCGGAAAGCAGCAGCACGGCGATCAGCCGGATGTGCTCCCTGAGATATGCGGAAAACAGCTTCATTTTACCTCACTCCACGATGTAGCCCACGCCGAATTTCGTTGAGATAAAGCCCTCGAGCCCTGCGGCATCGAGCTTTTTACGCAGGCGTCCCACGTTTACCGTAAGCGTGTTCTCATCTACGAAGCTGTCCGTTTCCCAGAGCTTTTCCATGAGCTTTTCGCGGCTTACGACCTTCCCGCAGCTGCGCATGAGGCACAGCAGTATGCGGTACTCGTTTTTCGTAAGCGCGATGCTCTGCCCCTTGTAGCTGAGTGAGTTGTCGCCCAGGCTGAGTATGGCGCCGCGATGCTCGATGATGGGCATGCTCGGGGCAAAATCATAGCTGCGCCGCAGCAGCGCCTGGATCTTCGCCATGAGCACGCCGCCGTCAAAGGGCTTGGCGATGAAATCGTCCGCGCCCATGCTCATTGCCATGACGATGTTCATATTGTCCGAGGCCGAGGATATGAAAATTATCGGGACCTTGGACACGGCGCGTATCTCGCCGCACCAGTGATAGCCGTTAAAAAACGGCAGGGTGATATCCAGCAGCACAAGATGCGGCTCAAAAGCGGCAAATTCGGCCATCACGCCGCGGAAATCATCCGCGCATTTGACCTCGAAGCCCCAGGCTCCGGCCTGCCGCGCGATACCCTCGGCTATGCCCGGATCGTCCTCGACGATGTAGATACGGTACATTTACTCTTCCTCAAAAAGCTTTTCGGCAAGCTCGGCGGCATCCTCGACGCAACCGCGGCAGGCACGCAGAACGACGCCGGTGTCCCTGCCCTTGAGCTCGCGGCAGAACACCGAGCCGTTTTTCGCCTCGAATGCGCGCAGAAGCCCGGCGGCCTTGTCAGCCGCCGCACCGTCGAGCGCGGCGGGGTCGTCCGGATCGTACTGCCCCTTTGCCATATTCATCGCGGCGACCGCGCCCAGCAGTGCACCGCAGTATTTATACGCTCCGCCGCCGTAGCGCCGCGTGAGCGCCTTCATCTCGTCCTCGCTCACTCCCGCTCTGTCGCAGAACGCGCAGCCGACGGCCATCGCGCAGTTGCAGCCCGAGGCATGGTACTGCGCGGCAAGCTCTTTTTTGCTCATATCATTATTCCTCCGCAGCCGAATTCTTTTTTATAAGTATATCATAAACTATTGTTTCTTCGCTGTCAAACGGCAGATAGAATCGGCTTGTTTGTATTGACACGGAGCATTATACATAATATACTAAACGGTAATGATAAAAGATAGACGAACTTATGATTTTTTAATATAAGCTTTCGGACGGCAGCGTCACATACGCTTGTTATTCAGGCTGCGGCACACTACGGAAAGCTGCCGGCCGGCGAAAAAACAGGGAGGGAATATGAAAGATCTACAACACCTTATCTACTTTGAGCACCTGCTCGACGAGGCTGCAAACGAGCTCGTCATACAGGCGGTGGCGGAGGGGAAGAAAGCCGTGGGCTACACCTGCTATCACATGCCGGAGGTACTGCTCAACCTCGACAACTGCTTCTCCGTCCGAATGCGTGCACCGCGCACGGGCTCACTGGAGATATCGACCTACTACATGACAAACTACCTGTGCGGCTACGCGAAGGCGCTTGTCGAGCGCGGCATCGAGGGCGGCTACAACTTCCTGTCGGCACTCGCCGGCGGCGAGACCTGCACCGAGATGAACCGCACTCTCGAGCATTTTGAGATGCTGCAGCTCGTGAAGAACGACAAGTTCTTCGTTTCCTTCATCGACGTGCCCTTCAAGGTAACACCGCACGGTCTTGCACATTACAAGAATCAGCTCACAAAAAAGGTGCTCGAGCCTCTGCACGAGAAATACGGCACGGATATATCCGACGCGGCAATACGCAAAGCCGTGGCAGAGCACAACGAGGTCTGCCGCATTATAAGCGAGATCGGCGAATACCGCAAGCTGGATAATCCCCCCGTAACGGGCTATGAATTCCACGTTCTGTGCCTCGTTTCCTACTGCTGCCCGAAGCATCTCATCATAGATAAGCTGCGCGAAACGCTCGAGGAGATCAAAAGCCGCGAGATCGATTCAAAGTGTGCGCACCGCGCGCGCGTAGTAGTAGTCGGCAGCGAGATCGACGATCTTGACTTCACGCGCACGGTCGAGCAGTCCGGAGCACTCATCGTGGCCGACCGCTTCTGCTTCGGCTCCTTCCCCGGCAGGCAGGAGATACCTCTTACCGACGGCGAGCCCGCCCTTGATCAGATCTGCCGCTTCTATCAGCAGACGAGCCAGTGCCCGCGCTACATGTCGCAGGACAAGGTCCACGGCCGCTATGACTTTGTCGATAAGCTTGCGCGCGACTTTAATGCACAGGGCATCATATACGAGCAGATGAAGTTCTGCGAGTTCTGGGGCTACGAGCGTGCGCTTGCCTCGCACGTTATGACGGAGCTGTACGGCTATCCCACCGTCTGCGTTGACAGAGAGTACACCGGCAACGCCTCCGGCCAGCTGCGCACACGCGTTCAGGCCTTTGTCGAAAGCCTTGAAATAAAGCAGATACGCAAGGAAAAGGGAGGGCTCTGATATGTCGGAAAAAGCAAGAAACATGGGACTGAGCTACATAGACAAGACCGGCGTTCGCCGCTGGCGCGAGTGGCGCGGCCTGAAGGACACGCTCATCGACTACGGCTGGTGGTGCGTCATGTGGAAGGACATGATCAAATTCGTCCTCCAGTCCCCCCTGCAGGTCGTCAAGGGCATCTGGCGCTACCGCTGGATGCTGACCTACCTCACGCTGCCGCAGTTTATCGACCGCCAGCTCGAGGGTATGCGCGGCGTTCAGCTCAGGGCAGGCCACCTGCTGTACGATATCATAATAAAGCACACCATCGATATTATTGCCGAGAGCTTCAATGCCGATCAGAACATCGGCGGAAAAAAGGCGCTGGCCGACCGCATCGTGTGCTTTGACGAGCTCATCCCGACCGAGCTCATGGCGGGCTTCCCGAACCTCATCGGCATTCCCGTGCAGACCATTCCCATTTTTCTGTCTTCCATGATAAACCAGCAGCTTCCGCCGGTGTATCTCGACGCTATCGAGAACTTCGGCGTTCCCGCAGACGTCTGCCCCCTGCCCTCGGCAGAGGCCGGCGTTGCCGCCGAGGGCGATTACCCTATCTTCGGCAAGTGCTTCATTGCCTGCAACATGCCCTGCGACGGCAGCATCATGACCACCTCGTTCCAGGACCGCTATTTCAAGCTGCCGACCTACTGCCTCGGCGTGCCGCTGCGCTACAACGACGATGTCGATGCGCAGGACTATGCCGTCGAGGAGCTGCGCGGCTGCATCGAGTTTATCGAGCGGCACACGGGCGAGAAATTTGACTGGGACGCATTTGCAAAGGCGCTCGAGAGCTATAACGACGTCACACGCTTCCACCTCGATCTGTGGGATATAAACCGCACCGATTATCCGCAGGTGACCGGTGCCACACCGTGGCTGTACCGCATGTACAGCTATCATCTGCACGGCGGCATGGACGAGCGCTTCAACAAGACCGACAAAAAGGTGCACCGGCTCATGACCTCGGCCTACGAGAAGCGCCTGCCCTGCTCGGCCGAGATGCGCCACAAGGCGCTGGTCTGGTCGTGTCCGGCTAACTACTACACGAATTTTGCCAACTGGCTCGAGCAGTGCTGGGGCATCGTGTCAGTCATGGACATGGAAACGCACATCTCGCAGGTCATTATCGACACCTCCACGCCCGAGTCGATGCTCCGCGGCGTTGCGCTTACCTATCAGCGCGCCACCATGCGCAAGCACACCAAGGGCGGCTTCCGCAACGCCGTCGATGAGATGTGGCGCGTGGCCGAAGAGTACGGCGTTGACACCATCATCATGTACGACCAGATATCCTGCAAGGGCATGGACGGACTCCAGGGCATCTTCGACGAGCAGGCACGCGAGCGGAACATCAATTTCATCTGGGTACAGCAGGATCTCATGGATCCGCGCACGATCTCGCGCCGCGATATGCGCCGTCAGGTCAACCGCTACATGCAGAGCGTCCTGCGCGAGACCCCCGTTGATCCCACCCTCCTCGACTTCGACGACTGCGACGCTTTTTAGCGGCGCACGAAGGCTGTATATACGCATATTGCGGGCGCCCCTGCCTTTCCCTTTGAGGAGAAGGCGGATCGCACAGGTGAGCCGGATGAGGTGTTATCAAAATTCAATATCCAATATCAAATGCAAAAAGACAGTGCAGACTATGATCTGCACTGTCTTTTATCATAATGATGCGATTTTTTACACCTCTATCCAGCTTCCCCTCAAGGGGAAGCCGAGGGTGCAGACAAAATTTGCACTAATATCGCGCAGCCTCAATGCGTCTCCAAAATCAATTAAGGAAGTCACGGAGCTTTTTGCTGCGGCTGGGGTGGCGGAGCTTGCGGAGCGCCTTGGCCTCGATCTGACGGATGCGCTCACGGGTGACGTTGAACTCCTTGCCGACCTCCTCGAGGGTGCGGGTGCGTCCGTCAACTATGCCGAAGCGCAGCTCGAGCACCTTCTTTTCGCGCGGGGTGAGCGTATCGAGCACCTCCATGAGCTGCTCCTTGAGCAGTGAAAAGCTCGCGGCCTCGCTCGGCTCGGATGCGTCCTCATCGGGGATAAAGTCGCCGAGGTGGGAATCCTCCTCCTCGCCGATAGGCGTTTCGAGCGACACCGGCTCCTGTGCTATCTTGAGTATCTCGCGCACCTTATCGACGGGCATGCCCATCTCCTCTGCTATCTCCTCGGCGCTGGGATCGTGGCCGAGCTCCTGAAGAAGTTGGCGCGATACGCGGATGACCTTGTTTATCGTCTCGACCATGTGCACGGGGATGCGGATGGTCCGCGCCTGATCGGCGATGGCACGGGTAATGGCCTGACGTATCCACCACGTTGCATAGGTCGAGAACTTGTAGCCCTTGGTATAGTCAAACTTCTCGACAGCCTTTATAAGTCCGAGGTTGCCCTCCTGAATGAGGTCGAGAAACAGCATTCCGCGGCCGACATAGCGCTTTGCGATGGATACGACGAGACGGAGGTTTGCCTCGGTCATACGGCGCTTTGCCTCCTCGTCGCCCTGACTCATTCTTATGGCGAGCTCGACCTCCTCCTCGGCTGTCAGCAGAGGCACCTTGCCTATTTCCTTGAGGAACATGCGCACGGGGTCGTCGGTGCTGTAGCTGTCATCGACCTTGACCTCGGCCATCTCCTCCTCCGTGACCTCCTCGATCTCGTTGAGCTCCTCGATCTCGGGCATGTCTATATCGTCAAGGATGGGGACCGCGTCCTCGTCGCTTATATCTATCTCTATCTTGTTGGCTTCGAGCGCATCGTAAAACTTTGCGATGGATTCGGCGTCAACGCCCTTTTCCTCGAGCGCCGCGATCTCGTTAGTGCTTATCTTGCCGCTCTTCTTTGCCTTTTCCATGAGCTCGTTGAGTATATCCTCGGTGCTCTTTTCTTCGGTCTGAGCCTCCGCGGGCTTTTCCTCGGTCTTGCTGCGGCGGGTGCTTTTCTTCTTCGGTGCGGGCTTTGCGGCCTCGGCGGCCAGCAGCTCGTCGGCCGCACGTTCAAGCTCCTGCTCGGTCATGGTCTCGGTTTTCTTATCCATAGTTTTATCCCTCGTATCCTTTAGTTTCTTTAAGTCTGTTTGCAAGCTCTCTGAGATCGCCCGCCGACTGCTTCAGCTCGTGCCGGCTTCTGATCCGTTCTATGTAATCGGCAAGCGCCTTATCGCCGTTGCGCAGCGCCTCCGGCTTTTGCAGCACCGAGGCCAGCAGTGCGGCCTCCTGCGGGAGCAGCGCGGCGCTCATCGAGGCCATGCTGATTATCTCGTTATTTTCAAACTTCGATTTGAGCACGGAATATATCCGTGCCAGCGCCGGCGACGAGAATATCTCCGGCGGCGGGAGCTCCTTGCCCCTGCACAGCCCCTGATCGAGATAGAGTATCCTTATGATGCCCTCCTCCGCCGCGGCCGACTCCGGGTCCTCGTAGCGCAGCTCCTTTTCCTTCGGCTGAAACTGCCGCTCGGGATGCGCCGTGCTTTTTGCATCGGCACGCTGAGCCGTGCGCACGAGACGTTTCCGCCGCCGCTCGACCTCCTGTGCCACGACCTCGCCGTTGACTCCGGCCATGGATGCAACGCGCATTGCGTACACCTGACGTTCAACGCTGCCCGGCAGGTGCGCGACCATGTCCGACGCGTCCTTTAAAAACGCGACCTTCTGCTCGTCCACCGTGAGATCGTACTTGTCCGTCACGCGCTGGAGCTGATAGTCGATGTGGTTTTCCGACTTGTCTATAAGATTGCGGAACGCGTCCGCACCCTTGGTCTTTATATACTCGTCCGGGTCCTTCGCGCCGCTCATCGACAACACCTTTACCTTGAGATCGAGCTTTTCCAGAAGTCCTATCGCGCGCTGCGCGGCTTTTTTGCCCGCGCCGTCATTGTCGTAGGCGATGATGACCTCGTTTGTGTAATGCGATATGAGCCTTGCCTGCTCCGGCGTGAGCGACGTGCCCAGCGAGGCAACCGCGCCGTCAAAGCCGGCCTGATGCATCATCACAACATCGACGTTGCCCTCTGCAAGTATTATATGTCCGCTCTTCGACTTTTTAGCCAGATTCAGCGCAAAAAGATTGCGGCTTTTGTTGAACACCATCGTTTCCGGACTGTTCATGTACTTGGGCTCAGCGTCGCCGAGTATTCTGCCGGAAAAACCGATAACGTCGCCTCTCACGTCGATTACCGGAAACATGAGCCGGTTTCGGAAGCTGTCGTAATGCCCGCCGTTTTTGCCCTTGCGCACGAGCCCAGCATCAAACATCTCGTACTCGGAGTAGCCGAGCGCATGCATCGCGTTTATGAGGCTGTCCCATGTATCCGGCGCATAGCCGAGGCCGAAGCGCTTTGCCGTGTGCGGCGTTATCTGCCGCCGCTGCATGTAGTCGAGCGCGGGCTTGCCCTCGGGCTTAGCGAGGCAGGAGTAGAAAAACTTTGCCGCATCGCGGTTCAGGTCCAGCATTCTGCGCCGTTTTTTCGACTCGCGGCTGTCCTCCTGCTCGGGCATCGTCATGCCGACGCGCTTTGCCAGAAACTCCACCGCCTCGGGAAAGCTGAGGCTTTCGACCTCCATTATGAAGTTTATCACGCCTCCGCCCTTTCCGCAGCCGAAGCAGTGGTATATCTGCTTGTCCGGCGATACGGAAAACGACGGCGTTTTCTCGCTGTGGAACGGGCACAGTCCGAAACGGTTCGAGCCCGAGCGCTTTGTAAGGCGCACGTACTCGCTCACGACATCAACTATATCGTTTTTCTCCACGAGCTCCTGAAGGAAGCTCTCCGGGATCGCCATATACCCATCCCTCCTTTTTTGACGGCGCATTCGGTCTGCACCTGTGCGGAGACCGCAGGTGCGTCAATTCGCCTGTGAAGCTATTTTACGGTCCACGACATGGGGATGAAAATCTCTCCGTATTTCTCCATGGCGTAGCCGTCGGTCATGCCGGATATATAGTCGCACACGGCGCGCGCCGTGCCCTCCCTTTCGGCGATGACCTTCATCTCGTCGGCCATCTTTTCGGGATGCCTGAGGTAGTAGTCAAACAGTCCGCCGATGATTCCGTCTACCTTGCTTTCCTCGCCCTTGGCGATGGGGTTTGTGTACACATCAGAATACATGAATGAGTGGAAGAAATCGACCGCCTCCTGCATGTAATCGCTCATTTTTATCTGACCGCCGACGCTGTTTTCGATGAGGTCGAGCATAATGGAGTTTATCCTCTCGCTGTTGCGCTCGCCGCAGCGCGTGCGGATCAGCTCAGGCACGTCCTCCGCGCGCAGTATGCCGGCGCGGATTGTGTCGTCAAGGTCGTGATTTATGTACGCGATGCGGTCGGCAAGGCGCACGACCGTCGCCTCCGTCGTATCGTCGGGCGCACCGTGCGTGTGATGCAGTATGCCCATGCGCGTTTCATAGCACAGGTTCAGCCCCCGTCCGTCGCGCTCAAGGATATCGACGACGCGCAGCGACTGCTCATAGTGCTTGAAGCCCTTTTCGTATATTCTGTTGAGCGCCCGCTCACCGGCATGGCCGAAGGGCGTGTGCCCGAGGTCGTGGCCGAGCGCCATCGCCTCGGTAAGGTCCTCGTTCAGATCGAGCGCCCTCGCTATCGTCCGCGCAAGGCGCGACACCTCAAGCGTATGCGTAAGGCGCGTGCGGTAATGGTCGCCCTCCGGTCGGAGATATACCTGAGTTTTGTGCTTTAATCTGCGGAAGGATTTCGAATGGGTTATTCTGTCAACGTCGCGCTGGAAGCAGGTGCGGATCCCGCACTCCTCCTCCGGCAGCGCGCGCCCCTTGGAGTTTTCTGCTCTAACGCCGTACTCTCCGACGAGCGTGCGCTCGATAATTTCGCGTTTTTCTCTCGGACACGCCATGCTGTTCCCTCCAATCAAAAAAGGTATTGAAATTCTCTTCAATACCTTTATACGACGTAAATTCGTATTTCCCTTTATTTTTTTAAAATTTTTTAATGGCGCTTTGACCGGCGCTGAGCTCGGTGACGCGGGCACCGAAGGCTTCGGCGTTTGCCTCCGGCAGGCAGAGCGTCATACTCACGTCCGCGCCGTACTCGATATCCTCGACCGTACCGCCGTGTGCCGAGCACTCGAGCTTCATGCGCTCGAGCAGCGAATACGGGCAGCTGACACCGAGCCTGACCCGGCGGCGGACAACGGTGATACCGGCATTGTCAAGCGCATCCTTTGCGCTTTTCGTGTACGCACGCAGCAGTCCGCCCGTTCCGAGCAGCACGCCGCCGAAGTATCGCGTGACGACGCACACGACGTTCTCGACGCCCTCGCGTCTGAACACCTCGAGCATCGGCAGGCCGGCCGTACCCTGCGGCTCGCCGTCGTCGGAATAGCGCACGGCGCCGCCGCGAATGATGTAGCACCAGCAGTTGTGCCGCGCGTCGTAGTGCTTTCTCTTCATCTCGCCTATAAACTCGCGCGCCGCGTCCTCGGTGTCGGCAAAGCGCACATGGCCGAGGAAGCTCGACCTCTTTTCAACAAATTCCGCCTCGCCGTCTCCGGCCGGCACGAGATACTCGCTCAATCCTCCCAGTCCTCCTTGGGCTCGGTGTAGCCGGGTATATACTTCTTTATTCTGCCGAAAACCTCCGGCGGCACCGTGACCTCGGCCCTTATGCCGTCGTCGAGATATTCAAGGCCCGTCACCGCCGCCTCGCGGTTCAAAAGATCCATGACGCCCGCGTCGGAGTACGGTATGTTCAGCGTGACCTGACGCCTGCCGCGGTCAAGAAGCGAGCTCAGGCGCTGCACCAGCTCCTGCACTCCCTCGCCGCTTTTTGCGGAAAGACATACTATGTCCTCGCCATGCGGCAGTATGCCGATATACGCGTCGCACTTGTTGAACACGCGTATGCAGGGCGTTTTTTCCGCGCCGAGCTGAACGATCAGCTCATCGACGATACGCGCCTGCTCCTCCCAATCGGGGTTTGAAATGTCTATGACATGCAGCAGCACATCCGCGTAGCTGAGCTCCTCGAGCGTTGCCTTGAAGGCCTCGACCAGATGGTGCGGCAGCTTACGGATAAAGCCGACGGTGTCCGATATGAGCACCTCCGTCACCTCGTCGATGCGCAGCTTGCGCGTCGTGGTGTCCAGCGTGTCAAAAAGGCGGTCGTTTGCCGGTATGCCCGCATCGGTAAGGCAGTTTAAAAGCGTCGATTTTCCGGCGTTTGTATAGCCGACAAGAGCGACGATGGGCACGTCGTTTTTCTCGCGCCTGCGGCGCTGGGTCGATCGCACCTTGCGCACGGCGGCAAGCTCCTCCTCGAGCTTCTGTATCTTACGGCGGATATGCCGTCGGTCGGTCTCAAGCTGAGTTTCGCCGGGGCCGCGCGTACCGATAGGCGACGAGCCGCCGGAGGCCGTCTGGCGGACAAGGTGCGTCCACATGCCGGTCAGGCGCGGCAGCAGGTATTTGTACTGCGCAAGCTCGACCTGAAGCTGGCCCTCGCGCGTCTGCGCACGCTGGGCGAAGATATCGAGGATGAGGCCCGAGCGGTCAAGCACTTTGACGCCGAGCTCCTCGCCGAGCACACGCATCTGCGAGGGCGACAGCTCGTTGTCGAACACCGCGAGGTCGCAGTCGTTCATGTCGATAAACGCCTTGAGCTCAGCGACCTTTCCGTCGCCGATGAAGCTGCGCGGATCGGGCGTCGGGCGATTTTGTATCATCATGCCTATCGCCTCGCCTCCGGCCGTTTCGACCAGTGCGGCAAGCTCCTGCATCGAGATCTCGCTCGAGCGCTCCGCCGGTTCCATGGAAGCTGCCGCAAGTCCGGCCAGCACCGCACGTTCTGTTCTTATATCGTTATTCTCTATGGTTATCAGTCCCTGCATTTATGTTTTACATTATATTATAGCAAAGCGCCGCGCAATTGTCACGAAAATATAGAAAATATAAAAGAGGCTGTTGAAAAACAGCCTCTCAGCTTGTCAAAAAAGTCCCCCGAGGGACTTTTTTTGACTGCACTTTTCCGCCGAGCATTTTGAAAGTATTCAAAATGCTTTTACCGAAATCCTTGAAATTTCAAGGATTTCGACGGCGGTTTATCTAACTCGAGGCGGGTCTTGCCCCCTCGAGCTCCCCCGCTGCGCGGTCATCTTCACGCAGCAGCATAGGTTTTTTGACAGCCTCTTTCGGTGATCACTCTATCCGGCAGCGCTCGACGAGGATCTCCGCAAAGCCCTCGCGCAGCCTGCACAGCTTTGAAAACTGCTCGCATATATTGTAGTTCATCGCGCAGTTGAGCCAGTCGATTATCTGGCCGAAGCACTCGCACTTGTAAAAGCGCACGAGGATCTCGCGGCTCTCGGGGTCGGCCTGAACGTCGCCGAACACCGTGTGCAGGTAGTTTTCCACGACGCTGCCGCAGACCTTCATGAGATACAGCTCGTAAACGCTGCGGTTTGACGAGTTGTAGATATTCAGCACCGTGCGCTTGTGCTCGAGCGCAAAGTCCGCCATTTTTTCAAGGCAGGCCTCAAGCGAGTTTATGTCCGAATACTCGCTGATTATATTCTCGGCGGTCTCTATGACGATCTCCTCGACAAGGCAGGGAATATCGTCGTAGTGGTAGTATATCGTGTTGCGGTTGAAGCCGCAGCCCTCGGCGATATCGCGGACGCTGATCTGATTTATGGGTTTTTCGTTCAGAAGCTCTAAAAAGCTCTTTTTGATGGCAGCCTTGGTAAGATTGCTTTTTGCTTTGTAGGGCATGGTCGCACCTCCGCACTTTTTTGACCGTATTATAACATAAATTTACTTACATGTGAACAGTATAACCTGCCGCCGCTGCGCAATTTTTTCAAGCAGTTCCATTGTCTTCTTCCTGCGGCCGTCATCGTAGTTGACAAACGCGTCGTCGATGATGAGCGGGCAGTTTGCGTCCTTGGGCAGCGCAAGCTCGCACACGGCAAGGCGCACGGCAAGATACATGAGATCAAGCGTGCCCGCGCTCAGATACTCCGCGCTGCGCGGAACATCCGAGCCCTTCTCGTGCACCATCGCCGAAAAGCTGCGGTCGAGCATCACACCGTCATACCTGCCGCCGGTGACAAACTCCATATACTCTGCCGCAAGCCTGCCGAGCGCCGGCGAGAAGCGGCTTTGGATATCCTCCTCGGCCTTACGCAGAGTGTCTATAGCCAGCGCTATCGCGTCGTACTCGGCCGATATCTCGGCATATTCTTCCTCCATGCGGCTTATCTCCGAGCCGAGCACCAGCGGATCGCCCATCGCGGCAAGTCTGCCGCTGCGTTCTGCCATGAGAGCCGAAATACGGCTGCATTTTGCCCGTGCCTCGCTCAGACGGCGGCTAAGCTGCGCGGCCTGATTATCGCCGCCGGTGAAGTCGAGCTGGGTGAGCGTGGTCTTTTCGGCCTGCTCCTGACGGCGGCGCACCGCAGCCAGCAGCTCGGCGGTCTCCTTCTCGGCGCGCTGCGCCTCGGCATAATCCTTATACAGTGCAAGGTATTCGTCAAGGCTCGACGCGATATCCTCCTCGGACTCGGCCCGGTACTTCACAAGTATCCTGCGTCTGTCCTTTGCCGCTTCGTATGCCTCGGCCTTGCAGCGCGAGGTGCGCACAAGCAGAATGATCCCGACGGCAAGCAGCACAAACGCCGCGATAAACGCGTGGATCATGAAATCCTTCAGCAGAAATCCCGCCGCGACGAGAGCGCCGCACAGGATCAGCAATATCACCGCCAGCACCGGCGAGGCTTTGCGCCCGGACTTTTCCTTCAGCTTCATGGCCTCGGCGAGATCGGCCTTGACCTCGGCCTTGGCCTCCTCGGGCTTACGTTCGCCTATCGCACAGGCGCACAGCGCCGCACGGCAGCCGTCGCGCCGCTCAGCGGCCTTATCATGCCGCTCGGAGGCGGCATTTACGTCGTTTCTAACGCCCTGAAGGCTGCTGAGCGCTTCCTTGCGCACGGCCTTCCGGCTTTCCGTGACCTCGGTCTCGAGCCGCTCGCACTCTCTTTTTGCCGCCTCGAGCTCGGCTGACATATTCTCGCGCTGAGCCGACGCGTCCGAGAGCTCGGACAGCAGCCGCTTTTTATGCGAAAGCTCGTCCTCAAGCTCGGGCAGACGGCCGTAGCGGTTGAAGCGGCGCTTGCGCTGCCACTGCCGCAATCTCTCGTCGGCCTCGGTGTAGGAGCAGTCCTCATCACCTGCGGAGACTATGGCGCCGATGCGCTTTTCAAGCTCCGCGCTGTGCGTCACGGCAACTGCACCCTGCTCGATAAACGCGCTGCGGCGGAAAACATCACGGCTGACTCCCGTGAGGGCTTCTCCCGCGTTTGCGCCGTTTAATCCTTCGACTGGCGTATTGGTTCCGGTGTACACTGCGGAAAACTCGCGCATCGGAGCGGAGGCGGTTTTCGTCGTGCGCACAACGGTGATGTCGTTTCCGTCACTTTCTATCTGCATGCTGCCCTGCATCGCCGCGCCCGACCATGGGGCATAGCGCATTTTATCGGGCAAAAATCCCGCCTTCTGCCGCTCTGAGCTGTCAACACCGTAGAGCATCGCGCGGATGAAGGCGCACCATGTGCTCTTGCCGCTCTCGTTCGGAGCGGATATGACGTTGAAGCCCTCGTGCAGCTCAAGGCTTTCGCCGTCGAGCCTTCCGAAGGTGGCGTCAAGCTTTTTTATCATCATGGCGTACCACCTCCTCACGGTTATCCAGCGCCGCAAGCCCCCAGCGGGCGGCCTGACTTATCTTTTCGCGCTCGGCATCGGTCTTTGCCGCGTCAAAAGCGGCCTTGAGCCTGCCGAGGAACTTTCCGCGCAGATTATCCTCTCCGGCGCTCTGCCAGACATCGCGTCTGAGCACCGTTTCATCGCGCAGCTGGAGCGCGAAAAATCTGCTCTCCAGCGCCGATTGCAGCTCGTCCGGCTGCGGCGGCTCCGACGCCTCCCCGCGCAGGACTATACGATAAATGTCGCTGCCCGTATTCTCCGGCAGTGCGGCAAGGATCGCGTCCTTGGCGTTGTCGTCTCCGAGCCGCACGTTCAGTATCTCGTACTTTCGCCGTGCGATGCACACGGGCTTTACGGTGCACGACGCATCGAGCGACACGATGTAAACATATTTTTCGCCCGTTTCGTCAAAGCCGCGTCCCTCCGGACAGCCGGGCCATGCGTAGAAGGTCCCGCCCGCTCTTTTGAGCCCGCTTTCCTTATGTATGTGTCCGAGGGCGATATAATCCATGCCGGAGGCCGCAATATCCGTCTCCGTGACCGGATCGTAGTCTGACTCCGCGGCGACCTCTCCGTGGATGCACATAAGGTCTCTTATACCGGCGCTCTTTTCGGTCGAAAAGCCGTGCAGCATCCCTGCCGAGTATTTGTCGCAGAATGCCGCTCCCCACACCCGCACGCCGAGCTGTGCAAGCTCCACGCATTCAACGGAGGGGCTTTTGAATATGTGAACGTTTTCGGGAAATCTGACGCGCGCATAGGCCGAGCGCGGCGAATAGAAATCGTGATTGCCGGGCGATATGAACACGGGAGCGGGAATGCTCCCGAGCGCCTCGGAAAGCGCCTCGGCGGTCTCGGCATAGCTGCTGTCGGAATCCAGAAGGTCTCCGGCCAGCAGGACGAGATCGACACGCTCTGACCGCGCAAGCTCCGCTATGCGGTACAGCAGCTGCCGCTGCTCCTGCCTGCGCTGCACGGCCTTTTCTGCGCCCAGTCCCTCAAAGGGCGAGTCAAGATGCATATCCGCCGCGTGCAGCAGCTTCAAGCTTTTCATGTGAACCTCACTCCTTCCGCGTTCAGGCATTTGCCCGTCTCGGGGTCGATGGTGAACACACAGCCCTCGAGCTTCGCCGGTCCCTTGGCGGAATCGTATCTGCGCGGAGGATCGCCGAAAAATTTGCCTATCGACTGCTCCGGCTCGATGCCGATGACCGAATTTACCGCACCCGTCATGCCGAGGTCGGTTATATAGCCCGTACCGTTGGGCAGGACGCAGGCGTCGGAGGTCTGCACATGCGTGTGCGTTCCCCAGACGGCGCTGACCCTGCCGTCGAGCAGGAAGCCCATGGCGCGTTTTTCGCTTGTGCCCTCGGCGTGGAAATCGACGAGGATTATCTTCTCGCGTATCTCCTCCATGTAGCCGTCGGCAATGACGAAGGGATTATCGGTGTTCGTATCGAGCGTAAAATGCCCCATCAGGTTCATGACGCACACGTCGCCGAAGCTCGTTTTGTAAACATCCAGGCCACGTCCCGGGCACTGCGGCGCGCAGTTTGCCGGGCGCAGTATCTTGCGCCGCTCGTCGAGGTACGGGCGCAGCTCGGTGCGCGTCCATGTATGATTGCCGAGGGTGATGACATCCGCTCCGGCGTGAAGTATCGTATCGGCCTGCCGCGGCGTTATGCCCACGACGTTCGCGTTTTCGCCGTTTATGACAACAAAGCCGAGCTCCAGCTCCTTGCGCAGTCGGCGCAAATTTTTTGTAAGATAATCCAGCCCCGGCTCGCCGCAGACGTCGCCGACAGCAAGAATTTTTACACTCATAAAAAAATCTCCTCTCCTGGAGTAATGAGTGTAGTATAGCACAAATTACATCTGTGTAGCAAAACAAAATTGGCCATAATATATTTCGGAGGTGTAAACAATGCACAAGACAAATTTTCTCGTCGGCATGGGTATCGGCGTTGCGGTCGGCTCGCTGGCCGGCATGACGGTATCCGGCAGCAAAAAAACGCCTAAAAACATCGTCGGTAAGACGCTGAAAACGATGGGCGAGGTAGTTGACGCGGTGTCAAGCTCACTGGGAATGTAATTATTTTAGCCGATACGCGCGAAAATAATTAAAAAAGACTTGCATTTCCTCTCCGGCTGTGCTAATATACTAAGGCGCTAAGCGATAAGCGCCGTTAGCTCAGCTGGATAGAGCGTCTGGCTACGGACCAGAAGGTCAGGGGTTCGAATCCCTTACGGCGTGCCAAAATAACAGCTTCCGTCATCGACGGAGGCTGTTATTTCTTTATACGCAAAATCCGGCGGCCGCAGTTCGGCCGCCGGTCGTTTCATTATTCAAACATCATATTCAGGTCGCAGTCGGCGTTGATGCCGGGGACGCTTCCGCGGAAGCTGTACTGCCATATCTTGTGGGCGTAGTAAAAGTACGGATAGCTGCCCACTCCGGCGCACCAGAAGGTGTAATCACCAAGCTGCGCAAGATCGTAGCCGTAGTAGCCGGTGTCATTATATATGTACACGCCGGCCTCATAGTCCGCCGCCTCCACGGTCCGGCAGAACGCAAGTGCGCAGGCCGTGAGCGTTTCGTTATCAAGGCCGTCCGTGCGTGCGGTATCGCCCGATATGCGTTCCCAGTCGAAGAACAGCGGCAGGTCGAGCGCTCGCCCGTCGAGGAGCTCCAGTACGAATCGTGCCTCGGCCTCGGCCTCGGCGGCCGTTATCGCCTGCGAGAAGAAGTACGCGCCGACGCGCAGGCCCGCAGCCTTCGCCTCGTCGATATTTTTAATGAAGTAATCGTCCGAGTACAGCTCGCCGCTGCCGTAGTACATGCCTCCGGCGCGAATGATCGCAAAGCGCACGCCGCTGTCGTACACCTGCTGCCAGTCGATATCGCCCTGATACGAGGACACGTCCACACCGCGGCTGGCCCTGTACTCGCCGCCGGTGTAGGTGAGATTGCCTTCAGGATCTGTGACAAAATCGTCCTTTTCCATATCGTTGAGAGGCACACCGTCCTGCGGGACTATCCACACATAGTCATCGCCGTTAAATACCTCGACCATGCCGTAGTGCGGATCGGCCTCGGTCTCGGCCGTGCGGCGCGACTGCACGAGCGCATACACGGCAAGCAGCGCCGCAGCAATGAGCAGCACCGCAAATACGGGTCTTATCCCCGCGCGGCTTCCGTTTTTTCTCTTTGTCTTTTTCATGCCGTTATTCTATCACGGCTCACAAAGTCTGTAAAGTTAACTTTCTTCTAATTCCAGCGATGCCATAAGGTTTCTGCCGCCGTAGCTGAGGCTGCTTTTCAGGCGCTCGCGGCCGCGCTTTATGGTGCGGCTGACGCTGGATATGTGGAGGCCGAGCTCGTCGGCTATGTCCTGCATCGGCATCTGCTCGATGTAGTACATGCCTATAAGCTGCTTCTGGCGTCTTGTGAGCTCGGAATTTATCGCGCGGCGCAGAGCTCCGGCCGCGCCGCCCTCGGCGTCGGATACGAGCCTTATGTACTGGCGCAGCGCCATGTATTCCTCCTGCTTAGCAAACATATTGAGTTTTCTTTCCTGCATTGATATCATCTCCGTAATAATTTTTAAGGCAGCGCGAAACGGCGAGCGTATCGCGCATCATGCTTGTGAGTATCGCTATTCTGCGGCGCAGGCGCAGCCTGTCGATCTCGCACATCGTCTCGTCCGCGAGACTGCTTCTGAGCTCGGCTATGCGCCCTCTGCACAGCTCTGCGCTCTGCGCATATTCCTCCGAAAGTTCGATCAGTTTCATTTGTTTTCTCCCTCGATAAAATAATTAAAATTTATATTGACAAACTCAGATCGGTTTGCTATTATATTTGAGCCGGTATCGTGCTGGTGTAGCTCAGTTGGTAGAGCAGCTGATTTGTAATCAGCAGGTCGGGGGTTCGAGTCCGTCCACCAGCTCCACCGTCAAAGCAAATTTCATATCGTATATGGGGGATTTCCCGAGTGGCCAAAGGGGACAGACTGTAAATCTGCTGGCAATGCCTTCGGTGGTTCGAATCCACCATCCCCCACCAAAAGCCTTCGCATGAAAGTGCGGAGGTTTTTTCTTATTACCCTCCGCTTTAAAAAGCGGAGCTTTGAAGCGGCTCTTGCTTATCCCGCTAATAAGTGCTAAACTTTATAAAAACGATCCCATAGAGGTGCACATCATGAACGATTCTCTTGAAAGATTTCTCGTCGCGCAGGAGCATTCCTACGACACTGCGCTGCGCGAGATACGCGCGGGACACAAGCGCAGCCACTGGATGTGGTACATCTTCCCGCAGATCGCAGGCCTCGGCATGAGCTACACCGCGCAGCTTTACGCGATAGCGGACATAGACGAGGCGCGGCGGTATATCGCCCATCCCCTGCTGGGCGCGCGCCTTATCGAGATATCCCGGGCGCTGCTGACGCTTGAGAGCTCCGACGCGGCCGCCGTCATGGGCTATCCGGACGATCTCAAGCTGCGCTCGTGCATGACGCTGTTTTCGCAGGTGTCGGATGATCCCGTGTTCACCGCCGTTCTGGATAAATTCTACGGCGGCAGAGCCGATACGCGCACGCTGTCCATCCTCGGCCTCGGCTGACGGATACGCGGCAAGACAAAGGACGTCTCTGCCCTGATCTGCCTTCTGCCGCTGCCGTTTCAGCTCAATCATATAAATCCTGTCTCTGCTTACCGGCATTCTTCATGAGCGCCGGTAATTTTTTACCCTGCTGCCTATGAGCTCTGCGCGCTCATAGCGGTCAAGCTCCGAAAACAGCGCGTCAAAGCAGTCGGCGCAGACAAGCTCGTTTTCCCACGAAAACATCTCCTCTCCGTTTTCAAACGGCAGGCGGCATTGCCCGCAGAAGCAGTTTTTCGTATATTCTCTATCCAAGTGCATTTCTCCTGGCAAGATATTTTATGCGTTTGCGTTATCTGCTTAGGATAGTACACGCTTTTGCATAGTTTGTCAAGCCCTTTTGTATGCTATTTCTCAAAAATTCCTGTTGGCACAGTGTTAAAAAAATATCGTAATGTTGCTGTTCATGTGCAATTGGCACATCCGAACGGAGCAAACACGCTTTAACCGCATCTTTTTTGGTGCAATATGACGGTTTTTTACGGTTCATTTTTATAACATCTCACAATTGTATATTTAGTCCGTAAGGAATAAAATCTGAGAGTGGGAAATGTGTTTCCCTTAAATGATTCAGTTATCAATTTTTTCATTAGGAGAGAAAAAAACATGATTACTAACGAGTATCTGAAGAGAGTCTATGACTCCGTCGAAAAGCGCGATCCCGACCAGCCCGAGTTCCTCCAGGCTGTCCGCGAAGTATTTGAGAGCCTGCAGCTCGTCGTTGATAAGCACCCCGAGTGGGAGAAGAACGCTATCATCGAGCGTTTCGTAGAGCCCGAGCGCGTCGTCACCTTCCGCGTTCCCTGGGTCGATGACAACGGCAACGTTCAGGTAAACCGCGGCTACCGCGTACAGTTCAACTCCGCCATCGGACCTTACAAGGGCGGCCTGCGCTTCCATCCCTCGGTCAACCTCTCCGTTATCAAGTTCCTCGGCTTCGAGCAGATCCTCAAGAACTCCCTGACCACCCTCCCCATGGGCGGCGGCAAGGGCGGCTCCGACTTTGACCCGAAGGGCAAGTCCGACGCAGAGGTCATGCGTTTCTGCCAGAGCTTCATGACCGAGCTCTATCGTCACATCGGTCAGTTTACCGACACTCCCGCAGGCGACATCGGCGTCGGCGCACGTGAGGTCGGCTATATGTTCGGCCAGTACAAGAAGATCGTCGACCGCTTCGAGGGCGGCGTCATCACCGGCAAGGGCCTGACCTTCGGCGGCTCCCTGGCACGTACCCAGGCTACCGGCTACGGCCTGTGCTACTACGCAGCGGAAGCACTCAGCCATCTTGCAAACACCTCCTTTGAGGGCAAGAAGGTCATCGTTTCCGGCGCAGGCAACGTTGCTCAGTACGCAGCAGAGAAGTGCACTCAGCTCGGCGGCACCGTTATCGCAATGTGCGACTCCAACGGCTACATCTACGATCCCGACGGCGTTGACCTCAAGAAGGTCATGGACATCAAGCAGAAGCGCCGCGCACGCATCAGCGTCTATGCAGACGAGGTCCCCGGCTCCGAGTACCATGAGGGCCGCAAGGGCATCTGGACGCTCAAGTGCGACATCGCAATGCCCTGCGCATCCCAGAACGAGATGGACGCTGACGACGTTCAGCACCTGATCGACAACGGCTGCATGGCAGTATTCGAAGGCGCAAACATGCCTCTTACTCCGGAAGCGATTGAGAAGGTCCTCGGCAACGGCCTGCTGTACAGCCCCGGCAAGGCTTCCAACGCCGGCGGTGTTGCTACCTCCGGTCTCGAGATGAGCCAGAACTCCATCCGCATGAGCTGGAGCTTCGAGGAAGTTGACGAGAAGCTGCACGGCATCATGAAGAACATCTTCAAGGCATGCTACGACGCATCCGTCGAGTGCGGCGAGCCGGGCAACCTCATGCTCGGTGCAAACGTTGCCGGCTTCCTGAAGGTCGCCGACGCAATGCTGGCTCAGGGCATCGTCTGATCCGAAAATTGAAACTCAACAAAACGAGCACCCAACAGGGTGCTCGTTTTTTTACGCTCATATTGCCCGGCCGTTTACGGTGACAGTGCCTTCGATGACGATCTCGCCGCTGTTTTTTATGCGGATGCTCGCGGCGGCAGTTTCGAGATTTATATCTCCGTCGGCGTTCACGCTTATGTCAGGAAGCGCCGACGACTGCTCGCCCCTTCTTTTTATCTCGGATAGCCACATGCTCACACCTCCAGTGCAACGATGGTTCCGGCGCTCAGTGAGTCGGCCCAGCAGTGAGACGAAAGGACCGTGTAAACACCGCTTATGCCGAGCTTTGCCGCGGTGAGGCTCACACGGTCGCCGGGAAAGCAGGCAAACTGCCTGGTGAGCGTGAGCTTTACGCAGCGTTTGCCGCGCTGCGACTCGGCTATCTGATATTCGGCGGTGTACCTCACGGCATCCGCTCCGGTCGTTTTGGGAACGCTCAGCTCCCGGTGGCATTTGCCGCCGCGCGATACGAATTCGGTGTTCGATGCGGTATAGCTCGTGCCGCTGACGCGGTTTCTCACGGTAATGTCAGAAATTATGCCGTAGCGCTCGTCGCACATGGCAATGCCCGCCGCGTCCTCCGAGGCATCGACCGTTATCGTCTCGCCCGCGCGGCCGTTGAGTATCAGCGTTCCGTCCTTTGCGAAAAACGGCGTTGTGCTCCATGCATAGCGGCAGAAGCGCTGCAGTGCGCTCCACGCGCTCTCGCCCGTGCTGACGGAAAAGCCGTACAGCGTTTTTGCCGCGCCGGATACACAGCCGCTTATGCCGTAGGGCGTTACAAAGCCGCTCACTGCGGCGGCGCTGCTCAGCGACGCGTATTTCCGAGCCGGAAGCTCGTTATCGAGCAGGAGCGCCGCGTCCGAGCGCCCGGAAAGAGTCACGACAGAGCCCTTGTCGTCGATGCTGATGCTGTACTCGTCGATAACTCCCGTGAACACGACGCCGCCGTTGTGCAGCGCCCTGAACCTGCACGCCGCTCTCAGCTTCGGCAGCTGGTCTGCGTAGTAGATAAAGCTCACCTCGAACCAGTCGCAGGGCTCGCCCATGCCGTGGCACACGTCCCATGATAAAAATTCCGGCAGCTCGGTCTGCACTCCGTTTTTGTCCGTTATATACCCCTTCATCGCGTCACCTTATCCTTATGAGCCTGCCGTAGGAGATCACGGCGTCGGAATCCGTTATATCGGGATTGAGCTCCTGCAGGACAGAAAGTGCGGTCCCCTTGGACTGCGCTATGCTGCGCAGGGTCTCGTTTTCTCCGGCGGAGTAGTATCGCACGCGGCTTATGTCGGCAGCAGGATTGCCGTAATCGGTGTCGTCTATGGCGTCAGCGGCATCCTCGAACGCGCTGCCGGTATACTCCCAGAATTCAAAGCTGTAGCTTATATAGTCCTCCTTGGGCTCCTGCTTCAGGCTCAGCTTTGCAAAATACGCGCGCATCACCGGCCAGACGGGATGCACGAGCCTGCCGCCCTTGTTCTCCTCAAAAAGCGCGGCGAGTCGGCGGAAGTTTTCATACGCCTGCACGCCGACGAATTCGCCCTCGCCGCGTATGATCTTATTCTGAAGCCCCAGATCCTGCACGACATAGCCGGAAAACGGCAGCTTATAGCTGTGCAGCGTGCGGCGGTATTCGACCTCGAACACTCTCGGGTTGTTAGGCCACACAAAATCTCGGTATTGCATTGATGCAAGCATGCTTACCCCTCCTAATAAAGCTCAAAGCCGTTGTCGTATCTGCGTGCATCGCGGCGGAAGTAGTCCGACACAAAGGACATATCGCGCCGCCGCACGACAAAAAGCTGCTGCTCGTCGAAATTGACCCCGTTTTCGTCAGCCGTATAGCTGCGGACATTGATCGTCTCGCACTCGTTATTCATTGCTTCCCGCCTCCTGCCGCTCAAGTGCGCGGATCGTTATTTTTTCTCTCTGTGAGCCGTCGGGCTTTCTTATCCGTTCAAGCTCTATGCAGCGGCAGCCGCTGTATATCCTGCCGCCGAGCTGCAGCTCAAAAGTACCGGCGTTTTCAAAGCTCACGCCGTCGCCGACACCCGTGTCGCGCTCGAGGACGACGCCATAGCGTCTGTCAAAAGTGAGGTACGCACTCGGGCAGGAGTCGCCGAAGCCGAGCACGGGATATTCGCTGCGGCTTTCATACTCCTCTGCAAGCGTCACGCCCGCAAGCGGAACGCCGTCAACTCCGGCCCTTGCGGTGTTTGAGGAAAAGGCCTTTATCATGTTCATACCGACGCCTCCCCTATACTGATGCCCGACAGTGAGCTGCCGAGCTTTTCGCGCACGAGATATGCGCTCGCCTTCACCGTGCAGTGCGAACGGAGCATTCGGCTGTCGGAATCATATTTGACCTCGCCGAAGGAAAACTCCGTGACGGACATGCCGTCCACTCCGTACAGGGCGCAGCGGGCAAGGTCGGCAAGCTCTGAGCAGCCTTCGCTCTCCGAGGCCCTCGCGTACACGTCCAGCGCAAGCGTGAGCTCGGCCTTTTCGCCGTACATTTCCCGAACGCGCCCGTCCTCGCTGCACACGCCTATGTAATTTCCGAGTCCCGACGAACTCAGATGCGCCGCATTGAGCCCCACGCAGACAAAGGGCGCGGATCCGTCAAATTCCGCTGCCGGGAAGGCCGTCACGGCCTTTATCCCCGCATTTTCAAGCAGCCGCGCTACGCCGGAGGCTATCTCATCAAGCATTTTCCGCGCCCCCTTTCAGCTTCAGTATGCACTCATTGTGCGAAAATGCGCCGAAAATGCGCACCGGCTCGACGCGCAGGACTATGTAGCTGCGCCCTGCGGCAGTCACCGCGTCGCCCTCGGCTATTGCCTCGGTATCGGTGATCAGGCGGTATTTTGAATTGTTCGTCACGCCCGGCGCAAGCTGAGTTTTATGTATCTGAGCGTCGTCGGAGTCGAGGCAGGAGATAAAGCCCCTGCCCTCGGCGGCGCCTATGCTTATGCTCTCGCCGCAGCCGTGCAGCAGTCTTGCCGTCACCGTCATCCCTGCACCCCCGCAAATTCAAAGCCGCCCGTATCGAGATACGCTCCCAGCAGAGCTTCGGCACTTTTGCGCAGAGCCGCAGCCGGGGCTCCTCCGAGCTGCACCGAGAGCTTTCCGGCCGTAAAGCCGCTCACTCCGCCGGAGTGCGCAGCGCCCAGCTCCATGTACATGGATATCGCCAGCATGGCGGCCGCAGTCGTAAAAAGCTCCGATATCCCGTCCGTGCAGGCGCCGCGGCGCAGTCTTCCCTCGAGCTCGGCGGCAGCGGCGGTGCAGACGGTGCGCAGCATCACGGCGTCCTCGTCGGGCACATTGCCGCCGAGCAGGCTCAGCGCCTTCATTTCTATGTCCATATCCGTATATGACATCGGTTTCCTCCTTGAAGCGGAGACGGGAGTTTTCTCCCGTCCCCTTATTTTTTATCAGACGGTCAGGACCTTGGAAGCCTCGGTGTAAAGCTTCGCAAAGCCGGAGATGCTGGTGATGGCGGCGCGTTCGAGCTGGCGGTCGATGAGCCTGTCATACTCGACGCTGACGTCACCCGCGGTGACCATTTCAAGAGCGTAGCCCTTGTCCAGACCGATGACCTTGCCCGCGGGCATTGCCGAGCAGCGGATGAGCTTTGCGCCCAGAGGATTGCCGGGCTCGCCCGTGCCCTGGAAGTTCAGGCCCGACAGCGGGTTCTGGAACTCCGAGCATCTGAGGATCTTCATCATCACGTCGGGAGCTGCAAGCATGGTGTTCATGGTATAGGGGTCGAAGGTGTTCCAGAAATTCAGCAGCTCACCGTAGCTCAGGCTTCCGGCGCTGCCGCCGATCGTCGTATCGCCCACGGCGTAGGCCGCGGCGCCGTTTGAGTTGCCGTCGCCGTTTCTTATGACGTCGATGGCATCCTCAAGATGCATTCGCATGATCTGATTGCCGATCTGGCGGAGCATGACGGAAAACAGGTCAAGACGCTGGAAGCGGATGGCCTCGTAGGATGCGACGAGCATTCTGCCGCGCTTTTTCAGATTGACCAGATGATCGGACGCTCTGACCTCGGTCTGCGGTATGGCAGCGCCTTCGCCGACGTAGCGCAGGCTCTTGTCGTCCTCGGTGGCCGCAGAGTAGATGGAGCGGTAGTCCATGCCGTCAAAGCGGGTGACGGTCGCGGTGATAGAGGGCAGGATATTTCCCTCCTCCATACCGGCCTTTACGCTGCGCGAGACGTATTCGGGAAACAGCACCGCGGACTCGGAGGTCGAGAAAAACTTTTCGACAACGTCACTGCCCGCGCCGCGCACCTTGATATCAAAGCGCTTGAGCTGGCGCTGGAACGCATCGAGCCCCTCGTAGGGAGTGCCCTTGTAGTTTTCGTTGGGGTCGAGCGCCTCGAGGGTCTGCTCAAAGCTTCTGCCGCGCTCGGAATACATGCCCTTTTCGAGCTTTATTTCGTTGAAATTATATGCCATGTCCGTATCCTCCTTACATTATGAAGCCGACCGCAGCGGCGGCGGTGTCTACCTTGACGACGAGGTACTGTGCGCCGCCGGAGCTGACGGCCTTTACCTTACCGTCCGTGCTCGCGGCAAGCGATGCGTAGCCCACGGAGGGAGCCGTGTCGGTGTAGCCGAGTTCAACGTAGCCCGCGGTCTTTATCTCGGCAAACGCGTCGCCCGCGGAGATACACACGCCCATGAAGCGGTCGCCCGCCGAGCAGGCCTTGACGGTGCTGTTTGCGCTCATTTTCACCAGTGAGCCTTTTTCGACGCCGCTTTCCTTGCCGAAGGAGAGCACCTGCTCTCCGATGCCTTCAAAACTTACTTTCATTTCTTATCCTCCTGATCTGATATCAAATAATGTATTCTTCACCGGAAAACGCGGTGACCTCGCCCCTGCCCGGAAGCTGGGTCAGCGGCGGATAGAGCTTCGCTGCCGCGTCCTCAAAGGCGTCTTTGAGCTTCAGCAGCTCCGGCTCCTCCATGAGAAGAACGCTTTTTTCAAGCGCCGGGTGCATTTTCTCGTCGCACACGAGGCACAGCCGCAGCACCTCCGAGCGCAGGCCGTCGAGATATTTCATGCCCAGCTGCGCCGATTTTTCCAACGCGTTGAACTCTGCTCTGTAGCTGCGTCCGGCCTCGCTTTCGATAAAGCTTTTTATAACGCCCGCACTTCTCTGCGCGGGAACGGCGACGAAGCTCCACTCGTATGCATCCACCGCGCCCGTGAGTACGGCGCAGCATCTCTCGCCGCCGTAGAGTTTTCCCTTTTCGTGGCTGCATTCACCGATCGGTGCGCCGCAGATGCTGCAAATGCTCTGCGCGACCGAACAGCCTATGCTCGTTTCGCGCTTTATGCCGCCGTCGATCTGTGCGATGAGCTCGGCGTTTGCCTCGGTGCGCAGCATATAGGCAAAGCCCTTGAGATAGACGTAGGCCTCTCCGCAGGAGGTCGTCCTGCTCTTTTCGGTGACAAGCTCCGTTCTGTAGATGCGCGCGACCTGGTTTTCACTGCGCCAGTCGTGGTCGCAGATACCGGTCGCGCCGACGAAAAGCTCGCCGAGCTCGCGGAGCGTCGATACCGAAAAGCGTTCGAAGTCGCGGTCTACCTCGTTGTCGCACAGCAGCACCTGAAAGGTGTATACCTCGTCTGCGCCGAGCTGCGTCTTTGCAAAGGCGTTTATCGCCTGAAGCTCCTGCGCCGTGCACTCCGAGCCCGACGCCGAGCCGTCCTTAATGATCTTCATTCCTGCTTTTTACCTTCTTCCCAATAAATTTTGTCTCTCTGCGCAAGATACAGCGCAGCCTTGGCCTCCTCGATCTCGTCCTGAAGATTGATGGTCTCCCATTCGATATCGAGCGTGGTCGCGTAGCCGTGCATACCGAGCCACAGGCGGCAGATCTTCTCGATAACGGGTGTTACCGAGCGGCGGATGGCATTCAGCTCGCTTGTCATGAGATCTGCCTGCTGTGCGCTCATGCGCTCGGTCGTTGACCAGTTGAGTCCCAGCAGAAACGGCGGTATGCCGGTACGCGCGATGAGCTGCTCGAGTATCTGGCGCACGGGCACCTCGCTGTCGAGTATCTGATTGTCCGCGCCTATGACCTTTATGTCCACATCGCCCACGGCCACGAAGTCGCGCACCGAGCCGCACTTTCCGCTCTGCATGGCTTCCGACCACTGCGAGGCTATCTGCTGCGCCCGTTCCTGAGCGGAAAATCTGTCGATGGCGTCGCCCTGGGGCTTGTAGACCACCGCAAAGCGCACATTTCCGGCGCGCTCCCAGTTGATGCCTATCGACTGATATATCTTCAGCAGTATCCCGCACAGGAAGGGCATGCTTCTGAGCATCGAAACGCCGTAGGGCGAATCGGCTTCGGGATTGAATGGCGTAAACAGCAGAAGATTCTGATACCTGAAGGGCACGGCGCAGCCGGTGTCCGAAACTCCGCAGAGCTCAAAGTCGAGCGGGGTTTTTCCCTCGCGTATCTGCACGTCGGCAACGTTTCCGCAGAGCACCGCCGCAATATCTCGGCTGCCGTTTACGACGATCTCGCCCACGGCTCTGCCGCAGGTTATCATTGAGTCGAGGTACGCGGCGAGGAAGCATTCCAGCCCCGTCTGACCTCTGCCGGCAGGTACGGTGCGGATAAACTCGTTGAGCTCGCGCTCGGCTTTTTTATCCGCGCAGCGGGCCTCGAAGCCGCCGGTGAGCCTGACGATCTTGAGTATCGCCGCATCCACCACCGGCACCGCCTCGCGGATCATTCGGTAAAGCCTCGTTTCCGCACTGCCGAGCGGCACATAGCTGTCGATAAGGCCGAACGGATGAGTCTCCGTGCTGCGCAGCTGTACCCTCGGTGCTGCCGTCT
Source organism: bacterium (assembly GCA_963613665.1). Classification (GTDB taxonomy): domain Bacteria; phylum Bacillota; class Clostridia; order Oscillospirales; family Oscillospiraceae; genus F23-B02. The sequence goes on along the minus strand of CAVEAL010000012.1, from coordinate 34,729 downwards.
TTTGTTTTGAAAACAGTTTCATATTCCTACCTTTCTACCCACGCAGCGCCGAGCGGCTGTGTGAGTTTTGAGATGCCTGCGGCAAAATAACGGATATCGTCCATTGCGTGATCGTGCTGCTTCAAGGGTGTCTCCTTACCGGCTTTTTCGTCCCAGCGATACCTGTAGAACTCGCGCAGAGCATCGTCGCAGCCGCGGCAGATGCGTATGCGTCCGCTTTTGAGATACGAGGCCGTCAGACGTATGCCGCGCAGAACGTCGTTTTCGGCCTTTTCAACGCGAAAGCCTGCGCGGGAGAGCGCCTCGATGAAGCTTGCCGCCGAGGGATCGACGATTACGCGGCGGGGACTTATGCCGCCGCACAGCTCCGTCAACGCTGCGACGTACTCCTCATCTGTTTTCTGCCGTCCCTCCCTGCGCCCGTCATAGTAATACTCCCTCAGGCGGTACCATGTCTCGCCGCTTCTGCCCCACAGGCCGAAGGAGCTGGGATTTTTCGTGCCGTAGTCGCAGGAGACTATGTACTCGCAGCACTCATCCGGCGTGCCGCAGAGCATATCCTCGGTAAAGAAGTCATACACCCTGCCCTCGGGCAGCACCCACTGGCCGAGGATGAAGCGCCGGTAAAAATCGCCGCTGTACATCCGCTTATAGCGCTCTATTATCTTCTTTGACAGCGAGGGATTATCCTCAAGCGTAAAGTGGATATACAGCGCCCTGCGCTCGTCGGCTCTCTGTATCCACTCGCGGTAGAACCAGTGCTGCGGGCTCTCGGGGTTGCAGTTGAACCACAGCTTGCTCCCAGCGACGGAGCATCTTGCGCAGGCCTGCTCGACAAAGGAGCGCGGCATCAGCACCACCTCGTCGAGCAGCGCGCCGGCAAGCGTCACTCCCTGAATGAGCGAGCTTGAGCTCTCGTCCCTGCCGCCGAAAAGATAAAAGCGGTTTTGCCGTCCGCGGTAGCTTATCTCGATAAGGCCCTTGGAGACGAGATCGCGCACCGTAAAGCCTATGTCGCGCAGCACCGGCAGCAGCGGCTCTATCATATTGCGCCTTATGCTGCTTTTGGCCTTGCCGCATATGCCGAAGCTGTGCCCGTCAAAGCGCCGCATCGCCCAGCAGACGAAGGATATGCCCATGCACAGGGTCTTGCCCGAGCGCACCGCACCGTCGCAGATAACGGCGTCGAGCTCACGGTAGGGGGACGCGTCGCTCCACCACGACAGAGCCTTCAGCTGCGTGCGCGAGAAAAAATCAAAGCTCATTTTCCCGCTCGCCCTCCAGAAGCCTTGCCGATTTGTCCAGCGCCGCGTAGAAGCCGCCGCCCTGAGCCGACTGTGCCGCGGCTGCGGCATTGAGCTCTATCAGCTCCCTTATTATCGCCAGCTTGTTTACAAACTTCAGCTCCACCTCCCCCTTCGGTCCGCGTTTTATTTCGCTCAGCAGCGAGAGATCGAGTCCCTCGAGCTCGGAGATGTTCTCGGTGCCGAGATAAAGCAGCTTCACGGCATCGTTCGGCGAGGACACCGCAAGCTTTTCGAGAAGCTTATCCGCAGCTGCGGATCTTTTTCTGTTCATAAAATTCACCTCTCACCCATAGGCTGTTTTCGGGCGTAACTTGTACGTTTGCGTACAAGTAAAAAAATTTGCAGCCGAAATTTTTTCGACTGCATGCTTTTTCTATGTATTTTTTGTTATTTGTCAAGAACTAACGTAAGCGCTGAATAAATGCGTCAGATGGCTGGGCGAGAGAATTTGGGTCCTGATAACGGCGCTTTTTCGCAGGAATACTTTGTGTATTTCAAGAAGAAACGACTAAATCAGGGCACAAATTATCCGTTCAGACGCTGACAGTCATTTGTTCGGCGTTTACGAAAAATAAAAATGCCCGATGGAAAACCATCGGGCAAATCCCGCCGCGCCGTTGGGGTTCGGTTATAACCTGCACAAAGTAGCAGGTGGGTCGCCTAAGTTCTGTTTCACTGCTTCCAACGTCCGGCCGAGAGCCGGGAGGCCTGCAATCCGCAGATTCAAATCGGCATCCCTTATTAGAAATGTGGGTTTAACGAACCCGAAGTCAATATGACACCGCGAACGCGGCAGGACTTACTTATCATACATTACGGAACATATGAAAGGATCCCGTGTCTTATTCCTCGCCTTCCTCGGCCTCGAAGATAGTCATGAACATCTGGTGCACCTCTTCGAGCTTCGCGTCGTCGTCTATGGACTCAAACAGCTCGTCGCCGTTTTCGTCCTCGGTAACGCTCAGCAGAATGAGGCCGTAATCGGGGTCGTCCTCGTCCATATCGGCGGGCAGGAATGCGGAAAAGGTCTCGCCGTTATAGTCTATGGTATCAAGCAGCTCAAGGTTGAATTCGTTGCCGTCGTCATCTATTATCGTAATAAAGTCATTGCCGAATGCTTCGCTCATGTTATTTCCTCCTGTGTAGTGGTGCTCCTATTTTAACCCACGCAGGCGCATAAATCAAGAGCTAAAGTCCTCAAGCAGCGCCAGCAGCTCCTCGCGCGTCGCGGCCTCTATGCCGGCTCTGAGCTTTTCCCTGTCAACAAGGTTCAGCGTATCGGTCTGAATATCGGTCATTGCGCTCGGCGTTTCGCCCCCGTCTTCGAAAACGGCGAGGTACCCGTGCCAGTCGCGCAGACAGTAGCCCGGGCTGCCTGCCGTACTCACGCTCTGCACCGGCGCAGCGCTTTCCGCACTCATTCCGAGGACCGCCGCGGTGCACATTATCACCGCCGCTGCCGCACAGATGCAAAGCGTGAGCTTTTTGAACATATTTTTCAAGCTCTTCATCTCCTTTGCTCCGTATTATTCCCATATTCGCCGAAAACAAATACCCTCGCCCTCGAAACTTTACAAATTATCCACCCCTGCTTGACATAACATGATATAATGATAATTCAGATAAAATTAGCCTACTATGCACATTATCTATAATATATAATTCATTTGACTTTGACACTCGCAAGGAGGTGTTACCGAAAATGGATATTGCCAGAGAGCCGGCCGAAAAGCGCGGCAGCACGTTTGGCCGCATCATGGGCGTGATCGGAACGATCCTGCTCATAGGCGTTGTGACGGGACTTATCTTCGTGTGCATTTTCGCATTTTACGTCAAGACCTGCATCACGCCGAGCCTCGACCTTGATCTCAATGATTTCACCCTCAATCAGTCGAGCATTATCTATTATCAGGATTCAAACGGCGATTATCAGAAGCTGACGACCGTTAAAAGCAGCGAAAACCGCATATGGGTGGACGGAGACGATATCCCCCAGCATGTGAAGGATGCGCTCGTTGCCATAGAGGACAAGCGCTTTTACACGCACAAGGGCGTTGACTGGTTCAGAACGGCGCATGCTGCGCTGAACATGTTCACCGGCGGCTCGACCTTCGGCGGCTCGACGATAACGCAGCAGCTCATAAAAAACCTCACCCAGCAGGACGATATAACCGTGCAGCGCAAGCTTCTGGAGATATTCCAGGCGCTCGAGCTTGAGCAGAATTACGACAAGGAGGAGATCCTTGAGTATTACCTCAACGCCGTTTACTTCGGCGAGGGCTGCTACGGCATCCAGACTGCGGCACAGACCTATTTCGGCAAGGACGCAAAGGATCTTTCCGTTGCCGAGGCCGCGTCCATCGTCGGCATAACGAATCTGCCGACGTATTACGACCCGTTCTACAGCGTTGAAAACAACAAGACTCGTCAGGAAAACGTCCTGCGCGAAATGTATAAGCAGGGTTACCTCGAAAAGGACGAGTACGAGGCCGCAAAAGCCGAGGAGCTCGAATTTGTCCGCAGCGAAAACTCCCCCAGCTCCTCGACCTACAGCTACTACGAAGAGGTCGTCATTTCCGATGTCATTTCCGACCTTGCCGAGGCCAAGGGCATCAGCCGCACCGCGGCAAGCCAGCTGGTGCACAACGCAGGCTATGAGATATACGCCTGCATCGACACCGACATTCAGGCCAAGGTAGACGCGATATACACAAACCTTGAGGAGCTGCCGCAGGCCTATAACGGCTCAAAGTCGCAGCTTCAGAGCGCGATAGTCATCATCGACCAGACCACCGGCGAGATAAAGGCGCTGTGCGGCGGCACGGGCGAGAAGACCATCAACTACGGTCTGAACAGAGCTACCGACACCACGCGCCCGCCCGGATCGTCCATTAAGCCTCTCTCCGTTTACGGGCCTGCGGTGGAATACGGGCTCATAAGCCCCTCGACGCTCGTACTCGACGCGGATGAGACGCATGTTCAGCTTGCGCACACCTCGTGGTATCCGAAAAACTCGCCTAACACCTACAGCGGCGTTATCACGATAAGCTACGCGCTCCAGCAGTCGAAGAACACCGTTGCCGCGCAGATCGTCGACAAGCTGACGCCCTCCACGTCGCTGGAGTTTCTGCGCTCGCGCCTGGGCGTTACGAGCCTGATAGACGCGGATGCCGACTATGCGGCAATGGCGCTCGGCCAGCCGAGCTACGGCATCACCGTGCGCGAGATGGCGCAGGCCTACACCGCCCTTGCAAACGACGGCACCTTCACCTACTCGCGTACCTATACCATGGTCAAGGACCGCACGGGCAAGATAGTTCTCGACAATCAGGCCGAGACCATTCAGGCCTTCTCCAAGGAGACTGCGCGCACCATGACCTATATGCTCAATAACGCCGCCACGAACGGCACGGGCTCGGCCTCGCGCCTGAGCAACATGCCGGTCGCCGGCAAGACCGGTACAACGACGGCAAACTACGACCGCTGGTTCTGCGGCTACACGCCGTATTACACCTGCGCGGTCTGGACGGGCTACGATACGCCGGAATACATGGCATTCAGCGGCAACCCCGCCGTCACCATCTGGCAGAAGGTCATGTCCTCCGTCCACGCCGATCTCGCATACAAGGACTTCAACATGTCCACCGGCGGCGATCCCACCGGCATCTTCGGAACACGCGAGGAGCTCGAGGAGCAGGCGCTGACCGAGGAGGAAAAGAAGCAGAAGGAAGAGGAAGAAAAGAAGAAGCAGGAAGAAGAGCAGAAGAAGCAGGAGGAAGAAAACGGCGGCATCGACGATATCTTCGCCAACTTCCGCGATCTGTTCTGAGCAGATAAGGAGGAACAGCTTTGGCAAACAAAACGCTTGAATACAAGGGACATCCCCTGCAGCGCGCAGGAAACATAATCTATTACGGCAGCATGGCCGACAAATACATCATCATGCTCCAGATCATGGACACGAAGAAGGTCAAGGATCTCGACGTTGCCACGAAGGTATCCGTCCAGCTCCAGCTCACAGACCCCTCCGTCAAATCTCGTGACCGCATCGTCAAGAAAAGCGAGAAGGACGGCTTCTGGGCGGCCATGGACGTTGCGAGCGTCTGGCTCGACAGAGCTCTGGCCAATAAATAAGCGAATATTTTCCCTAAGCGGAGGCAGCCAATCAAGCTGCCTCCGCTTTTTTGCCCTGATTGTTATAAATTTGCCTAAAATAAGTGTAGAATTTGCAAAAAATTTATACTATACTATAGAGTGTTAATAAATTTTGAAATTCGGGAGGAAAACATGAAGAAAGTACAGTTTACGGAAACCGTGCTTCGTGACGCAAACCAGTCACTTATTGCGACAAGGCTTCCCTATGACAAATTCGAGCCCATCCTTGAAAAGATGGGCAAGGCCGGATTCTACTCCGTTGAATGCTGGGGCGGCGCTACCTTCGATGTCTGCCTGCGCTTTCTCGGCGAGGATCCGTGGGAGCGCCTGCGCAAGATCCGCGCCAAGATGCCCAACACCAAGCTCCAGATGCTCCTGCGCGGGCAGAACATTCTCGGCTACAAGCACTATCCCGACGATGTCGTGCGCCGCTTCGTGCGCGCCTCGGTCAAAAACGGCATCGACATCATCCGCATATTCGACGCATTAAACGACACCGATAACCTCAAGGTCGCCATCGAGGAGACCGTAAAGCAGGGTGCAATGGCCTCCGGCACCATTTCCTACACCACCAGCCCCGTGCACACGACGGCAAAATTCGTCGAGATGGTCAAGGAGCTTGAGAAGATGGGCGTAAGCTCCATCTGCATCAAGGACATGGCCGGCATCATGACCCCGCAGAGCGCATACGACCTCGTTTCCGGCATAAAGGACGCAGTGGACCTCCCCGTCGTTCTGCACACGCACTGCACCACCGGTCTTGCCTTCATGACCTATCTCAAGGGCATCGAGGCCGGAGCCGACGTTATCGACACCGCGATATCCCCCTTCTCCGGCGGCACCTCGCAGCCCGCTACCGAGACGCTGTTCTATGCACTGCGCGAGCTCGGCTACGACGTTGCGCTCGATGAGAAGATACTCATAGAAATGGCAAACTACTTCAAGCCCATCCGCAACGACTACCTCGCCGACGGCACACTCAACCCCATATCCATGAGCACCGACACCCAGTGCCTGACCTATCAGATACCCGGCGGCATGCTCTCGAACCTTCTCAGCCAGCTGAAGATGATGAACGCGCTGGACAAGTTCGAGGAGGCGCTCATCGAAACGCCGCGCGTGCGCAAGGACATGGGCTATCCCCCGCTCGTCACCCCGACCAGCCAGCTCGTCGGCTCGCAGGCGGTACAGAACGTGCTCGCGGGCGAGCGCTACAAGAACGTCGGCGCGGAGATCAAGGCCTACTGCCGCGGCGAATACGGCAGAACTCCCGCTCCCATCGACGAGACCGTGCGCGCCAAGATCCTCGGCGGCGAGAAGCCCATCGAGGGCCGCTATGCCGACACGCTTCCGACCGACACCTACGAAAAGGCCGCGGAGCATCTCGGCGATACCGCAAGGTGCGAGGAGGACGTGCTCAGCTACATCGCCTTCCCCCAGGTCGCGGAGAACTTCTTTGAAAAGCGCCGCGAGGCGGAGGAAAAGGTCGTTCGCTACACCATTACCGAGGCCTGAGGAGGTTTAGACGATGACTGATCTGATAAACATTTCCTTCGGCGATGCCTCGCTGTGCGCCCTGCTCGGCTATATCGTTGTTTTCTTCGGCCTCGTGCTCCTCATGTGGGTCGTTATGATAATGGGCAGGATCATGGTAAGCAGCGCAAACAAGGCAAAGACCGCAGCTCCCGCTCCCGCAGCCGCGGCGCCCGCTCCGGTCGTTCCTGAGGCTCCGGGCTCGGCAGGCGAGCTCAGGCTCTACGACACCGATCCCAGGGATGCCGCCATGGTAATGGCCATAGTCGCGGACACTCTCGGCAAGCCCGTTAACGAGCTCCGCTTTATTTCGATCAAGGAGGTCAAGGAAGATGAAGTATAAGGTAACTTTAAATAATAAAACCTACGAGGTAGAGGTTGAAGAGGGCAAGGCCATGCTCATCGACGAATACGAGGCATACGCCCCCGCAGCCCCCGCCCCCGCCGCAGCAGCACCCGCCGCAGCAGCACCCGTCGCTGCCGCCCCCGCAGCACCGGCAGGCGCAGCCCTTGCCTCCGGCGAGGTCGTAAAGAGCCCCATGCCCGGCAACATCCTCAAGATCAACGTCGTGCAGGGCCAGAAGGTCGAGGAGGGCGATGTGCTGCTTGTCCTCGAGGCCATGAAAATGGAAAACGAGATCGTCGCCACCAAGTCCGGCACCGTCGCTCAGATCGTTGCGGCAAAGGGCGCAGTAGTCGAGACCGGTGCTCCTCTTGTCGTCATAGCGTAAGGAGGTAAGGGATGGACATTCTCGGTACTCTCCAAAAGCTCGCGCTGGAGTCCGGCTTCGCCGCGTTCTTCACGACCGACGGCGGCTGGAAAAACCTCGTCATGATAATCATTGCCTTCGTGCTCCTGTACCTTGGCATAGTCAAAAAGTTCGAGCCTCTGCTCCTGTGCGGCATAGCCTTCGGCTGCCTGCTGACAAACCTGAGCTATTTCATCGGCATGGGCGAGAACGCACTGTATCACCCCGAGCTGTGGGAGGCCTTCCTCGATGAGGCAAGCCCCTATTATCACAGCTACGGACACGTGATGTCCAACGCCGGACTGCTCGACTTTTTCTACATCGGCGTAAAGGCCGGCATCTACCCCTCGCTTATCTTCCTCGGAGTCGGCGCAATGACCGACTTCGGACCGCTGCTGGCAAACCCCAAGAGCCTGCTCATGGGCGCATCGGCGCAGCTTGGCGTGTTCGTCGCCTTCCTCGGCGCTATCGCGTTGGGCTTCACAGGCCCCGAGGGCGCATCCATCGGCATCATCGGCGGCGCGGACGGCCCGACCGCAATATTCCTGACAACGAAGCTTGCCCCGCATCTTCTGGGACCCATCGCCATCGCCGCATATTCCTACATGGCGCTCATCCCGCTTATTCAGCCTCCTCTTATGAAGCTTTGCACCACCAAGGAGATGCGCGAGGTTAAGATGGAGCAGGCACGCGAGGTCTCCAAGACGGAGAAGATCGTCTTCCCCATCGTCGTTGCGACCTTCGTTATCCTGCTTCTGCCCTCTACCGCGCCGCTCATCGGCTGCCTGATGCTCGGCAACCTCTTCCGTGAGTGCGGCGTGACCGACCGCCTGTCGGACACCGCGCAGAACGCGCTGATGAACATTGTCACCATCTTCCTTGCCACATCCGTCGGCGCAACGATGGTAGCCCAGAACTTCCTGAGCGCGGACACGATAAAGATCATCATCCTCGGCCTGTGCGCCTTTGCTATCTCCACGATCGGTGGTCTTTTCGGCGGCGTTGTGATGTACTACACCTCCGGCAAGAAGATCAATCCCCTCATCGGCTCCGCGGGCGTTTCCGCAGTTCCCATGGCTGCGCGTGTTTCCCAGGACGTCGGCAGAAAGTACAACAAGACGAACTTCCTGCTCATGCACGCAATGGGACCCAACGTGGCCGGCGTTATCGGCTCTGCCATCGCGGCAGGCTTCCTGCTGTCCGTATTCGGTGGCTGATACACGGTTTAAATTTCAAACGGTATGCATGTTCAATGCATACCGTTTTTTACGCAAAAATTACTTTTCTCTGTCGAAAATTTATCATAACCGGCTTGACTCAGCGCTTTGATTACTATATGCTCGATATGACCAAACACCAAGGAGGATGCTTCATATGCTTGAGATAAAAGGACTGACAAAGTGCTACGGCGAAAAGAAGGCCGTGGACGGTCTCAGCCTGCACATAGCCCCCGGCACGATCTGCGGCTTCATCGGCCACAACGGTGCGGGCAAGACCACCACGCTCAAATCCGTTGCGGGCATTCTCGGCTTTGACGAGGGCGAGATACTCATTGACGGCATTTCGATAAGGCATGATCCCCTTGCCTGCAAGAGGCGCTTTGCCTATATACCAGATAACCCCGACCTGTACGAGTTCATGACGGGCATAAAGTATCTCAACTTCATCGCCGATATCTTCGGCGTGAGCCCCGATGACAGGCGGGAGCGCATCGAAAAATACGCCGCGCTTTTTGAGCTCACGGACGATCTTGCGCAGCCTGTATCCGCCTACTCGCACGGCATGAAGCAGAAGCTCGCTATCATCTCGGCGTGGCTGCATTCTCCGAAGCTTATCATCATGGACGAGCCCTTCGTCGGCTTAGACCCCAAGGCCGCACATCTCCTCAAGGGCATGATGCGCGAGCTCTGCGACGGAGGCGGCGCCATTTTCTTCTCTACCCACGTTCTTGAGGTCGCCGAAAAGCTCTGCGATCAGGTCGCCATTATAAAGGGAGGCCGGCTCATACGCTCGGGCACGATGGCCGAGGTCAAGGGCGACGACAGTCTGGAGGAGGTATTCCTTGAGCTGGAGGATGTGTCATGCTGAAGATACTCATCCGCAAGCAGCTGTATGAGCTCAACAGCAGCTTTTTCTACGACCGCAAAAAAGGCACCGCGCGCTCCAAAGCGTCGAGCATACTGCTCATTTTGCTGTACGCGCTTTTGATGATCGTCGTCATCGGCGGCATGTTCACCTACCTGTCCTACACCCTGTGCAGGCCGTTTGCCGGGCTCGGGCTCGACTGGCTGTATTTCGATATAATGACGCTCACGGCTCTGCTTCTTGGCGTGTTCGGCGGCGCGTTCAACACCTATTCAAGCCTGTACAAGGCCAAGGACAACGACCTCATGCTCTCGCTGCCGGTGCCGGCGCGGTATATACTCGCATCGCGCCTGGCGGGAGTGTACCTCATGGGGCTCATGTTCAGCGCGGTGGTCATGCTGCCGGCCGATATCGTCTATTTCATCGTTGTAAAGCCCGCCTTTTCGGGCGCTGCCGGCGCACTGCTGCTGACGCTGCTCGTCAGCGTATTCGTCTGCATCCTCTCCTGCATCCTCGGCTGGGCGGTCGCACGCATAAGCGTTCACCTCAAGAACCGCTCGCTCGTCGTTGTTCTGCTCTCACTCGTGTTCTTCGGTTTCTACTACTTTTTCTTCTTCAACCTCTCCGATTATTTGCAGGAGCTCATCTCAAACGCCGTGCTCATCGGCGAAAAGGTCAGGGATTCTGCCGGTATTCTGTACATGATCGGCCGCTGCGGCACGGGCGACGGGCTTTCTATGCTGTATCTCACGCTTGCAGTGGGTGCTCTGTTTATCGCCACCTATGCCGTCCTGTCGCGCAGCTTCATAAGTATAGCGACGGCCTCGGACAAGACCGCAAAGCGCGTCTACCGCTCACGCACAGCGAAAATGCGCAGCACATCCTCGGCACTTCTGTTCAAGGAAAGCGCAAGGCTTCTGGCAAGCCCGACGTACATGCTCAACTGCGTCCTCGGCACACCGCTGCTGCTTATCGCGGGCACGCTTCTGATCATTCGAAGGCAGGATATTCTGAGCTTTGCCTCCATGCTTTCCGTGTCGGGCGGGCTGTGCGCGGTGCTCCTGTGCTTCGGCGTGTGCCTTCTGTGTGCGACGAACGACCTGACCGCACCCTCCGTTTCGCTCGAAGGCAGAAGCCTGTGGATAGCGCAGTCGCTGCCCGTGCGGCCGCAGGAGCTGCTGCATGCCAAGCTTACGCTCCATCTGCTGCTGACGGCCGTTCCGGCGCTGTACTGCTCGGTCTGCATCTGCGTCGTTTTCCGCCCCGAGGCTCTTGCTGCCGCGGCATGCCTCGCGCTTCCGGCAGCCTTCACGCTCTTCACCGCAGCCCTCGGCCTCATGCTGGGGCTCGAGAAGCCTAACCTCAGCTGGCAGAACGAGACCGCCGCCGTAAAGCAGAACCTGAACATACTCGTCACGATTTCCGTCGGCTATATAGCGGCGGCGCTCGGCGGCTACGGCTGCTATCTGCTGTCGGCCAGTCTCGGCGCGGTGATGGCGGCATGGCTTGTCTGCGCAGTTTTCGTCCTTGCCGCCGTACTTGAGCTCAGATGGCTCTTCTCTAAGGGCAGCGAGATGCTCCGCTATCTGTGATACAGTCAAAAAATTCTCCGTATGGTTTCCCATACGGAGTTTTTCTTTTACAAGCCATAGAGCTCTGCAAGCTTTTTAAACGCCGGAAGCGATGCCTCGGCGGTCCTTTCGGACACGCAGTAGGCAAGGCGGGCATAGCCCCCGATGCCGAAGCTGTCCGACGGGACGAGAAGTATCTCAAAGCGCTTTGCCTTTTCGCAGAATCCGGCGGCACTGTCACCCTCGGGCGCTTTTACGAACAGATAAAACGCACCGTCAGGCTTTACGCAGTCAAAGCCCATGGAGCTGAGCGCATCATACAGCGTGTCGCGGTTTTTGGCGTAGCTTCTTATATCCGGTCTCAGGTCTGCGCAGCGCACGAGCATGTGCTGCATGAGGCTCGGCGCACAGACATAGCCGAGTGCCCTGCCCGCACCGCAGACGGCGGCAAAAACATCTGCGCTGTTCTCAACGCAGGGCGGGACCATTATATAGCCCAGCCTCTCACCGGGCAGTGACAGGCTCTTGGAGTATGAGTAGCACACGACGGTGTTGTTATAAATTTCCGGAACGAACGGCACCTCGGCACTGCCGTAAACAAGCTCGCGGTAGGGCTCGTCGGCGATGAGATATATGCTCCTGCCCTGCTCGGCCTGCGCGGCGGTCAGTATCTTTGCCATGACCCGCAGCGTCTGCTCGCTCAGGACCGCGCCCGAGGGGTTATTGGGCGAATTTATTATCACCGCCGCAGCGCCCTGCTCAACGGCCTCCTCAAACGCCGCCATGAACGGCTGCATATCGTCGCCGGCCGGAGGCACCGTTACGACCTCCGCACCTGCGTTTTCGGCAAAGACCCTGTACTCCGGGAAAAACGGCGCGAGCAGCACGACCTTCTCGCCCTCGCGCACGAGCGCCGACATGACTATCGACAGCGACGAGGACGCGCCGGAGGTCAGATATATGCTCTCCGCCGGTATCTCGTATCCGGCTCTTTCGCTCTCCTGACGCGCTGCGGCCTTCCGCGCGGCCATCGCGCCGGGAGCCGCGGTGTAGCCGTGAAGGGCAAGACTCTCCTCGTTTCGGAGAAGCTCAACGAGCGTATCCTTCACCTTCTCCGGCGCGGGAACGTTGGGGTTTCCGATGCTGAAATCAAAAACATTTTCGCTGCCGATCTTGCTGCGGCGCTTGTCCGCATAAGCGGCGATGGCGCGTATCTCGCTTTCGCTTTTGCCGAGGGCGAGCATTTTTTCTGCTATCATGGTCTTTCCTCCTCTATCATCTGAGTTCTGCCAGTTCGTATATGAGCCGCTCCGTCTTTTCCCAGCCGATGCAGGCGTCGGTTATGCTCTTGCCGTAAACGCCGCCGTCGGGCTTCTGGTTGCCGTCCTCGATGTAGGACTCTATCATCAGTCCCTTCACGAGACGCAGGATATCGTCCGAGTGGCGCGTGCTGTGGAGTATCTCCTTTGCAATGCGCGGCTGCTCGTCCCACTGCTTGCCGGAGTTTGAGTGGTTGGTGTCGATGACGACACCGGGATTTTTAAGGCCGCTTTTGGCGTATAGCTCACACAGGAGCTTTATATCCTCGTAGTGGTAGTTCGGTATCGTTCTGCCGTGCTTATTCGACGAGCCGCGCAGTATCGCATGCGCGAGGGGATTGCCCTTGCTCTGAACCTCCCAGTTGGAGTAGACGAAGGTGTGCGGATGCTGGGCGGCAGTGATGGAGTTCATCATGACCGAAAGGTCTCCGCTCGTCGGGTTTTTCATGCCGACCGGCAGATCGAGGCCGCTCGCGGTGAGCCTGTGCAGCTGGTTTTCCACAGATCTTGCGCCGACGGCGACATAGCTGAGCATGTCCGACAGATAGTGATGATTTTCCGGATACAGCATCTCGTCGGCACAGGAAAAGCCCGTCTCGGCAAGTACCTTCATATGCATCTTGCGTATGGCGATAAGGCCGCGCAGCATATCCGGCGAGCTGTTGGGATCGGGCTGATGAAGCATGCCCTTGTAGCCGTCGCCGGTCGTGCGGGGCTTATTGGTGTAAACGCGCGGCACGATGAGTATCTTGTCGGCTACCTTCTCCTGAACGGTGCGCAGGCGCGATATATAGTCGAGCACCGCGTCCTCCCTGTCGGCCGAGCAGGGACCTATAATAAGTATCAGCCTGTTATCCTCGCCGGTGAATATAGCCTTCAGCGCCGCATCCGTCGCTTTTTTTCTCTCGGCAAGCTCCGGAGTTATGGGGTACATCTCCTTGACCGCCTGCGGGGTGGGCATTTTTCTCTTAAATTCCATGTTCATGACCTGTCATCCTCTTTTTTTACGTCAAAGTATTTTCTGCGTTCGGTGGAAAGGCGCATCATCTCGCGGATGGTCTCCCTGTCGCCGGAGGCTATGCTGTTGCGCATGAGCTCAAACTTTTCGGTGAAAAGATCCATCTGCCGCACGAGCTCGGAGCTGTTGAGCAGAAACAGCTCGCTCCACATCTCGTCGTTTATCTTCGCTATGCGCGTAAGATCGCGGAACGAGTCGCCGGTGTAATCGACCAGATGCTTTGAATCCTTGCACACCATCAGCGACACCGCGATGCAGTGGGCAAGCTGGGAAAGGAAGCCTATCATCTCGTCGTGCTTTTCCGGCGTGAGCTCGGCTATCATGCGAAAGCCCATTATCCTGCCGAGCTCGCGGCAGGCCTCTATGGCCTCCGGCGTGTTTTTATCCGTGGGCGTTACGATATAGTTTGCGCCCTCGAATATCTCCATGCGCGCATTTTCAACGCCGCTGCACTCGCGGCCGGCCATGGGGTGCGCTCCGATGTACTCAAGATCGGGACGCAGCATATCCTGGATCTTATATATGATGCTGCATTTTACGCCCGTTACGTCGGTGATAAGGGCGTTTGGCTTTATATACTGCTGATAGTTTTCTATCCACTCGACAAAGGCGTGCGGATACATCGCAAAAATGAGCAGATCGAACTGCGCGATGTAAGCGGGGTCTATCTCCGCCCGGCCGCTTTTTATCATTCCCTCGCGCAGGGCATAGTCTATCGTCTCCTGCCTGCGGGCAATCGCGCCGACCTCAAAGCCGTGCGCCGTCAGACTCTCGGCATAGCTGCCGCCCATAAGCCCGAGTCCGAGTATCAGTATCTTCGTGTTTTTATCAAGCTTCATATTCCGTCTCCAATCCGAGCGAAGCGAGATCGTCAAAATATCCCGGATAGCTCTTGTTGACCGCCTGCACGCCGTCTATAACTCCGCCGGTGACGCTGCAAAGGATAGTGAGCGCCATGACGATGCGGTGATCGTTGTGCGCCGAAAGCTCGCGCACGGGTGCTCTGAGCCGCCCCGGCTTTATGACGGCGGTGTTCTCCGAAAGAACGGTTTCTATACCGAAGGCGCTCATTTCCTGCGCCATGGCCGCCGCTCTGTCGCTTTCCTTTATGCGGAGCCTGCGCGTTCCCGTGAAGGAAGCGCCGTGACCCATGGCCGCCGCGAGGGCAAACAGCACGGGGCCGAGGTCGGGGCAGCCGGATATATCGAGCACCGCTCCCGGCTCCCTGAGCCTTTCGAAATATTCAAGGCAGACCCTGTCGCCCTGAATGCTGTCCGTCCGGAGCCCCGTCACCCTGACGCTGCCGCCGACGAGGTCAAACGCCTTGAGCGCCGCAGCGTTTGACCAGTCGCCCTCGACCGTCATATCGGCGGGTATATATATCTGCCCGCCGGGGATAACAAAGAGATTTTTCTCCGGCTCTGCCGCCTCGATGCCGAACGAGCGCAGTGTATCGAGCGTTATGTCTATATACGCCCTGCTCTCCACCGGCGGAAGCACCCTGACCGTGCTCTCGCCGCGCTTTTCCGGCAGTGCGAACAGCAGTCCCGTTATGAACTGACTGCTCACATCGCCGCGCAGGACATAGTCTCCGGCTTCGAGCGCGCCGCTCATTTCTATGCCGTTCCCGTCCTTTTTTATTTTGATGCCCTTGGCGCCGAGGAGCTCCTCGTATATGCCGATGCCGCGCTCAAGCAGCCGCTGCGTGCCCTCAAAGCGCACCGTTGCGCCGGTGAGCGCCGGCGGTATCATAAAGCGCAGCGTGCTCCCGCTCTCGCGGCAGCGCAGTACCGCACCCTCCGGCGTTTTGCCGCTGCGTCCGCGCACCGTCACGGTGCCGCCGTGCATTTCATACCTCGCGCCGAGCGCCTCGATGCAGTCGAGCGTTGCGAGCATGTCCTCGCTGCCGGAAATGCCGCTTATCCTGCTCTCGCCGCCGGCAAGGGCGGCGCAGATCAGCATCCTGTGGGCATAGCTTTTTGACGGCGGCGCTTTTATCTCGCCGCAAAGCTGCGACGGGCTTATTTTAAGCTTCATTTTTTGTCTCCGATATATTCAACAAGAAAGTCGAGCGCCTCGTTGTAGCCCTCAAGGCCGTGGCCGCAGATCGTCTTAACGGCGGCGGAGCGGATATAGCTCACCTGACGGAAGGCCTCACGCTCGGACACCTCCGAGATGTGCACCTCCACCGTCGGTATACCGACGCCCTTGACGGCATCGGCAATGGCCACCGAGGTGTGCGTATATGCAGCGGGGTTAAATACGATGCCGTCCACGCCGTCAAAATACGCCTTCTGTATCGCGTCCACGAGATCTCCCTCGTGGTTTGACTGGTAAAATTCCGCCTCCACGCCCTTTTCCGAGGCGTGTGTACTTATCATCTCAAGAAGCTCCCTGTAGCTTCTTTTGCCGTATATATCCGGCTCTCGTATGCCGAGAATGTTGATGTTCGGTCCGTTGAGTACGAGTATTTTCATATGCCCAGCTCCTTGAGTATAGTGTCGGCTTCCTCCTCCGGCGTTACGTCTGCATTGATGTGCAGCTCGGCTGCGGCGCAGTATATGTCATAGCGCTGCGAGTAGAGCCTCTCAAGTGCGTCGCGGCGCGAGGCAAGCGGCCTGTCATCAGCCGCGACGAGGTTATTGAGGCTCCTGTCAAGAAACACGATAACGCCGTTCTGCCTGAGTGCGCGTACGTTATCCGGGTCGAGCACCGCTCCGCCGCCGGTTGCAATGATCCTGCCGCCGGTCGAGGAAAGAGAGGCGATCGTCTCCTTTTCGATGCGCCGGAACTCCGCCTCGCCGTATTTTGCAAAGAAGTCGGATATCGGCATGCCGATCCTTCGGATTATATACTCGTCCGTATCGGCAAGCTCCCTGCCGCATTTTTCGGCGAGGATGCCGCCCACGGTGGTCTTGCCGCTCGTGGGCATACCGACAAGGACTATGTTGAGCTTGTCGTTTTTCACGCTCTTAAACGCTTTTTCAACAAGGCTCTCATCAAGCGGCTTATCGAGGAATATCGCCGAGGCGTGCACCGCCTGCGCCGAGAGCATGTACAGTCCTCCCTCTGCCGCGATGCCGCGCGACTGCGCGTCGAGGACGAGATTTGTGCGCAGGGGGTTATATATCGCATCGAGCACGCCCTCGAGCCTCGGAAATGCCGAAATATCGATCGGACAGCCGCCGGTTTTCGGGAACATGCCCACTGGCGTTGCGTTTATGATGATCTGCGCATCGCCGTGCCCGGCCGCAGCCTGCTCATAGCTTATGCTGCCGTCCTTACCCGAGCGCGAGACGTAATAAACGCTCTCCGCGCCCATGTATTCCGCCAGCGCACGGCCTGTTTTCGACGCGCCGCCCGTTCCGAGGATAAGCACCTTCTTCCCCTTCATGTCAACGCCCGCGTGCTTTGCAAGCGCGAGCATTCCGGCAAAGTCGGTATTGTCGCCGAAGAGCCTGCCGCCGCGGTTTACGACGGTATTCACCGCACCTATGCGCTCTGCCGTTTCGGATATCCCGTCAAGATAGGGGATCACGGCCTGCTTATATGGTATCGTCACGTTTATGGCATTGAACTCGCGCTTTGTCATGAACTCGCCGAGCTTTGACGGCTCGACCTCGTGCAGCTCGTATTCGTAGCCGGCGATCTGCGCATGTATCTCGCAGGAATAGCTGTGCGTCAGATGCTCGCCTATAAGTCCGTATTTCATTCTGTGGGCACTCCCTTCGTCAGCACGTCCGTGCCGTATCTCAGGCTCAGCATATCGGCAAGACACAGCGCCGCGACGCTGTCGAGCACCGGGCATATCCTGCGGATTATCGCCGGATCGTGCCGTCCGTGTATGCTCAGCTCAGCATTTTCGTTTTTCAAAAGATCCACCGTTTCCTGAGCTCTCGCTATCGAGGGCGTCGGCTTCACGGCGCAGCGGAAAACGATGGGCATACCGTTTGTGATGCCTCCGTTTATGCCGCCGGAGTTGTTGGTTTTCGTCACGACCCTGCCGTTTTCCATTCTGAACGGATCGTTGCATTCGCTGCCGCGCATATCCGCCGCGGCAAAGCCCGCGCCGAACTCAATGCCCTTGACCCCGCCGAGGGAAAACGCAGCGTGTGATATTAGACTCTCCACGCTGTCAAACCACGGCTCGCCGACGCCCGCCGGAACGCCGCAGATGAGCGTTTCGGTCACGCCTCCGACACTGTCGGAGGCCTCTCTTGCCTCGAGTATGCGCTGCGCCATCTCGCCCCCGCGCTCATCGTCGAGGACGGGAAAGCTCTTTCCCGAAAGCGTCCGTATATCGCTTTTCACGTCGCCTGCGGCGCGGTCGCAGACGCCGGCGCATTTATATATGTGCGTTGCAAGGCTTATGCCGATGCCCTCGAGCGCCGGTATGAGCACGCCTCCGGCTGCCACGAGCGCCGCCGTGACCCTGCCGGAAAAATGTCCGCCGCCGCGGTAGTCCTCAAAGCCGCGGTACTTGCGGTAAGCCGCGTAATCCGCATGTGAGGGGCGCGGCAGGCCGTAGCCGTAATCGCCGCTGCGGGTGTTCTCGTTGGGAATGACGATGCACAGCGGCGTGCCGGTCGTTCTGCCGTTAAAAACGCCGCTTATTATCTTAAATTCGTCTTTTTCCCTGCGCGGCGTGTCCAGCGGCGAGGAAGGACGGCGCTGCTCGAGCTTACGGGCAATGTAGCCCTCATCGACGGCTATTCCCGGCGCAAGGCCGTCTATGACGCAGCCTATCGCCTCGCCGTGGCTTTCGCCGAACAGCGTCAGGCAGATGCTCTGGCCGAATGTGTTTTTCATTTTGCTCCCTCCAGCCGCGAGAGTATCTCTCCGGCGCTCATGCGGCAGAGAGTAAACGAACCTATCTCCTCTACAATGACGGCAGATATCCCGTCCGCGGCCATTTTCTTATCGTGCATAAGATACGGCAGCAGCTCTTCGGGCGACTGCTCTATCTCCGTCGGCACGCCGTATTTTTCAAGAAGCTCCTTTATCCGCGTGCGCGGATAAGTCCCGCTCATCGGCAGCATACCGAGCGCGACGCACTCGCCGTGCAGAAGCCTGCCTCCGTTAAAGCTTTCGACCGCGTGACCTATTGTATGGCCGAAATTCAGTATCTTCCGCAGTCCCGTCTCGCGCGGATCAAGCTCGACGACCTTCTTTTTTATCATGAGCGCACGGTAAATTATCTCCGGCAGGTCTGCCGTGAGCTCCGTGCTGCGCTCAATGAGTGAAAACAGCTCCGCATCGCTCGTCGCGGCCATTTTTATCGCCTCGCAGAGCCCCGCCATGAGCTGGCGGCGCGAGAGCGTGGACAGAACCTCGGGATCTATGATGACCTTGCGCGGCTGATAAAACGCGCCGACGATGTTCTTGACGCCTTCAAAGTCGATGGCCGTTTTGCCGCCGATGGACGAATCGACCTGCGACAGGAGCGTGGTGGGGATATTGTAAAAATCCACGCCGCGCATATAGCAGGATGCCGCAAAGCCGCTCAGATCACCCACCACTCCGCCGCCGACGGCGACTACGCAGTCGCCTCTTGTAAAGGAGTTGTCGAGCATAGCCTTTAAAATATGCTGAAGCTCGTCAAAGCATTTGCTTTTTTCGCCCTGCGGAACAGTCACGGTCACGGCTTTTTCGCACTGCGCGGCGACGCATTCGGCATAGCGCTCCGGCACGCCGCTGTCCGTTACGATCAGCACGCGGCGGCGCAGATTCAAAAGCTCGCCCGCTCTGCCGAGAGCGCCGGGCTCGAGCACTATATCATAATCCCATGTGTCGGTCTTTACGGGAACGATCATATCAAAGTCACTCTCCGATTTTAAGATTTGAGTAGTATGTTCCGACGAGCTTGAGCTTTGCGCATATCGCCGACAGCTCACGGAGCATATCCTGGCCGTTTTCGTTGTTTATGTTGCCCTCGGCCTCGATGTAGAAGAAGTAGTTCCACTGGAGGTCCTTCATCGGGCGTGAACGGAGGTTGCGCATGTTAAAGCCGTGCGCGCCGATTATATTCAGCGTCTGCGCAAGGGCTCCGGCCTCGTTTTTGACGGTGAACACGAGAATGAAGTTTTCCTCGGCGCGGCTTGACATGTTTGCCGGGCGGTTCTGCGCACGCGAGAGCGCGGCAAAGCGGGTGGTATTCGTGCGGCTGTCGTTTATCGCCTTGTCGATGATATCAAGGCCGAACACTGAGCTTGTCTCATCGGAGGCTATCGCCGCGACGGACGCGTCGTTTTTCTCTTTTACATACTGCGCGGCAAGGGCGGTGTTTGAAAACGTCTCCGTCTTAAAGCCGTGTGCGCGGATGTACTCTCCGCACTGGTCGAGCGCCTGCGGGTGGCTTATGACCGTCTCCACGCCGTCGAGCGCAGCGCCCTCGGTTCCGAGCAGATTGTGCACTATCGGAAGATCGACGACCTGATTTACGAACAGCTCGCCGGAGAAGATGAGGTCCATGACCGTTCCGACCTCGCCGGCGGCGCTGTTTTCGAGCGGCAGCACCACGCAGTCGTACTCGCCGCGCTCGACCGCTGCATACGCGTCGCCGAAATCGGAATACGGCACGAGCTCGGCCTCCGGGAACATGCGCTTTGCCGCCATATACGCAAACGCGCCCTCGACTCCGCAGTAGGTCACGCGCATACCGTTCAAAAGCTTCGACTGATACTCGCATGAGAGCTCTATCGTCTTTTTGAGAAACTGCACATAGTATGCCTCGATATCGGCGCTTTCTATGAGTGCGCGGTTGCGCTCTATGAGCTCCTTTTCGCGTGCCTCGTCCTTTACCGACAGACCGTGACGCCTTTTATAATCGGCAACGGCGGCGCAGGCGTGCATACGCTGCTCGAAAAGCTTTGCCATCTCTCTGTCGATGCGGCTTATTTCGTTTCTGGAAGTTTCAAGTTCATTCATGCTTATACCTCGGTCTTTTCTATAAAAATATGCGGCTCCTTTTTGGCAAAGGAACCGCATTCAATGACAATTATTCGCCGCTTTCATCCGCGGCACTTATGCATGCATTGTTACGTCCTCTGCCCGGCAATATTGCTCCAGCCGAAATAATAAAAAGCGCAGTACGAATAAAATCGTACTGCGTTAAAGGACGAATATGCACTGCGGACAGACTCAGACACGGAAGAATTATTCATGTTCGCATTGCGGCAGATCATTTCCGTATCCTCACTTTCCTTGATGATTTTAAATTATACTCACGGTAAAGCTCCTTGTCAATTGCCGCTTTTGAACAAATTTAGCTCCTGCCGCAGCGTTCTTTTATGCAAAACAGGGGCAATGCCAAACACCCCGCAGCCGCATGAGCGGATTTTAGCCGCCCGGCTCAGCCCCAAAGGGCCGTAAGCATCGGTATTATCTGTTTCTTGCGGCTCATGACGCCGGGTAGGAAGAGGGCGTTGTCCCGAGGCTCGGCGGAGAAGGCTCGACGGATGGTGTCGTCGCTGCCGATATAGAGAAGCTGCGTTCCCTCGAGGAGGACGTCGGTGAGCATGAGGATGACCATGTCGTAGCCGTGCTCGGCTTTGAGGCTGCGCAGTTCGGCGAGGAACTCCCCGCGGCGCTCGAGCATTTTTGCGGAGTCGAGCGTCGTTATCTGGCCGACGCCGAGTATCTGACCGGAGATGTGGAACTCCTTGAAGTCGGAGCGTATGAGCTCGGATACGGGCTTTGATTCTCCCGAGCCTGAAAACAGCTCCTTGCCCAGCGCGTTGAGCGAAACGTTTGCTATGCGCGCCATGCGCTCGGCAAGCGCGATATCGCGCTTTGTGCAGGTGGGTGACTTGAACATGACGGTATCGGACAGTATGGCCGCCGCCATAAGCCCCGCCATCGCAGGCGAGGGCATGACGCCGTGCTCCTGATACATGCCGCAGATAATCGTCGTAGTGCTGCCGACGGGCTCGTTGCGCATACGGATAGGCTGCGCGGTCTGGATATCGGCAAGGCGGTGATGGTCGATGATCTCGAGTATCTCGGCCTGCTCAAGGCCTGCGACGGCCTGCGCTTTCTCGTTGTGGTCAACGAGCACGACGCGCTTTCTGCGCGGGCGCAGCAGATGGTATCTCGACAGTGTGCCGACGACCTTTTCGTTCTCGTCGAGCACGGGATAGCAGCGATAGCGGCTTTTGAGTACCTCCTCGCGCACATCGTCTATGTAATCGTTCAGGTGGAAGCATATCGTATCGTCGGTATGGCAGGGGCGCGATATGGGTATGGCCTGATAGATGAGCTTTGCAACGCGCGCCGCGTCAAAGGGCGTGGATATTATGCAGGTTTTCCCCGCGTGCTCGAGCCACTGCTTTTTAGCCTCCGTCTGGCACAGGACGATGCAGTTTACGCCGAGCTTCAGCGCACGCTCGACCATATCCGGCTGATCGCCGCACAGCACGATGCTGTCGGGATCGTTAAAAAGCAGCGTTTCGCAGCTCTGCGGCAGCGCAATGGCGACGTTTCCGGCTATGCAGTCGAACAGCTCCGCGTCCTCGTTGAGCACCTTGCCCTCCAGCACGCTGAGGATATTGCAAAGCGGAACATCGTCAATGTGCGAGTCTATTATCGTCATCAGGCTGTACGATGCGATATCGCCTGCCGAGAGCGTTCCGTAAAGCGTGCCGTCCTCGTTTATGACGGGGATCACCGATACCTTCTCCTCGCGCATCATGTACCATGCTCTGCTCATAGTGACCGAGGAGCTGAGCGCCGGCGGCGTGTCGAAGTCAAGGTCGCGCACCTGTGTGCGCACGTCGTTTATCATGAGCGGCGGCTCGAAGCCGAACTTGTCGAGCATACGCTGCGTCTCGTCGCTTGTATGTCCAAGGCAGGCCGCCACATACTCCCTGTCGCCGAGTGCGTTGCGCAGCGCCGCATAGCTCATCGCCGCGACTATCGAATCGGTATCCGGGTTGCGGTGTCCCACCACAAAGATCTCATTCATTTTTATACCTCCCCAAATGAGTGCTATCCAATTATAGTATCGGAGCAAAAAAAGTCAACAGAAAAAGCGGCATCTTAACAGATACCGCTTAAATTAAATACTTTTTGTCACTCCAGCAGCTTGCGGATCTCTTCGGCAGAGGCCGATGTGGGGCAGGCCCCGTCGCCGAAGTCTGCGCAGACGCTGTCACCGTCGATGTAGATAAGCAGCTCTCCGCCGTCCGGGAGCGAGACGCAGTAGTCCGGCTCGGTGCCGGGCTCACTTTCCTGCGCGTCGCTGCGCAGCGGCGTGAGCAGCTCGGTAAGCTTTTCGGCCGTCGCCTCATCGACCGTTTTGACAGCTGTGAGGACCTCCTGCGTCACCGCCGCGCCGCTCTCGTCAGCACCGTCGCTGTATACCGCCGCTCCGTTGCTGACGGTCTCCGCTTCGCGCAGAAAGTCTGCGCCGCCGGCGGAGTCTGAGCCGGAGCCGAAAATGCCGCTTTTTGCTCCGGCAAAGATGACCAGAGCAATGCAGGCTGCGGCGGAGAAGTATTTTATCCACACTATGCCGCTTTTCTTTTTCGGCTTTTCCGTAATGCCGGACATGATCTTCTCATGCAGTCCCCCGGGCAGAGGCTCGGACTCACGCATCCCGTCGGATATCGCGCAAAACGCCTCGTACACGCGCCTGCACTCGGGGCAGGCACTTATATGCCCGCGCACAAGAGTCTGCTCCTCCTCGTCCAGCTCGCCGTCGAGAAGGCAGCTTATCATTTCTCTGCACTTATTGCAATCTATCATGTTTTGCCGCCTCCTTTCGTTCCTTTTGACGCAAGCGTTTCGGGAATGTTCCCGCTTTCAAGCAGAAATGCGCATAATTTTTCTCGGGCCCTGAAAATGCGCGATTTGACAGTGCCCTCCTCAAGCGAGAGCGCCTGTCCTATCTCGGCGTAGCTCATGCCGCCGATCTCGCGCATGGCAAGTATCTGCCGCTGCTTATCCGGCAGGCGCTCCAGTCCCTCGGAGACCGACTGCATGCTCAGCTTTTTCATAAGCTGCTCCTCGGGGCCGGCTGCGGGGTCGGGGATATCGAGCTGCACGTCGTCATCATCGTTGAGCGAGGTCAGCGAGGTCTGCGGTCTGCGGCTTTTCGAGCGCAGAAAATCGAGGCAGACGTTTGAGCATATCCTGTAAAGCCACACGGAAAACTTACTGTCGCCCCTGAACGAAGGCAGGCTGTTATAGGCCTTTATGAAGGCCTCCTGCGTCATGTCGGCCGCGTCCTCGCGGTTTGACACCATGCGCAGCGCAAGGTTGTACACCGTGCCTTCATAGCGCAAAACAAGCTCCTCAAAGGCGTTCACGTCGCCGCCGAGGACTCTCTCTATTATTTCTTTTTCGGAAATCTGGCTCATATCAGCTCTCTCTTAATGCCGTCTATTATCCTCTCAAGCTCATCGAGCGTTTCGACCTTCACGAGCTGCTGCTTATAGTAGCCCGCGTACGCCACGCCCTTTAGGTACCACGGTATCTGGTGACGCGCCTCGAGACAGGCAAGGCGCTCGCCGAACTCTTCGGCGTACATTTTCGTATGCCTGAGGGCAAGCTCCATGCGCTCGGAAAGCGGCGGCCTTTCGGGTATCTCCACGCCCCCGATGCATGCGTTTGCCTCGGGAAACAGCCACGGATCGCCGAACACGCCGCGTCCGATCATGGCAAGCTCGCAGCCGGTGTAGCGCAGGATATGCTCCGCGTCCGCGCCGGAGAAGATATCGCCGTTTGCAATGACCGGGATCGTCACCGCCCTTTTCACGTCGCGTATAATGTCCCAGTCCGCGCGCCCCGCATACATCTGTGCCCGCGTTCTGCCGTGCACGGCAATGGCCGAGGCTCCGGCCTGCTGCATCACCTGTGCAAACTCCACGGCGTTCACGCTGCCTCCGTCAAAGCCCTTGCGGAACTTCACCGTTACCGGCACGCCGACCGCCGAGACGACCGCCTGAACTATCTTTCCGGCAAGCTCCGGGTCGCGCATGAGCGCCGAGCCGTCGCCGCTTTTTACGATCTTTCCGACGGGGCAGCCCATGTTTATATCCAGCATATCCGCGCCGGAGTACTCTATCGCCATAGGCGCCGCCTCGGCCATGAATTCCGGCTCGTGTCCGAAGATCTGCGCGGCAAAGGGGCGGCAGCCGGGGAGATTACAGAGAAGGCTGCGCGTTTTCTTATCGCCGTAGCACAGTGCCTTTGCGCTGACCATCTCCGTCGTCGTGAGCGCCGCGCCCAGCTCGGAGCACAGTGCGCGGAAGGCAAAGTCCGTAACTCCGGCCATGGGGGCGAGCGTCACGCGCCCGTTTAATTCGACACTGCCTATCTTCACCATAGCATATCCAGTCCCACGGGGCAGTGATCCGAGCCGAGTATCTCGGGCAGTATGTACGCGTCCTTTATGTTCCCGCGCAGGCGCTCGGAGACGACGAAATAGTCGATGCGCCAGCCGACATTGCGCGATCTTGCCGCCGCGCGGTAGCTCCACCACGAGTACGCGTCGCGTTTATCGGGGTAGAGCGTGCGGAAGCTGTCGATAAATCCGGCGTCCAGAAGCTCGGTGAACTTCCCGCGCTCCTCATCCGAGAAGCCGGGGTTAAAATGATTTGTATCGGGATTTTTGAGATCTGCCTCGGTGTGGGCGACGTTCATATCTCCGCAGACTATGACCGGCTTCTGCTTATCGAGCCGCACAAGATACTCGCGGAAGTCGTCCTCCCAGCTCATGCGGTAGTCAAGGCGCCTGAGGGAGTCCTGCGAGTTCGGCGTATATACGCACACGAGGAAAAACTCCTCGTATTCGAGCGTCACGGCTCTGCCCTCGCTCTCGTGGCCGGGGATGTTGTGCCTTACGCTCAAAGGCGTATGCTTTGTGAATATCGCCGTGCCCGAGTAGCCCTTTTTCTCGGCATAGCTCCAGTAGCTTTCGTAGCCGGGCAGGTCGAGCTCTATCTGCCCCTCCTGCAATTTTGTCTCCTGAAGGCAGAAGAAATCCGCGTCCAGCGACAGGAATATGTCCTCGAAGCCCTTTTTCACGACGGCGCGCAGGCCGTTTACGTTCCAGCTTATAAATCTCACGGTTTTATCCCCCTTGCATCGGAAAGCGCGGCGTTTCTGAGTCTCGGCACCTCGCCGGACGCGCCGGTTTTTGTCTGCACCGTTTTTACGGCAACAAGGCGGTTTATCTTTACGCCCATTTCGCGGAATCTGCACTCATAGTCGGTCATGACGCCGCCCTCGCCGCCGGCGTGCAGATCGTTTGTAACGTTTCGCACATCCCAGCCCTCGGCCCTTATCTGCTCAAGCGACCATGTAAACAGCGGCAGATTGTCCGTCTTGAAGCAGACCTCTCCGCCGAGCGGCAGGATATCCGCGTATATCCTCAGAAAATTCGGCGACGTGAGCCGGTGCTTTGCGTCGCGGCTCTTCGGCCACGGGTCGCAGAAATTGACGAAAATCCGCCCGACCTCGCCGGGTGCAAACACCTCGCGCAGCCGCAGCGCATCCATGGACATAAAGCGCACGTTTTTCGTTTTCGCCTCGCAGGCGCGCTCCATGGCTATGACCATCGCGTCCTCGACCTTTTCCAGGGCAAGAAGCTCGGCTCCGGGGTTTTCCTGCGCCGTGCCGACGGTAAATCGCCCCTTGCCGCAGCCTATCTCGAGCCAGAGCTCCATGCCGGGGAAGCTCTCCCGCCACTGTCCGCGCAGTTTTTCCGGCTGCATTATCTGAACCGCTGCACACTTTTCCATGCGCGGCTGTAAATTCGGTTTTTTTCTCATTCGCATTGTCTGTCACTCTCCATGACCTTTAAAATAACATATATCCGTCTAAACATCAATCAAAAAAGACTCACGTTTTCGGCAAAAATTCGGTCATTTAGCGTCACATAACTACTTGAAATGGTCAAAAACTTGTGATATAATTCATTAATCAAATTATTAACATCTTCTGTTTACCTAAGGAGAACTCCATATATGAAACGTGTAAAAGTATCAAATAACGTTATCCGCCGTCTTCCGCGCTATTTAAGAAAGCTCGATGAGCTTACGGAAACGGGCGTAAGCCGCATATCTTCCGGCGAGCTGGGCCGCCAGCTCGGCCTCACCCCCTCGCAGATCCGTCAGGACTTCAGCTGCTTCGGCGAATTCGGCCAGCAGGGCTACGGCTACAAGGTCACCGCACTGCGCGCGGAGATCGCATCCATCCTCGGCATGGACAGGGGCTACAGCGCCGTCCTCATCGGCGTCGGCAACCTCGGTCAGGCACTTCTGTGCAACTTTTCGTTCAAGACCTGGGGCTTTGATCTGAAAGCCGCCTTCGACGTCAAGCCGCAGCTTATCGGCACCGATTATGCGGGTGTCAAGATCCACGATATGGCCACCCTTCCCGATTACCTTGCCGAGAACAAGGTTGACGCCGCCGTTCTGTGTGTCCCCAAGGCTCACGCGATCGCAACGACCGAGCTTCTGACCGCGCACGGTGTGAATGCCATCTGGAACTTCACGAACATCGAGCTCACCTCTCCCGAGAGCAGCACCATCGTCGAGAACATACATTTCTCCGACTCGCTGCTGTCCCTGAGCTACTATATCTCCGAGGATAACGACGAGAAGGCCGCAAAAGCCGCAAGACTGAACAAGTAATTCAAGCTATTTTAAAGAGGTGGGCAGATGCCCACCTCTTTTATTACGGAGGATGCATTATGTCAGACACGATAGCCGCCGTATCCACCGGCACTCAGGTCTGCGCGATAGGCATCGTGCGCCTGTCCGGCAGCGCCGCGATAGATATTGCCGATAAACTCTTTTCGCCCGTGTCAGGTGAGAAAATGTCCGGCTGTGCCGACCGCAGGCTCTGCTACGGCAGACTTCACGATGCCGAGGGCAGGCTTCTGGATATCTGCCTGTGCACCGTGAGCCGTGAGCCGAACAGCTACACCGGCGAGGATACCGCGGAGTTTCAGTGCCACGGCTCACCGGTCGTACTGCGTGCGGTGCTCGAGGCGGCGTTTGCCCTCGGAGCGAGACAGGCGCTGCCCGGCGAGTTCACGAAAAGAGCGTTTTTAAACGGCCGCATGGATCTTTCCGGTGCCGAGGCCGTCGCGGATATCATAGACGCGGAGACCGCCGAGGCAGCGCGCAACGCTGCCGGTCAGCTCGGCGGGGCGATCTCGCGGCGCATAGAGGAGATCTACGGTATTCTGACCGACATAAGCTCGCACTATCACGCGGTGCTCGACTATCCCGACGAGGACATCGAGGACTTCACCCTCTCGCGCTACAGGGACGACATCGACCGCTGCACCGAAACGCTCGAGCGGCTGCGCGCGAGCTACGACAGCGGCAGGCTCATGCGCGCCGGAGTGCCCGCGGCGATAGTCGGCCGCCCCAACGCCGGAAAAAGCTCGCTTCTGAACGCCGTTCTGGGCTATGACCGCGCAATCGTTACCGATATCCCCGGCACAACGCGCGACACGATCGAGGAAAAGCTGCGGCTCGGCGGGGTGCTCCTGCGCCTGACCGACACCGCCGGAATACGCGAAACGAGCGACGAGATCGAGCGTCTGGGCGTTACACGCTCGCGCCGTGCAATGCAGGAGGCGGAGCTCGTCCTTGCCGTCATCGACGGCAGCCGTGAGCTCACCGGCGAGGATATCGAGCTCATAAAATGCGCCGAGCGTGCGCCGCACGGCATCGTCGTGCTGTCAAAGCACGACCTCGGCTCCGCCGCCGTGCTGCCTGAAACGCCGCTGCCCGTCGTCGAGATAAGTTCCGTTACCGGCGAGGGACTGGCTGCGCTCGAGGACGCGGTACGCAGGCTCTTCCCCCTGCCCTGTGCACCGGCCGGCGAGATACTCACAAACGCCCGGCAGTTTGATGCGGTCTCCCGTGCGCTGGAGTCGATGAAGGCTGCTGCGGAGGCTCTCGGGCTCGGCTGCACGCCGGATATCGTCCTCACCGAAACGGAAACTGCCATGTCCGCCCTCGGGGAGCTCACGGGGCGCACCGTGCGCGAGGAAGTCACGAACCGCATATTCGAGCGCTTCTGCGTCGGAAAATGAAAAAACCGCAGTCTCGCAGAGGCCGGTCGAGATAAGAAAACACACGGTTTTGGGCAGCTCTTTTCCGCACATACGGCATAAAAAATCTCGGTAATACACAGAGTATTGCCGAGATCTTGTTATTTTGTCTGAACGAAAAATCCCTCGCCCAAAACTGCCGGCACCCGAAAGCGTTCAGCGGGGTGCAAGGTCAGGCCGCAGCGACGGCATTCGTGCCCGCCATGCCCTTTCAGACGTATGTTTTCTCGTCTCAGCCGGCCTATATCTTTTATCGTCACTTATCGAGCGCAATGCTCATGAGCGCCTGCTTTATGCGGAATATCTGCGTTGCCTGGGCGACGTTGAAATCGTCAAGCTGCTTATTGAGCTTATCTATCGCGGCAAGCTGGTTCTGCGTAAGGCCGAGCGACGCGCCGCCCTCCTCAGCCTCGCGGCTGACAACGATACCGTCGGCGTCGAGCTTTGCCTTTTTTATTATCTCTCCGGCCTCGGCTTCGGCCTGCTTTATCATCTCGTCGGCTTTCTCCTGAGCGCCCATGATGAGCTCCGCGACTCTGTCCTTGGAAAGTGCGATGCCGTCTATCTGCCGTCTGAGCTCGTTATTTTCCTCGATGAGCTCGGCAAACGCCGCCTTTATCTCCTGCATCCTTGCATCGACCTTGTTGGCGTTATAATATTTCTGCTTTGCGATATCAAATCTAATACCGTCAAAAAACTCCATTGTTACTGCCATGGTTCTTCCTCCGTTCTATACGATAAATATAGCGCAACCGCGCAAAAATTTCAACGAGCTTTTTGTTACATCGCCGGTAAAAATTTCTCATATCTTTCTCATAAGTATTGACAAATTGTGAATTTGTTAATAGTATGTTAACAACACTGTGTTTTAAGACACAGATCCCTATCAAATGTACAGAAGAGGAGAGACATGAAGAAATCAGCACTTACCACCACGATCAGCATCCTGCTCATTGTCTCCTGCCTGTTCGCGCTGGCCGCCGCCGGGTTCGGTGTCAGGGACGGTCTTGCGATCAAGCAGTACAAGGAGGACGATGCCAAGGCCGCCGACGTTGTAGGCGAGCTCGAAAAAGCTATCGAGGCGCTCAAGGCAAATGAGGCCGCATACAGCGAGGGTGTCGGCACCTATGCCAAGGGTCTTAGCGACTATGCCGCAGGGCAGCAGGCATACAATGAGGGCAAGGCCGCACTAGCACAGGGCTATAAGGACTACAACGAGGGCAAGGCCACGCTCGAGCAGGGCTATAAGGACTATGCCGCCGGTAAAAAGGCTCTTGAGGAGGGGCGTCAGAAGATAGCCGAGGGTCAGAAGCTGATCGACGAGAACACCGAGGCATACAACGAGGGCAAGGAGCTGCTGTCGAAGATCGAGCCGCTCATGCCGCTGCTGAATACATACGTCAAGTTCCGCGACGGCAGCGTCGCAAAGCTGCCCGGCTTTGACAGTGCGCAGGCGTGGTTTGCTGGAAAGGTCGCGCCGCTTGCATCGCGCATGGGACTTTCGATCCCCGCCGACGTGACCGACTTCCCTGCATATATCCAGACCATGGTCGCCGAGGGTCAGGCTATGCTCAAGCAGTACGAGGACGGCCTTGCGGAGCTTGAAGCCGGTAAAGCGGAGCTTGCAGCCGGTGAGCAGCAGCTGGCCGAGGCCGAGAAGCAGCTTGCTCAGGGCGAAAAGGATCTCGCAGCGGGCAAAAAGGCGCTTGCCGACGGCGAGAGTGAGCTTGCAGCCGGTGCAAAGGAGCTTGCCGACGGCGCAGCGCAGCTTGAGGCCGGACTGAACGACCTCGAAGCCTTTGAAAGCGGCATGGCGCTCGTCGATGAGTACACCATGACCTGCTATAAAAACGAACCGATCTACCGTCATAACGGAGACATGGCCGTCCCCGGCCCCGAGCAGCGCCTCGGCGAGGACTTCGACTGGAAAAAATACGACGAGAACGGAGAGCTCGTTACCCTGCGGAACGGTGAGCCGTATCTCGACCTCGACCAGTGCCTCGTGGTCTGCAATAGCTTCCGCGAATCCGTCGCGCACCACGTCGCCGACGTTACGCATGAACTTTACATGCGTCTGGGTCTGTACGTCGTGCTTGCCGTCGCCGCGATACTCGGCATCATCGGCGGAGTGCTCTGCCTTGCCGGTAAGCGCGGAGTCTTTGTGCTCGGCATCATCACCGCCGTTCTTTCCGCCGGCTGCAATATCTTCGGCCTGCTCACGCGCTACCACGGCTACACCTATCCGCTCAAGGACGGCACCTACTCCGGCACCCTGCAGCTCATTGCGATAATCGTCTTTGCGCTCACCGCTCTGGTGTTCCTCATTGTCACCGCCGCGGCTCGGAACAAGGCTGCTGTCGAGAGCTGACAATTTAACAATTTCGGGCGCTGCAAGGCTTTGCAGCGCTTGTTTTTATATTATCAATGGTTGCATAAAAATAAATATGCTATATACTAACATGTAGAATTAACATACGCTTAACGTATGCATCCGGAGGCAGTTATGACCGACAGAAAGCTTAATCTGACCATGCTGTGCGATTACTACGAGCTCACGATGGGAAACGGCTACTTCGACCACGGTATGGGAGATAAGATCACCTATTTTGATGTTTTTTACCGCCAGAATCCCGACAACGGCGGCTTTGCGATCGCAGCGGGGCTTGAGCAGGTGGTCGAATATATTCAGCAGCTGCATTTTGACGACGAGGACATCGGGTATCTGCGCGGCAGGAAGATGTTCTCCGAGGAGTTTCTCGAATATCTGCGCAATTTCAAGTTTGAGGGCGACATATGGGCGGTGCCGGAGGGTACGCCGGTGTTCCCGCGCGAGCCGCTGATGACAGTGCGCGCCCCGGCAATACAGGCACAGCTTATAGAGACCTATGTCCTGCTTGCGATAAATCACCAGAGCCTCATCGCCACCAAGGCAAACCGCATCTGCCGCGCTGCGGAGGGCAGGGTCGTGCTCGAGTTCGGCTCGCGCCGTGCGCAGGGCATAGACGGAGCCGTCACCGGCGCGAGAGCTGCATATATCGGCGGCTGCGCGGGCACTGCCTGTGCCCTTTCCGACACGCGCTACGGCGTTCCCGCCGGCGGCACGATGGCGCACTCCTGGGTGCAGATGTTCGACTCGGAGTACGAGGCGTTCAAGGCCTACTGCCAGACCTATCCGACAAACGCCATTCTGCTAGTCGACACCTATAATTCGCTCAAGAGCGGCGTTCCCAACGCCATCCGCGCCTTCAACGAGGTCTTAAAGCCCCTCGGCATAACCAAATGCGGCATCCGCTTCGATTCGGGCGATATGGCATATCTCACGCGCAAGGCACGCGCGATGCTCGACGAGGCCGGCTGGCCGGAGTGTAAGATCACCGTTTCAAACTCCCTCGATGAGCGCCTTATAACCGAGCTGCTGCTCCAGGGCGCGAGGATCGACTCCTTCGGTGTGGGCGAGCGCCTTATAACCGCAAAGTCCGACCCCGTATTCGGCGGAGTGTACAAGCTGTGCGCCGTCGAGGACGATAACGGCGGGATCATACCCAAGATAAAGATCAGCGAAAACGTCGGCAAGATCACAAATCCGGGCTTCAAGAAGGTCTACCGCTTCTTCGACCGCGAAAACGGCATGGCAGAGGCAGACTACATCTGCATGTACGACGAGACGGTGGACGACGCAAAGCCGCTGGAGATCTGCGACCCCGCGGCGCGCTGGAAACGCAAGACGATGGAAAACTTCCGTGCACAGGAGCTGCTCGTTCCCGTATTCGAAAAAGGTGAGCTCGTCTATGAGCTCCCGACGCTTGACGAGATACGCCGCCGCTGCGCATACGAGGTATCCACCCTGTGGCCGGAAGTCAAGCGCTTCGACTTCCCCCACCAGTACTATGTTGACCTGTCCGAAAAGCTCATGGAGCTCAAGGATGAAATGCTTGAGGCAAAGAGGTAATGCAGATGGATTCGGAAAAACGGCGCGAGCATATCATGCTTGCTCTTAAAAACAGCGACCGCCCCATAAGTGCGACGAAATTTGCAAAGGAGCTTGGAGTGAGCCGCCAGATAATCGTCGGCGACGTTGCGCTGCTGCGCGCATCGGGTGAAAATATTCTTGCCACTCCTCGCGGCTATATTGTCGAAAGCTCCTCCGGCGGCGAGATGTACACCGTCGCCTGTGTGCACGATATTGACAATATGCAGGCCGAGCTCAACATCATGGTCGATAACGGCTGCACCGTCGTGAACGTCATCGTCGAGCACCCGCTGTACGGCCAGCTCACGGGGCCGCTGCGCCTTTCAAACCGTCACGACGTGGCGCAGTTCATGGATGCCTGCCGTGAGCACGGTGCAAGCCTCCTGAGCGCACTCACGGGCGGCGTGCACCTGCACGTACTCTCCTGCCCCGACAGCGCCTGCTTTGAGCGCACAAGAAAGGCGCTCGACGAGGCCGGCTTCCTTTATACAGAAAAAGCTTAATTGGCAGTTGACAAATCAATAAACAGGCATTAAAGTAGGCTATACAGGTGTCATGACACCATGTGGCCTACTTTTTTATTGAATGGAGTAATCACCTATGTCCAAGGTAAAGGCATTTTTCAAGCGCAAGGATATTGAGGTCAGCATGAAGCGCTACGGCATCGACGCGCTCGGCGCGATGGCGCAGGGACTTTTCTGCACTCTGCTGGTCGGCACGATATTGGACACTCTCGGTACGCAGCTGGGCATATCATTTCTCGCCGCTCAGCTCATAGAGATCGGCGGCACGGGCTACACGATAGGTAAATTTGCCTCGGCGATGGTCGGCCCTGCGATGGCGGTGGCCATAGGCTACGCGCTGCACGCTCCGGCAATGGTGCTGTTTTCGCTGATACCTGTCGGCTACGCGACAAACGTCATGGGCGGCGCGGGCGGCCCGCTGGCGGTATACGTCGTTGCGATAATCGCGGCAGAGTTCGGCAAAATGGTCTCGAAGGAGACGAAGATCGACATTCTCGTGACCCCCATCGTCACGATACTCATCGGCGTGGGCGCCGCGTATTTCATAGCCGCTCCCATCGGCAAGGGCGCAATGGCCGTCGGAACGCTCATAAAATGGGCAACTACGCAGCAGCCCTTCGTCATGGGCGTGCTCGTATCTGTCATCGTCGGCATTGCGCTGACGCTGCCCATATCCTCGGCCGCCATCTGTGCGGCGCTGAGCCTGACGGGGCTTGCCGGAGGCGCGGCGCTTGCCGGCTGCTGCGCGAACATGGTCGGCTTCGCGGTCGTTTCGTTCAGGGAAAACGGCTGGGGCGGCATAGTTTCGCAGGGACTGGGCACCTCGATGCTGCAAATGGGCAACATCGTGCGCAACCCGAAGATATGGATACCCGCCATAGCCGCCAGCGCGGTGACCGGGCCTCTGGCCACCTGCGTGTTTAAGCTTGAAATGAACGGCGCGGCGGTGTCCTCCGGCATGGGCACCTGCGGTCTCGTCGGCCCCATCGGCGTGTGGACGGGCTGGTCGAGCCCCTCGGCGGAAGCGCTCAGAGACGGTGCGCAGGCCATAGTCCCCACCGCCGGAGACTGGATCGGACTTGCGCTCATAGCCATCGTCCTGCCTGCCGTACTCTCGTGGCTGTTCGGCATCGTCTGCCGCAGACTCGGCTGGATAAAGGACGGCGACATGAAGCTCAGCTGAGCTCGGGCATAGTCATAATATAAAAAACCGGCAATGCGTGAGCATTGCCGGTTTTTTGGAGACTGTCAAAAAACTATGCTGCTGCGTGAATATATCCGCGCAGCGGGGGAGTTTGAGGGGGCAAGGCCCGCCTCAAGTTGGATAAACCGCCGTCGAAATCCTTGAAATTTCAAGGATTTCGGTAATAGCATTTTGAACGTTTTCAAAATGCTCGGCGGAAAAGCGCAGTCAAAAAAGTCCCT
>CAVEAL010000011.1:0-73727 GCA_963613665.1 bacterium | reverse complement strand
CCTCGAGCTCCCCCGCTGCGCGGTCATCTTCACGCAGCAGCATAGGTTTTTTGAAAGTCTGAAGGCTCCCATCGGGAGCCTTATTTTTTGGCATAACAGGATTTGGACCCGAGGGCGCGTTTCTTGCATGGCGTAACATATAAGTTCAGGCATTGTTTATTAATAAACTATTAACTTTTGCTGTTGAACACAGTGTCTTGTTATGCTAAAATGGCGCAAAGGAGGAGATGTGGATGAAAAAATTTTATAAAACTCTTTTGAGCCTTGCGCTTTGTGCGTCGATGCTGCTCACGCTTTTGCCGGTCGGACTTGCCGCGGGAGACGGCAAACTCAAGGTCGGCGCAGCTAAGGTCGATATAACCGGCCCCATCACGGATATCAGCACAGGCTACAACTCTGTGGGCGACCTTATGGAGGGACTGCTCACAAGGCTGTATGCCCGCGCGTTTGTCATCAACAACGGAGATACGACCGTTGCTTTTGTCTCGGCCGAGCTCGTTCATATGACCGAGAGTATAAAGCCCGGCGTAATTTCGAAGCTCAAGACAGACGGTTATGCGCAGTTTAGCGAGGAAAACGTCATGCTCACGGCAACGCACTGCCATTCCTCGACCTCGAACACATCGTGGTTTGAGCTGTACGACCTCATAAACGGAGTCCCCGGCTACGACGACGAGAGCTACAAGATCATCGTCAAGGGCATAGCCGAGGCGATAGAGCAGGCCTATGACGGAAGGGTCAGCGGCACTGCCTCACTCGTTTACGAGGATACGAATATCAGTGCGTCCAACCGCTCGGCTGACGCATTTCTGACTAATAAAAATGCCGCTGACTACGGTTATGAGGTAAACGAGGACGGGACGTTCAGCTATGAAACGGGTCTCAAGGCTGCAGAGAATGCCTATAACCACGAAATGGCGGGAATAATCCTCACCGACAGCGCCGGAACTGATATCGGCTTCTTCAACTTCTTCGGCTCACACGGAACGTCAAACGGCATTGACAATACGCTTGTTGCCTCCGACCACAAGGGCTACGCCGCGCTCAGGGTCGAGGAGGAGATGGGTGACGGCTTCGTCGCGGCCTTTGCACAGGCCGACAGCGGCGATACGAGCCCCAACGCCGTAAACGAGTCAGACTACCACGAGGCATTCCTACGCCCGGATGAGATATACGGTACGGATGCCATAGAAAATCAGATAATCCACGGCAGGGAAGAAGCAGAGGCCGCGCTGGAGCTTATAAAAAACGCTGAGCGCACGCCCCTCGCCGGCGATTTTGCGGTAAACTATACCGCAGTTGACTTTTCCGACATTACCGTCGGTCTAAACTACGTCGGCGATTATTACATGCCATATGATGACCTCTCGGCAGGCTATGTCAAGACCAGCGAGCCCTGCATCGGTGCGGGCATAATCGCAGGTGACGAGGAGGGCGCTCCCGTCGATAACGCAGCCGAGGGCGCGGTGAGGCACCAGTTTGTGTGGAATGAGGAAACGGGCAGCTACGAGCGCATAGCCTGTGACTTCACGATGATAGACCTGAAGGGTCTGCAATATCTCTTCAAGCCCCTCTGGCCGACAGCCATGAAAATACTCCAGTCCGACGGCTATGACGAGGCTCAGGCCGAGAAGGTCGTCTGTCTCGCGGTCGGCAAGCTTATGCAGAAGGCGCAGCCCCTGCAGATAATGCGCCTGGGCAGTGTCGCCATAGCGGGCGTGCCGTTTGAGCTTACATACGAGCAGGCCAACAGAACGCGCGCCGTCCTTGAGAAAACTCTTGAGAGCGCCGGAGTCACAAAGGTCATAATCGCCACTCATGCAAATGCCTACAGCCAGTATGTCACGACCCGCGAGGAGTACGCCGCGCAGCATTACGAGGGCTCGACCTGCCTGTTCGGGCCGTGGTCGGGCGCGGCGCTGACGCAGGAGCTCGACAAGCTTGCGCAGGGACTCGCAAACGGCGAGAAGGCCGATAAGGGCGCAGCCCTCATGCAGACGACACCCTTTAAGCTCGTCTACACCGCCGCCGCGGTAGCGACCCCGACGATAGACAGGAAAAACTACGGCAGGCTCATGGCCAATGTCGGAAAACTGTCGTATGAAAGAGGGGAGTGGGTCACGGCGCAGTTCAGCGCAGCAAACCCGAGGCACGTTTCCATTCTCACTCTAAATGACAGCGAGCTTGTTGAAAACTATACCTACATGGAGGTGCAGAAGCTTGTTGACGGCAATTGGGTGACCGTGCTTACCGACACCGATCCGTATACGACAATCAACTTTGAAAACACCGTGCGTTACGGCTGGACGGCAACGGTCGGCTGGCTTCTGAAGGACGACGATCTTGAAAGCGGAACGTACAAACTCGTATATAACGGCATAGCAAAACGCCTTGTCAGAGCCAAACTGAGCTATATCCCGTTCTCGGTCGAGAGCAATGAGTTCGAAGTCAAGATATAAATTCAATATGAAAAAAGACGCGGCCGCGGCCGCGTCTTTTTAGCTTTTTGTTGTCCGTATCGCGCACAGCATGATGAGCGTTCCGGCGGCGGATACGATGACACCGACCAGAAGCGTGAAGCGCGGCGTGGAGCTGTCGAGCAGCAGACCGCCGATGTAGCTTGCGAATATGCTGCCGAGGGTCATCATTGAGGTGACAAAGGCCTGTCCCTTGACTGCGTTGTGCTTTGTAACTACCTCGTCAACGTATCTCACCGATGCGGGAACGAACAGCGCAAAGGAAAATGCCTGCAAAGCCTCGGCGGCGTACAGTGCGGGGATGCTCGGTGCAAGGTATATCATCAGCTCCTTCACCGTGAACATTATCACCGCAAAGCGCAGCAGGGAGGAGCACCTGAAGCGCCGTGTAAGCCTCGGAAACAGCAGCATTACCGGAAACTCCATGACCGTCATGAAGGCAAGCACATTGCCCATATCCTCGCTGCCGCCTCCGATATTACGGATAAACTCTATCATGAAGTTGCCGATCAGCCCGTGAGTGAAATACAGTGCCGCAGTACCGAGAAGAAACGGCAGAAAGCGTTTATTCTCGCGCACAAATTCAACAAAGCTGCCTGCCGATGCTGCTTCCTGCGGCACATTTACGGCAGCGGCAGAATCGCGCTGCACCCTGTCGCCGGGGATAAACAGCATTGTCATGAGCCCTGTCAGCGCCGAGAACAGGATAAACGCCGCAGGTACGGCATTTTCACTCACGCGCTGCACGAGTATGCCGAGAACAACGCTGCACAGCGCAAATGACAGCGAACCGATCGCTCTCGCACGGCTGAAATTTATCCCGCAGCCCCAGCTTTCTATATAAAAGCTCAGCGAGATGCACAGGGGATTCAAAAGTGTATTGCCGGCAATGATGAGGGCATACAGTCCCATGAGAGGGATGCTGCCCGACGGAAGCAGGTAAACCGATGTCATCAGCAGCAGCGCCAGCAGAGCTGCTGTGCCTATGCACGTGAGAAGATTGCGCCGCCTGTGCCTGTCAACATATCCCGAAACGAGCGTCTGCGCGGCAAAGCCGCATATATTGCCTGCGGCGAACACAATTCCTATCTCGTAGTTGGAGTAGCCGCGGCTCTGGAGATACACGGTCGTGAAGCAAAACACCACGGCGCTCGTTATCCAGTAGACCGCCTGCAGGAGCGTATAGTATATATTAAGCTTCTTTTCGTACAAATGCATATAAATAACGCTCCTTTTATACATTCTTTCAGACTTTGATTATATCATCAAGCTCGTGAAATAACAATAACTGCGCCTGTATTTGCACAGAAAGGGCCTTGCTGCCACTTAAAAGGCTTGCAATTGCACATAAATATGTCTATAATGTAAACATCGCAAATTTTAAGACAAGCACAGATTGGAGAGATATCAAACATGATCGAAGTGATCCACGGCGTTATAAACGCCATAAGCGGCTTTCTGTACCAGCCGTACATAGTCCCGCTTTTCCTTGTTGCGGCAGGACTATATTTCACCTTCCGCACGGGTTTTCTGCAAATTCGCCTGTTCGGCGAGTCGATAAAGGTCGTCAGCGAGAAGCCGAAGGACGAGAATGCAGTGTCCTCGTTCGGCGCACTGATGGTGTCAACGGCATCCCGTGTCGGTACGGGCAATATCATCGGCGTGTCAACGGCAATATGTACCGGCGGCTTCGGCGCTATCTTCTGGATGTGGATAACCGCCATACTCGGCGGAGCATCCGCATTTATCGAATCAACGCTTGCACAGATATACAAGCACCGCGACATTGACGGAACCTACTACGGCGGACCTTCCTACTATATGCAGAATGCGCTCAAGCAGCGCTGGCTCGGCGTGATCTTTTCTGTTATCCTTATCCTGACCTATGTCGTTGGTTACAATATGCTTGCCTCGTTCAACACTCAGGATACCTTCAAGACCTTCGGCTTCTATGACGCCTCGACGACTCCGATAGTCATCGGCGCCATACTTGCCGTGCTTTTTGCCGCCTGCGTTCTCGGCGGCGGAAAGCGCCTTACAAACATAACCGGCGTGCTCGTTCCGATTATGGGACTTCTGTACATCATCGTATCGCTTATCGTCGTTATACTGAACATAAGCAATCTGCCCCTCGTTCTCAGGAACATATTTGTATCAGCATTCGATTTCAAGGCCATCTTCGGCGGTTTTGCCGGTTCCTGCATGATGTGGGGCATAAAGCGCGGCCTTTACTCGAACGAGGCCGGTATGGGCTCGGCGCCAAACGCGGCGGCCTCGGCAGATGTATCCCACCCCGTAAAGCAGGGACTTGTCCAGATGCTGTCCGTGTTCATCGATACTCTGCTCATCTGCACGGCTACCGCAATGATGTGCATGTGCGCAAATCCCGAAGGGCTCACGGCGGATGCTGCGGGCGCAGTGTATGTCCAGCAGTCCATGCAGCTTGCTCTGGGTGACTTCGGCCCGGTGTTTATTGCCATAGCAATGAGCCTGTTTGCCTTCACAACGCTCATCGGCAATTACTATTACACCGAGGGCTGCCTGAAGTTTATCCTCAAGCGCACTCCCTCCAAAACCTTCATGCTTATTTTCCGCCTCGCTGCGACCGCACTTGTATTTGCCGGTGCGCTGCTGTCGGCGGGAATAGTCTGGGATACGGCGGATATGCTCCAGGGCTGCATGGTCATCATAAACGTTCCCGTTATCATCATCCTTGCAAAGCCCGCACTTGCCGCGCTCAAGGATTACTCGGCTCAGCGTAAGGCTGGCAAGGATCCGGTATTCAGAGCCTCCGATATAGGTCTTGACGGCAAGACGGAGTGCTGGAAAAACTGATAGCTCAATAATCGAAAAGGCCGGTTTCCGGCCTTTTCTTTTGGCCTGTTATACGGTATAATCGTAAAAAGGAGATGATATGATGAACGATTTTGACCGCGAATGGAGCAGGCAGCTTGCTGCCGAAAAGAAATACATCGACGACCGCGCTGAGCGGGGCGACAGCCGGCTGAACGCGTTTTTACAGACCAAGGTGCCCGAAAAGCTCAAGGACACTCTCGATACTGGTTTTGCCAAGGCCTTTGAGCTCATTTTCGCAAAGGGTACGGGGGTTATCGAAAAGACGTATAACCGCCGCGATATGGAGCGCAGCAGCCGTGTGCGGCGCATAATTGCGAAAAATAACCCGACAAAGCGCAGCCTGCGTGACGCGTCGCGCGGCTCATCGGCACAAAAGGCGAAAAATACCGTGCTCTCCGGCGTTTCCGGCATCGGCATGGGCCTTGTGGGCGTCGGCATACCGGATATCCCGGTTTTTACGGCCATGCTGCTTAAAAGCCTGTATGAGATATCGCTCGGCTACGGCTACGATTACGACGATATGGCAGAGAAGTATTTTATCCTGCTCATTATCGGCGCCGCGCTCCGCTACGGGGACGAGCTCAAAGCTGCCGACGACAGGGTCAACTATTTTATCGAGCACGGAGCTCAGCCCGATGAAGAAACAATGAAAACCGAGGTCAGGATAGCCGCCGAGGGACTTTCCGGCGAGCTCCTTTATATGAAGTTTTTGCAGGGTATACCCATCGTCGGCGCGGTGGGCGGCGCGTATGATCCGATATACATCGACCGCATAACGCGCTATGCAGGCATGAAATATAACCGCAGATTTCTGCATGATATAAAAAACTGCTGATTGCTCCGACAAAAGCGGCTGCCTAATCGTTATATATACTGAGAGAGGAGAAGCAGTATGCCGGATAACCCGTGGTTCGAGGCGTTTTACGAGCGCAATTACAAGCTCGTGTACCGCCTTTGCTTTACATATATGAAAAATGCTGCCGAGGCCGAGGACTGCACGGAGGACGTTTTCGTTAAGGTGCTCAGCGGAGGCTATAGCTTCAACGACGAGACGCATGAAAAGAAGTGGCTGACCGTCACGGCAATGAACCTGTGCAAGGACCGTCTCAGACACTGGTGGCGCAGAAAGGTAACGCCGATAGACGACGCGCCGGAGATCGCCGATGAAAGCGCCGGACTTTATGACGAAACGCTCGATATGGTCATGAAGCTGCCCGAAAAGTACAAGGACGTCATATACCTGCACTATTATATGGACTGCAAGACCGATGAGATAGCGCAGATGCTTAAAAAGCCGCCGTCAACCGTGCGCAATCATCTGAAAGAGGCAAGGGAGCTGCTGCGGCGGCAGATAGGAGGTTTTGAGCCGTGAATGAGAATAAAATCAAAGAAGCGATAAGCTCCGTCGAGCCGGAAGCCGGTGCGAAGGAGCGGATGTACCGGAATATCATGGACAAGGCGGCAAAGACATCGCAGAAGCCCGAAAAGCAGCCGCTGCGGCTTTCCCGATATGCGCTGCCGGTAGCGGCCTGCCTCTGCGTCGTGATAGCCGGCCTCGTTCATTTTCTGTCGCCGGGCGGTGATATCGACCCGAACGAGGATATAGTCATGGGCGGCAATCCCTTTGTCGAGGTTGAAAGCGCGGAGGCATTCTCGGAGCTTTCAATCACGCTCGACGCTCCGGAGGCTGCACAGAACGTTTCCTACGCGGTCATAGACGGCAAGATAGCACAGGTGCAGTTTGAGCTTGGCGGAAAGAGCTATATTGCCCGCGCATCGGCGCAGGACGGTGATTTTTCCGGTATCATCGGCGAGGAGAGCCTCATCGAAACGGTGGATGCCAAAACGAGCGCGGTGCTCGGCATGGTGCAGTCAGACGCTGCAAGCTGTTATAAGATAGTCTGGACAAACGGAAAGGTAAACTACTGCCTTTACGGAACAGACGGTGCAGAGCGCGAGCAGATCATATCCGCCTACGAAGCCCTGAAAAAATAACAGATTTAAATAAATCAAACTGATTATGTCGGAAGAATTTTTTAAATTCTTCCGACATTTTTGCTTTTCGGCTCGTTATATATATGCAAGCGCAGAACAGATGCGCAATTTTAAATAAGGAGTTTTCCGAAATGAACAAAATGAAAAGAATAGTTTTATGTCTCATGACCTTCGCAATGCTTCTGTCCGTCGCGGCCTGCGGCACAAGCGGTAATAAAACCGACGACAACAAGAAAAACGACGTAACGCTCACTCCGGCCGAGATCGAGCAGAAGATTGCCGATGCCGTCGGCAAGGACAATTACCTCTGTGACACCGAGATCGACAATGAGTGGCTCCAGAACAGCTGGCAGCTTGACATGAGCAAGATCGAAAGCTATGTCGCAAAGCAGAATTCCATCGGCAGCGTAAATCCCGACTGCGTGATCGTTCTCAAGACCAAGGACGGCTACGCCGCAGACGCTGTAAAAGCGCTCAATACCTATTACGCACAGACCGTTGATTACATCCGCCAGTACCCCTTCGGCACGGCCAAGGTCATGAACGCACGTATCTATCAGTCCGGGGACTATGTGCTCTACATTATTGCGGGCGCAAGCTACGACGGCGATGACAGCGAGGCAGAGGCAAAGCTTGCCGTTTCCGAGTATGAGAAGATAGACGCAGCGATCAAGGACATTTTCGGTACTATGCCCGCAAATTCCGCAGTAGTTCCCGAGGACAACGGAAACAACGGCGGTCTGCTCGTTCCCGACGACGACAACACCACCGACAATGACAGCGCTCCCATCGTAGGAGGCTGAAATGGTATTTTCCAGTCTGACATTTCTGCTTTGGTTCCTGCCATGCGTTCTGACGGTATACTTCATCGCTCCGAAAAAAGCTAAAAATGCTATACTCTTTGCGTTCAGCCTGCTGTTTTATGCATGGGGCGAGCCTATATATGTCGGACTGATGATCTTATCCACCGTTCTGGACTATTGCTGCGGCAGGGCGGTGGATAAGCACCGCGGCACGCCGAGGGCAAAACGCGGACTTATCGTGTCCGTTGTCGTGAACCTCAGCGTTCTGTGCCTGTTCAAGTACGCCGATTTTCTCATCGGCACGGTAAACGGTATCTTCGGCAGCTCCATACCGCTTCTTGAACTGCCGCTGCCGATAGGCATATCGTTTTACACCTTCCAGACCATGAGCTACACCATAGACGTGTACAGAGGTGACGCGAAGGTGCAGAACAACATAATTTCCTTCGGCGCATATGTTGCGCTGTTCCCGCAGCTGATTGCCGGACCCATCGTCCGCTACCAGACCATAGCCGACCAGATAGACGAGCGGGAGCATTCCTTCGATAAATTCGGTGAGGGCGTAAAACGCTTTGTCTGCGGCCTCGGCAAAAAGGTGCTGCTTGCAAATAACATAGGCCTTCTGTGGAGCACGGTCTCCTCGTCAGGCGAGCTTACCGTCGTTTCCGCATGGCTAGGGATCATCGCCTTTGCCTTCCAGATATACTTTGACTTCTCCGGCTACTCGGATATGGCCATCGGCCTCGGCAAGATGCTCGGCTTTGATTTCCTCGAAAACTTCAACTATCCGTACATCTCAAAAAGCGTCACCGAGTTCTGGCGGCGCTGGCACATCTCCATGGGAACATGGTTCAGGGACTATGTGTATATCCCTCTGGGCGGCAACAAAAAGGGACTTGCCGTGCAGCTTCGGAATATCGGCATCGTGTGGCTGCTCACCGGCTTCTGGCACGGTGCAAGCTGGAACTATGTGCTTTGGGGCATATATTTCGGCATGATCCTGATAGTCGAAAAATTTTTCCTGCTCGAGAAGCTGAAAAATGCTCCTGCCGTACTGGGACATGCGTATACGCTTCTGTGCGTTGCCGTGAGCTGGGTGCTGTTCTCCTTTGAGGACATCGGCAAGGGCTGGGCGTTTTTCAAGATAATGTTCGGCGGAGCCGCCTTTTGCAGCAGCGGCACTGTTTATCAGCTGCTGTCGTATCTGCCGCTATTTATCCTGTGCGCCATAGCTGCAACGCCGCTCGGCAGCAGACTTTATCACGGGCTGAACAAAAAATGCACCTCGGGCCTTGCAGCTGCGGCAGACATCGGCGGCATAGCGGCAGTGTCCGCACTTTCGATCGCCTTTCTCATAAGCGGTTCATACAATCCGTTTTTGTATTTCAGGTTTTAAGGAGGCAGCGTCAAAATGCGAAACAAGCTCATAACATCATTCTTCTGCCTGCTTCTGGCCGCCTGTATCCTCTCAGGCATATTAACGCCGGATAAATACTATTCAGAGAGCGAAAAGCGGACGCTTACACAGAAGGATTCGATCTCCATAGCCGATTTTACAAGCGGCAAAATGGGAACACAGGTCGAAAAATACCTTGCCGACCAGTTTCCCCTGCGCGATAAGTGGATAAGCGTAAAGACCCTTGTTGAGCGCATAAGCGGCAAAACCGAAATATCCGATGTCTATTTCGGCAGGGGCGGATATCTCATAGATGCATTTACGAGCTATGATAAGAAGCAGTATCAGGCAAATCTCGAAGCGCTCAAGAGCTTTTCGAATAAAGTCGGCATCCCCGTGCAGCTCATGCCCGTTCCCACTGCGGCTCAGATACTATCCGATAAACTGCCGGCATACGCACCGAACCTCGACCAGAAGGCGCTTTATAATCAGGCAAAAGCGCTGGGGCTGGACACCGTCAACGTGT
The DNA here is from genome assembly GCA_963613665.1 of bacterium. Classification (GTDB taxonomy): domain Bacteria; phylum Bacillota; class Clostridia; order Oscillospirales; family Oscillospiraceae; genus F23-B02. The sequence goes on along the minus strand of CAVEAL010000011.1, from coordinate 63,674 downwards.
TCGACATCCTCTCCGAGCACAGCGGCGAGTATATCTATTACAAAACGGATCACCACTACACCAGCCTCGGCGCCTATTATTGCTATGCCGCGTGGATGCGTTCTCAGGGCAAGACTCCCGAGCCCGTATCCGCGTGGCAGACACAGACCCTGTGCGATAACTTCCGCGGCACGAGCTATAACAAGGTTAACGCACCCTTTGCGGCTTATGATACCATCAGCGCCTATTATAAAACTCTCTCTCACACCGTCAGCTACAACGGCGGCAGCTATGTGACAGACAGCATATACGAGCGCAAATACCTCAGCGGCAAGGATCAGTACGCGGCATTTCTCAACTCCAACCAGTCGAGTACCGTCATCAGCGGGGAAGGCGAAGGGAAGCTTCTTATAATAAAGGACTCCTACGCCAACTGTTTTGCTCAGTTCGTCGTTGACGATTACGCCGAAACGCATCTTATAGATCTCCGATTTTTCAAGGATTCCGTTTCGGATTATATAGAGGAAAACGGAATAACTCAGGTGCTCGTGCTGTACAATATCCCGAACCTCGCCGCCGATACGGCGATAGCGCAGACTCTCAGATAGAACAGAGCTCCCTCCGAAAATACCGGAGGGAGCTCAGCTTATATTCATTTTTTTCCGGGCTTGGGCTTTCGCACGGTTGAGAAGGGGTCCGCGCCGCCGCCGGAGAACATGGTGAAGTTGAGGCTCGACTGCACATGATCTGCCATTGCCTGCTTGGCAAGGTCGGGGATGTGCATTTTTATTGCCTCGACGACTGCAACATGGTTATAAATAACGCTCGGAGACCAGGGGTTATCCTCGGAGTTGCTTATGAATTTTATCATAGAGGACTGATACATCGTCAGATTCGGCAGCAGCATCTTGTAGCACTTTTGTATATACTTATTGCCGCAGGACTCGACGATCAGCCCATGGAAGGGCATGTCGGTTGCGATCATGCCGTCGTAATCCTTGCGTATTACGCAGTCGGCAAAATCGTTTGCAAGCCTGTCAAGCTCGTTTACCGTACCTGCATCGGCGCGCTCGGTGCACAGAGCGGCAGCCTCGCACTCGACTGCGGCGCGGATATCATACAGGTCGATCATGTCGCGCAGGCTCAGATCTATGACGAAGAAACCGCTCGTATCCGGTTTGGAAACGACAAAGCCCATCTCGCACAGGTTTGCGATCGCCTCCGCGACTGGAGTGCGGGATATGCCGAGAGCGGATGCTATGCTGTTGACGTTGAGCTTAGTTCCCGGAGCTATGCACAGCGAGACAATCTCGTCATAAAGCATCTGGGAAACGATGTCGCGCAGCTTGGCGCTCGGGTTTGCATCAAGGTATACCTGTAACTGATCGCGTTTCAATGAGATCAATCCTTTCGTAGCTGATTAAAAACAAAAACCTATATGCCGGGCAAAAAGTGAGCTCAAACACATCCGTTATTCTACGGCAGTTGAAATTAAAATGCAATACCCAAAGTGCAAAATTATAAAAAATTTTATATATATTTCTGCCGCGCAAGCATAATTTCACAAGCAAGCCCTAATATGACTGCAAATCGACAAAGAAACACGCACCGACGCTATTGCATCGGTGCGTATGCTGCGTTACGGGATCATTTCTTGCTCTTTATGTACTCGTCGATGCTCTTTGCACCGGTCTTGCCTGCGCCCATTGCCAGAATGACGGTAGCGGCGCCGGTGACTGCGTCGCCGCCTGCAAATACGCCTTCGCGTGCGGTAGCACCACCCTCGTTGGCCTCTATGCCGCCCTTGCGGGTGAAGGTCAGGCCCTTGGTCGTGTTGCGGATCAGGGGGTTGGGGTTGGTGCCGATGGCGATGACGACGGTGTCAACGTCGAGTATCCAGTTCGAGCCCTCAATGGGGACGGGTCTTCTCTTACCCTTCTCGTCGGGCTCACCGAGCTCCTGCTTCTGAAGCTCGATGCCTGTGACATGACCGTCCTCGCCGGCATGGATGGCGACGGGGTTATTGAGCATTCTGAACTCGATGCCCTCGGCCTCTGCGTGCTCGACCTCTTCCTTACGGGCGCTCATCTCATCGCGGCTGCGGCGGTAGGTGATATAGACATGCTCTGCACCCAGACGCTTGGAGACGCGGGCTGCGTCCATCGCGACGTTGCCTGCGCCGACTATGCAGACGTTGTGGAAGTGCTTTATAGGCGTATCGTAATCGTCGCGGTAAGCCTTCATGAGGTTTACTCGGGTCAGAAGCTCGTTGGCGGAATAAACGCCGAGCAGGTTCTCACCGGGGATGTGCAGGAACTGGGGCAGACCTGCGCCGGAGCCTATAAACACTGCCTCAAAGCCGTCCTCAAACAGCTCGTCAACGGTCTCGGACTTGCCGATAATGGCGTTGTTTATGATCTTAACTCCCATTGCCTTGAGGTTTTCGATCTCTGCCGCAACGATCTCCTTGGGCAGACGGAACTGCGGGATACCATAGACCAGAACGCCGCCGGACTTGTGGAATGCCTCGAAGATGGTAACGTCATAGCCGAGCTTGCGAAGATCGCCCGCGCAGGTGAGGGAAGCGGGGCCGGAGCCGACGATGGCTATGCGGTGGCCGTTATCTTCGGGCATCTTGATCTCGTCCTTGACTTCCTTGTTCATGTGATAGTCAGCGACAAAGCGCTCGAGGCGGCCGATGCCGACGCTCTCACCCTTGATGCCGCGCACGCACTTGGACTCGCACTGCTTCTCCTGCGGGCAGACACGTCCGCAGACGGCGGGCAGGGAGTTTGTGGAGGTGATTATCTCATATGCAGCGTCAAAGTCGCCCTCTGCGACCTTGGCAATGAATTCGGGGATGCGTACCGAAACGGGGCAGCCGGTGCGGCAGGGCATGTTGTGGCAGTTGAGGCAGCGCTTTGCCTCGTCCATTGCCATCTCGGGAGTGTATCCGAGGGCGACCTCATCAAAGTTGCCGGCACGGACCACAGGATCCTGCTCGGGCATCGGGTTTTTATCCATTCTCATATTAGCCATTACGCTTACCTCCGGTCATATTGCAGATATGCTTTGCAGCCTCATCCTGCTCTTCTTTGTAGAATGCCGCGCGCTTTATAAGAGAGTCGAAATCGACCTCGTGCGCGTCGAAGTCGGGACCGTCAACGCAGGCAAACTTGGTCTCGCCGCCGACGATCACGCGGCAGCCGCCGCACATGCCGGTGCCGTCGACCATGATCGGGTCGAGGGAGATGATGGTCTTGATGCCGTAGGGACGGGTAACCTCGGCAAGGAACTTCATCATGATGTCCGGGCCGATGGCGATAACGCGGTCAAACTGAGGCTTGCCCTCCTTGATGTTGGCATCGATCTCCTGCTGAAGATACTGGGTGGTGAAGCCCTTCTCGCCGTAGGTGCCGTCGTCGGTGCACATGATGAGCTTATCGGAAGCTGCCTTGAGCTCGTCCTTCAGGATGACGATGTCGGCGCTTCTGAAGCCTGCGATAAAGGTGACGTCGATACCCTTTTCGTGCATTTCCTTGGCGATGGGGTAGGCGATAGCGCAGCCGACGCCGCCGCCGACAACGCAGACCTTCTTCAGACCGTCCATCTCGGTAGCCTTGCCGAGCGGGCCGACGAAGTCGGTGATGTAATCGCCCTCCTGCACGGTGTGCAGCATCTTGGTAGTACGGCCGGCAGCCTGTACCATAACGGTAACGGTGCCCTTTTCGCGGTCGTAGCCTGCGACGGAAACAGGCGTGCGCTCTCCCTGCTCATCAAGACGGAAGATGACGAACTGACCTGCCTGGGCGTGGCGAGCGACCAGCGGAGCTTCGATCTCGAACAGGCAAATGGTTTTTGCATCGTTCAGAAATCTTTTTTGTACGACTTTAAACATCTTATTACCTCTTATCATTATAGATTTCGTAAGTTATTTGCATCATCGATTATTTTAATGCAACTGCGTTTGATTGTCAACATACGAAATTTTAGCTCCGCACAAAAAACATTGGAATATCAAAGCTTTTTTGAAAAGCATGACAAAATGTTAACTATAAACTGCGCATATTTCCGTTCAATTTACAGACAAACGGCAGTCAGACGTCAAAAAGAAAAAAGACGGAGGTCCCGTCTTTTAGTCCAATGTTAAATTCCATACCGTGTCCGGCGGGAAATCTGCCTTCCGATAGGCGGCGATATACCGCTCACCGCTGCCGGATGCTCGCCGTATGACGGCTTTTTGAGCGCCGAGCACGGAGCACAGAGCAGGGATGAATTCAGCACTGTCGCGCAGAGCCTCCTTTATATACAGCGTGCCGTTTTCAACATAGCCGCAGGCTATGCCGCCGCGGTATTCAAAAAAACCGCCGCCGGAGGATGTGAATATTTCCTCCTGAAAGCGCAGATAACCGTAGTAAAAGCCGACATGGGCCGTGCCCTTGAGCATATCCTCACGCATAAAGCCGTATTCGTCGGCATTCAGGCGCCTGATGCCGCGCATCTCAGGGGCGGCGGCGACTGTCTCATAGCGGCAGAAGCTTGCCGGAGCAAGGCCGCAGCGGCTTTCGTACCAGTCGTAAAGAGAGTCCTCAGCGGGGAGCGTGCAGCAGACATCGGCGGAGTATTCCCACGCGTTGCGCATGCAGGCCCTTGTGAGCTCAGCACCGAGCCCCTGACCGCGCAGCGTTTCGTCCACGGCTACGGCATATATATACGCAAGCTTCTTCGTCGAGCTGTCCGGCAGATGCAGAAATGCATCCAGCACATATGCAGCGCCGAAAATTTCTCCGTCAAGCTCGGCTGCAAAGCCTGTGCCCATTGATGGCAGCAGCTCAAAAAAGCTGTCCACAAGCTCCGGCGGATCGCCGAAAACGCCGCACCACAGCGCCTTTAAAGCGCTTGTATCGTCCTTCGTGTATTCGCGGATATCGCAGATCATTCGTACACCTCCGGGCATAGCCTGCGTATCTCGCTGCGTATCTGCCTGAGATCGGTGAAGGTATCGGGACGCTTTGTGACGTCGCGCAGCAGGGCGGAGGGGTGGTATATTGCAAGGCAGCGCCTTCCGTTAACGTCGAACCACTGCCCGTGCTGGCGGGTTATGCGGAAGTCCTCGCTTATAATCGAAGTGGCGGCGATGCGCCCGAGGCATATTATGATCTCGGGATCGACGATATCTATCTGCTGCCTGAGCCATGGCGAACACGCCTCGCGCTCCTCCGGCAGAGGATCGCGGTTGTGCGGCGGCCGGCATTTAACGACGTTTGCGATGTAAACGCGGCTGCGGTCGAGATCTATCATTTTCAGCATATCATCTAAAAGCTTTCCCGCGCGGCCAACGAACGGCAGACCCTGAATATCCTCCTGCTCTCCGGGTCCCTCGCCGATGAGCATGACCTTCGCTTCGGGATCACCGTCGGCGAAAACAAGCTTCGTGCGCGTCCTGCCGAGCTCACAGGCATTGCAGCCGAGGCATCTGCCGCGGAGCTCCTCCATTGCCTTGTTCATCAGCTTTCCTCCGAATATTTTGCAAGCTCGAGCAAAATCTCACGTTTATTATTATCGGGATACTCCATAACATACTCCAGCAGAAACTTCAGCATCTCGCCGAGCTCCGGCCCCTTGAGGCCGAGCGAGAGAAGATCGTCACCGCTTACGGCAAGGTGCTTGAGCGAGAAGCATTCACCGCTCTTGAGCACTGCCCTGAGCTCCTTTTCGAGGTCGCTGCCAATTATCACGTCGTATGCCTGAACGGCGCAGGTAACGGTGTCCACCCCATAGCGGTTGAGCATCTTTTTCCAACCGAGACTGTCCGCCGGCGGCTCGGTGTTCACGAGCACATCGGCATCGGCACAGCAGCGGATGGTGCGCCCGTCAAGGTGCAGCTGCCTGAGAAATTCGGCGGCCGAGGGAATATAGCCGTATTTGCGGAGCATGATACTGAATGCGACCCAGCGCGTGAGAGGCTTGCGCGGTAAATTCGCTATATCGGCAAAGTTTGGCATTTTCCAGCCCGAACCGCTGATATAATTCTTCATAAGGCCGAAGCTTATGGCGGCGCTCATGGTTTCCGGCCGCGTTGTGAGCAGAATTTTTTCGATCTCGTCGCGTACCCTTTCCGGCGAAAGCTCAGATGCAAGAGGGGCACATTCTTCAATTGCGCTGAGTGTGTCATATTCTATTGTGAAGCCGAGCCTTGCGGAAAAGCGCAGGGCGCGGAACATGCGCAGCGCATCCTCCGTAAAGCGCAGCTTGGGATTTCCCACGCAGCGGATGCAGCGCTTTTCTATATCGCTCACGCCGTCAAAGGGATCGGCCAGCATACCGTCGGCCGAGAGAGCTATCGAATTCATTGTGAAATCGCGGCGGCCGAGGTCGCTTATGAGGTCGGAAACGAAGGTGACGGAATCGGGCTTGCGGTGATCGCGGTAATCGCCCTCCGTGCGGAAGGTCGTTACCTCTGCACTTTTGCTGCCGATAACTACGGTGACCGTCCCGTGACGCAGACCGGTAGGGCGAGAGCCGGGGAAAAGCTCCAGCACCTCCTCGGGCAGGGCGCTCGTGCATATATCCCAGTCCTGCGGCGCTATATCCATAATAATGTCGCGCACGCAGCCGCCGACGAGATAGGCGAGGTGCCCTCTGGACTGCAAGCGGAACAATATCTGCCTCACATATTTGGGCGGATTGATCTTGGGCATTATCATCAAGCTCCAGTATGTATAGTTTGTGGTGCATAGCATGTATAAAGATATTAATTCTTGTCAACTTGACTTTACGGTATTATAATATCATTTGCTTATTGCAACATCAACATCAATTTGTTAACAGTGAACAGATATAAATCGTAATCGTGATTGGAGAATTTATGCCGGATTTCAGTGAATATTTGATAAAAGGGAAAAGAGGCCATCTTGTCGGCATCGGCGGTGTTTCAATGTCGCCTCTGGCAGAGGTGCTCTCCGACGCGGGACTTATAATAAGCGGCTCGGACATTGCCGAGAGCGAGCGCACATCGCACCTGCGCGAGAAGGGGATAGAGATATCCATCGGCCATGACGCGGCAAACATAACGGAAAGCATTGATTTTGTAGTCCGCACGGCGGCGGCGCATAACGATAACCCCGAGGTGGCGCGCGCCCATGAAATGGGCATACCGGTTTTCGAGCGCACTCAGGCATGGGGCGCTATCATGAAGGAATATAGAAACGCCCTGTGCATTTCCGGTACGCACGGAAAAACTACGACGACCTCGATGTGCACGCATATCCTCATGGCCGCCGAGAAGGATCCCACCGTCATGATAGGCGGAACTCTGCCGCTTCTGAAGGCCGGACACAGGGTCGGTACGGGAGACACCATTGTTATGGAGTCGTGCGAGTATTATAACTCGTTTCTGTCCTTTTATCCCACCGTCGCTGTCATACTGAACATCGAGGAGGATCATCTTGATTTCTTCTCGGGCATTGAGGACATAAAAAAGAGCTTCCGCGAGTTTGCAAGCCATGTTCCGGAAAACGGATATGTCGTCGTAAACCACGATGACGATAACACAATGGATGCGATCAAGGGGCTTGAGCGCAATATAGTCACCTTCGGCCTCACGGCAAAGGCCGACGTTTATGCAAAGAACGTCATACGCATAGGCTCGCTGACAAAGTTTGATATAATGTATAAGGGAAAGCTGTTTGACACAGTCAGCATCCATGTCCCCGGTGTGCATAACCTTAAAAACGCGCTTGCCGCGGCCGCGGCCTGCATATGTCTCGGCATAAAGCCCACGGCCGTAAAATACGGCCTCGCCGGTTTTTCCGGAGCGGGCAGAAGATTTGAATTCAAGGGTAAGTTTAACGGCGCCGATGTGTACGACGACTACGCCCACCATCCGGGTGAGCTCAAGGCTCTGCTCGACGCAGTGGAGCCCCTGGGCTATAAGCGCACCATAGTGGTATTCCAGCCGCACACCTATACTCGCACGATGGCACTGTTTCACGACTTCGTGCGTCAGCTGCGCCGTCCTGATGTCGTGTATCTGGCGGAGATATTTGCCGCCCGTGAAAAGAATATTCTCGGCATATCCTCGGCAGACCTCGCCGAGAAGATCGACGGCGCAAAATTTTATAAGACCTTTGAGGAGATCGAGTGCGATCTGCGCAGGACGGCGCAGCCGGGCGACCTTGTCCTCACAGTCGGCGCGGGCAACGTCTACAAGATAGGCGAGCACCTTCTGGCCGACGATTACGAGACCTGAAAGAGAGAAAACCAATGCAGATAAGCTGGCTCGGTCATTCCTGCTTCAAGATAAGCCACGAGGGATACAGCCTTGTTATAGACCCGTATGACCTTACAAACGCAAACTACCCGCCCATGAGCACCTCGGCTGATGCCGTGCTGTGCAGTCACGAGCACCGCGGACACAATTACCGCGCCGGTGTTAAGCTCTCCGGCACGTCAAGACCCTGCCCGTACGAGGTCGAAACGATCGACACCTTCCACGATACGAGCTACGGCAGCCTGCGCGGCAGAAACACTGTACATATCATAAAATGGGACGGCTATAAGATAGTCCACATGGGCGATCTCGGCAGCTTCCTGACGGATGCCGAGAAGGACATGCTCTTCGGCGCCGACGTTCTCATGATAAACGCCGGCGGCTTCCGCGCCATGCCGAGCGATAAGACAAAGCCGCTCGCAGACGAGCTGTGTGCAAACGTCGTCATCCCCATGCACTATGCCCACGACGGCTGCGGCAGCCGCCGTATGGAGCGCGTTGCGGCCTTTACCGATCAGTATATGCCGCTGCCCGTCGTCCGCTTTTACGAGACGAACACGATAAGCATAGACCGCGAAACTCCGGCGCAGGTGGCGGTGCTGAAATTTCAGCCCGGGAAAATGTGAAAATACTTTTAAAATCAAGGGAATTCACACAATTCCCTTGATTTATTTGCGCTTATAGTATATAGTTTCAAAGTCTGCAAACGATCGGACGTATTTGATTGGAGGCTTTTTAGTGGCAAAGGCAAAACAGCAAAACTATCTGCACGGCGCTGCCATAATGACCGCCGGCGTTATAATAATGAAAATCCTCGGCGCCCTGTATAAGATACCTCTGGGCAATATGCTCGGCGACGACGGATACGGCCTGTTCCTTCAGGCGTATTATGTGTACAGCCTGTTCCTCACGCTTGCAACGGCCGGCTTCCCGGTAGCGCTTTCGCGTATGATAAGCGCAGCGCAGACCCGCGGACTTCAAATGCAGGCACGGCGCACATACCAGGTGGCGTGGTGGACGTTCTTTACACTCGGCGTACTGTGCTCGTCGGTGATGTTTCTGTTCCCCGAGTGGCTCGCAAACTCGCTGATACACAGCCCTGATGCCGCCATAAGCATTCAGGCACTTGCACCTGCCGTTCTTCTGTGCTGCATCACCGCAACATACAGAGGCCTTACGCAGGGCTACGGCAATATGACGCCTACCACCGTCAGCCAGATACTCGAGGTGCTGGCTAAGGTCGCTGCAGGCCTCGCACTGGCGGCATATCTGCTCAAGTCGGGATATGACAAGCCCGTTGCCGTTGCCGGTGCTATATTCGGCGTGACCGTTGGCTCGCTGGCCGCTCTTTTGTACATGCTCGTGTATAAAATGCGCAACTATCGCTTCGACTCGCTCTCCGAGCCCGATGTGCCCGAAAGCGCAGGCACGATATTCAAAAACCTCCTGAGCATCGGCATACCCATTGCCCTCGGCTCGGTGGCGCTTGCGCTTATTAACCTCATCGATGCGGGCCTGTGCATGACAAGGCTCCAGAGCGCCGTCGGATACAGCTACTCGCACGCAAAGACTCTCTACGGCGTATACGGCAAGGCGCAGACGCTGTTTAATCTTCCTGCCGCATTCATCACTCCGCTGACCATATCGATCGTTCCCGCGATCTCTGCAAAGCTCGTCATGAACGCAAAAGGGGAGGCCGGTAAGATATCCGAGGACTCGCTGCGCATATCCATGGCGATAGCGCTGCCCATGGGCGTAGGACTTGCCGTACTGTGCGAGCCTATAATGAATGTTGTTTACCCCAACGCTCATTCCTCCGGTCCGCTGCTGCTGTGCCTGCTCGGCATCGCCTCGGTATTCGTCTGCTTCTCACTTATGAGCACAGCCGTTCTTCAGGCTACCGGCAGGGAAAAGCTCACGCTTTACTCCATCGTCACCGGCGGGCTTGTGAAGATAATCGTCAACTGGTTCATCGTTGCGATACCGGCCATAAACATCTACGGCGCGGCTATAGGCACGATCTGCTGCTATGTGACGATGTGCGTTCTCAACCTCATCTTCATAAACCGCAGCTTTGAAAAGGGCCTTTCGATGAAGAATATCTTCGTGCGCCCCGCCGTGCCCTGCCTCATTATGGGCGTTATTGCTCTGGGCGTTTATTACGGCGGCATGGCGCTTCTCGGCTCCGGCAGCAGGATAATGATGGCTCTCGTGATGTGTGCCGCCATAGGCATAGCGGCCGTCGTTTATGCCGCTGCGGTCATCAGACTCAGGGTCATAAGCGCGGAGGATATGAAGCTCATTCCCAAGGGTGAAAAGATAGCAAAGCTGCTGCATATGAAATAAGTGAAAAAATTGGCTTTTTCCGAAAAAACACTTGATATTTGCAGCGTTTTGTGATAAGTTTTAACTCGCGCCTCGCGGCGCACACCAAGCGTGAATAACCCGTCATGGCGCGCCAGGCGCAGCGGGCTATATAGAAAAGGCACATTGCCGCATAAATTAGGAGGATTACACATGAATAAGGCAGAACTTATAGCAGCCGTCGCAGACAAGACCGGTCTGTCCAAGAAGGATTCCGAAAAGGCTGTCAATGCCGCATTTGATACCATTGTTGAGACTCTGGTATCCGGCGAGAAGGTTCAGATGGTTGGCTTCGGCGTTTTTGATGTCAAGGAGCGCGGCGTTCGTATCGGCCGCAACCCCAAGACCCGCGAAGAGATCGAGATCCCTGCAAGCAAGGTTCCTTTCTTCAAGGCCGGCAAGGCTCTCAAGGACGCAGTTGCAGAGTAATTATTCAGGTATAAAAATGTATTATTCCCACGATACGAAAGTATTGTGGGAATTTTGCTGAGGAGCGTAAAAATGAGACTCGATAAATATCTAAAGGTTTCAAGGCTTATAAAGCGCAGAAGCGTGGCTAACGACGCCTGCGATGCAGAACGTGTGAGCGTCAACGGCCGTCAGGTCAAGGCAAGCTATCAGGTCAAGGTCGGCGACGTCATAGAGGTCGCATTCGGTCAGCGCAGACTGAAGGTCGAGGTGCTGTCTGTAAACGAAACGGCGAAAAAAGAAGAAGCTCCCGCAATGTACAGGGAGCTTGAAAGCTGAAAAATCCCGTCCTATGGACGGGATTTTTCATGTTGAATTTAAATTACTTGGTCCAGTCGGGAGCATCTGTGCGGATGCTGGTCCACTTCTCGGTGACGACAAACTCGCCGCGCAGAGCGTTCGTGGTGTCGAGAGTCCAGGTGTAGTTATGGGCGTTGGTAGCCTCAAGAATGTCGGCATAGAACCAGTCGGAATTGGAGATATCCGGCCAATTCTTGACTGTGCCGGTGCAGCTGTCCGCGCTGGTGCTGGTGGAGTTGCGGCCGACCAGACGGTTGAGCATTGCAGCGGTCATTGCACGGGTCAGCAGATCATCGGGATTTGCGTTGCCGTTTGTGTCGCCATGGAGGATGCCGAGCTTGTTGAGCAGGTTCATGTAGCTGGAAGCCCAGTGGCCGTTGAGATCCTCAAACTTGTTGCCGCCGGTGTAGGAGACGGAGAACAGGCGGGCGATCATTGCGGAGAACTCGGCGCGGGTGACATTCCTTTCGGGACGGAAGGTGCCGTCGGAGTAGCCGGAGATAACGCCGGCCTTGATGAGAGTGCAGACCTCGGTGTTGTACCATGCGCTTGCGCTCAGATCCTTAAGAGTGCTGGTGGTGCTTGCAAACTTCTCACGGGTCTCGGGAGTCATCAGACGGTAGATCAGAACTGCGACCTCGGCACGGGTGATGTTGTTGTTCGGGCGGACATAGCCGTCTTTGTAGCCTACCATGTATGCAAAGTGATCGGTGTAGTTAAGGCCGATGTTCAGAACGGGGAAGAGGACGATCTTGTCAAAATCGATCTTCGCGTTCAGAGTCATGGGCGTTGCGCCGGGCAGGGAGCTGTACTTTATGCCGGTGATGGCGCCGTCGCAGGTAGCGGCAACGGTGTAAACACCGATCAGGCTCTTGGAAATGAAAGCAAGACCGAGAGCGTTTGCCGTATGGGTGGTGGTCTCACCGGTGAGGTTGTTAGTCAGAGTGACAACAGCATGGCTCGCCGGAAGCTTGCTCATCAGGGAGCAGTAAAGAACATAGCTGGGGATCTTGATGCCGTTTATCTTTCCGACGACTTCGCCGAGACTGTCGGTAAGAGATGCGGCCTCTGCGTCGTCAGCAAGAGCCGCAGTGGGTAACAGTGCGGCGATCATCAGTACCGCCAGAAGCAGGCTGATAAGCTTTGTTGACTTTTTCATGATGTTTCTCCTTCTCAGAAATACGTTTTTCGTAAGCCTGCTCTCCATCGGGAAAGCAGAGCTTGTTTTACAAGCATAATGTACACCGCCGGTTACAATTTGTCAACAAATTGCGCGGAGTATATACAAATTATTTTTAGTTTTAAAACATGATGACAATTGCTTACTGGAGCTGACGTATAATTTCGCGCCTGAGCCGGTGGATTATGCGTTTTTCCAGACGGCTTATATAGCTTTGTGATATGCCCATCATATCCGCGACCTCCTTTTGAGTGTATTCGCTTCCGCCGCCGAGTCCGAAGCGCAGGGTGATGATGCTTTTTTCTCTGTCGCCGAGAGAATTTACGGCATTAAGAAGCATCTGGCGGTCGGCGTCATCCTCAAGCGGCCGGCACACCTCGTCGTCGTCCGTGCCGAGAACGTCGGATAAAAGCAGCTCGTTCCCGTCCCAGTCGGTGTTCAGCGGCTCGTCAAAGCTTACCTCGCTGCGCTGATTGCTGATCTTGCGCAGATGCATGAGTATCTCGTTTTCTATGCATCTTGATGCATAGGTGGCAAGCTTTATGCTCTTGTCGCTGCGGAAGGTGTTTATAGCCTTTATAAGACCTATTGTTCCTATGGATATCAGGTCCTCAAGATTGACGCCGGTGTTTTCAAACCGCCTCGATATATAGACGACAAGACGCAGATTATGTTCCGTCAGAATTTTTTTCGCGCTCTCGTCGCCGCTTTCCATTGCACTGATGGCCTTTTCCTCCTCTGTCTTATCCAGCGGCGGCGGAAGAATGTCGCTGCCGCCAATGTAGTAAAGCCCGTTTTCAGCCATAAGGTGCCGCGCAAGCCAGCTTTTTATTATACTTATAATGTCCATGCAGAACTCCTTTCATATGATCGCGTCAAAGCCGTCGCCGCCGACGGGCGTGGGAGATATTGCAACGACGATATCGTCTCGGCTTTTGCCGTCTATGATTATGCCGTCGGGCCTGAACGCAGCGAGCATACCGGCTGCGCCGACGGCACTGTACGGTATAAGGCGCAGTCTTCCGGCAAGCGCGGGCTCGGACAGAAGCCTTGTGCAGTCGGGGCAGGAAAGCCCGGCCTCAAGGCCGGGGAAGAGCGGGGACAGCTGCCGCGCCGGAGCAACGAGCACGCAGTCGCCGCTCACGGGATCGTAAAGCGCGTTGCCGCTGTCGTGCAGGCAGCGGAGGGATACGCTCCTGCCCATGAACGTGAGCTCGGCCTCTGATACGCTTATGTCCGCGCTTCTGACGCTGCGCCTGAATACAAAGCTCAGTACGGCGTATATGAGCGCAAAGGATATAACAAGCACCGGAAACGATACGGTTATGTAAGCACTGCCGCCTATGCTGCCGCCGCTTTGCAGCGATATTGCCCATACGGCGCCGCCGAACAGAGCCGATACGGCGAAAAACACAAGACAGCAGCGCAGGAGCTTTTCCTCGCCGCCGTATGCCGTGAGCGCCATCAGCGCACCGAAAACAAGCTTTACCGGCGCAAGTGTGAGGAAACCGAGGGAGGGCACTACGCTCAAGACGGCGTACACGGCCCCCAGCACTGCGGCGAGGGCATACCTCATCCGCCTGAGCTTCATGCCGCACAGGCGGGCAGAGCATAGGACGAGAAGATAGTCGAGTCCGAGGTTCAGAAAAAACAGCCGGTCTATGTAAATGATGTCCATGACGAAATTATAAGCTCCGTCCGCCGCATAATTTGTCATTTGTTAATTGTCAAATCACTATATGTGTGGTAAAATACCTTAGTTTGATCGCTCAGGCGAGAATACTATGAAAAGGATTAAAAAATTAATATGTGGTTCTGGTTTGCACTTATTGCGCTTTTATGTTGGAGCGGTTCCGATCTGTTTTCCAAGATCGGCTGTCAGGATGCCGACGATAAATACAGTCATCTGAAGATGGTCATGGCGGTCGGCGCAGTCATGGGTATACATGCCGCCTATGAGATATTCGTCGGCGGTGTCGTTATAAACGGTTCGGTCATTTTGCAGTACCTGCCTGTGTCAATGCTGTACATCGTGTCGATGACGGTCGGCTATGTAGGCCTCCGGTATATAGAGCTTTCGATATCTTCGCCGATATGTAATTCCTCCGGCGCACTCGTAGCAATTTTGATATTTGCAACGCAGGGCATAAACGGACTGCCGCCTCTTGCGCTCGCCGCCGTCGCTCTTGTCTGCCTCGGCGTTATTGCACTCGGCTTTACCGAAGCAAACGAAGACGAGGAGCTGCGCCGCGCCCGCCAGGATGCGAGCAATCACCATTACACCAAAAGCTGGATCGCCATTGCGCTGCCGGTCATATACTGCCTGCTTGATGCGCTGGGCACATTTGCCGACAGCCGCGTGCTCGAAACGTTGAACGAGGACTCGGCAAACGTGGCGTATGAGCTCACGTTCCTCATTGCGGGCATCGTCTGCGCCGTGTATGTCCTCGGCGTAAAAAAGCAGAGGCTCGTTCCCGGACGCGAGGTCCCCAAATACACCGGTGCCATCTTCGAGACAGCCGGCCAGTTTGCTTATATCTACGCCCTTGCCGATACCGCGCACTCGGCTCTTGCGGCGCCCATGATATCGGCCTACTGCGTTGCCTCCGTCGTATGGAGCCGCATCTTCCTCAAGGAAAAGCTGTCTGTTAAGCACTATGCCTCGATACTGCTTGTGGTTGCCGGCATAGTGATACTGGGTATACTTGATATTTAATAAAGGAGATTGTTTATGTCTGACCCTGTTTATAAGAGAATTCTTATCAAAATAAGCGGCGAGGCTCTTGCCGGTGAAAAAAAGACCGGCTTTGACTTTGACTTTATCTCAAAGGTCTGCAAATCCGTCAATAAATGCACCGAAATGGGTGTCGAGGTCGGCATAGTCGTCGGCGGCGGCAACTTCTGGCGCGGCGTAAAGGACGGCGCGGGCCATGTAGAGCGCGTGTCGGCTGACCGTATGGGTATGCTCGCAACGGCGATGAACTGCCTTGCCTTTGCCGATGTGCTGCGCCAGTGCGGCGGTGAGGCAAAGGTGCTCACGGCTGTCGATATTCAGGGTGTCGGCGAAAGATACAGCACCGACAAGGCCGCCCTGTATCTTCGTTCCGGCAAGGTCGTCATGTTCGGCTGCGGAACGGGATGCCCGTTTTTCTCTACCGATACGGCAGCGGTGCTCCGTGCAGCGGAGATCGGCGCGGATGCCATTCTTCTTGCAAAGAACATCGACGGCGTTTACTCGGCGGATCCGAGACTTGACCCGAGCGCCGTTAAGTATGACAGCATAAGCTACGACGATGTTCTCGCACAGCATCTTGCCGTTATGGACAGCACTGCAACGAGCCTTGCAATGGATAACGATATCCCCGTCATCGTCTTCGCCCTTGCCGAGCCGGAAAACATAGTCCGCGTGCTTGAGGGCGAAAAGCTCGGGACGACTGTAAGCAAATAAGTTAAACGAAAATAAATGTTCAGGAGGTAACATCATGTCCAAATATCCCGAAATCGAAAGCAAAATGAAAAAGACCGCGGAGGTGCTGAAAACTCAGCTTGCATCCGTGCGCGCCGGCAGAGCAAACGCGGCGGTTCTCGATCAGATAACTGTCGATTACTATGGCGTGCCCACCCCCATCCAGCAGGTCGCATCCATTTCCGTGCCCGACCCGCGCTCTCTGATGATCCAGCCCTGGGACGGCTCGGTGCTCAAGGGCATAGAGAAGGCGATCCTTGCCTCCGACCTGGGCATCAATCCACAGAACGACGGCAGAGTCATAAGACTTGTATTCCCGCAGCTTACCGAGGAGCGCCGCAAGGAGCTGGCAAAGCAGGTAAAGAAATACGGCGAGGAGTCCAAGGTGGCGGTCAGAAATATCCGCCGCGACGCGATAGATAAGTTCAAAAAGCAGCAGAAGGCGTCCGAGATAACCGAGGACGACTACAAGGACATTGAAAAGGACATTCAGAAGCTGACCGACGACTACATCAAGGAAGTCGAGGCCATCGCAGAGGCAAAGGAAAAGGAACTTTTCGAGATCTGATCATGGGCGAGAATAAAAGCATCAATGCGGCGGGGGAGCGGGCGGAAGGCCTTCCCCGCCATATTGCCATCATACTTGACGGCAACGGCCGCTGGGCGAAAAAACGCCTGATGCCGCGTAATGCGGGGCATCTTGCAGGTTCCGAGACATTCAGAAATATTGCCACCTACTGCAAGGAGATAGGCGTAGAGTACCTCACCGTTTACGCCTTCTCGACCGAAAACTGGAAACGCCCTGAGGAAGAGGTCGGCGGCATAATGAAGCTGCTGGACAAGTATCTGCATGAGGCGATACGCGATATGCGCAGGAAGAATATACGCATGAAGGTATTCGGCGATGTTTCGCGGCTGTCGCCGCAGCTTCAGGAGCTCATTGCCGAGACCGACGAGATATCGCGGGATATAGAGGGCTTTCAGGCCAATATCTGCATAAATTACGGCGGACGGGCTGAGATCGTGCGCGCGGCGCAGGCCTACGCTGAGGATTATGCGGCGGGCAGAACCGACGGCAGACTCACCGAGGAGGAGTTTTCCGGCTATATGTACTCTGCCGGCATACCCGACCCTGACCTTCTTATAAGACCCGGCGGAGAATACCGCCTTTCAAATTTCCTGCTGTGGCAGTGCGCGTATTCGGAGTTTTATTACACCGACACGCTCTGGCCGGATTTCACTCCGCAGGAGCTGGACAAGGCGATAGCGGTATTCAGAAGCCGTGACCGCCGTTTCGGAGGTGTAAAGCCATGATAAAAGCCGTATCCATACTAGGCTCGACCGGCTCGATAGGTCGTCAGAGCATAGCTGCGGCAAAGCATCTGGGTGTTCCGGTCGCTGCGCTGACGGCAAATAAAAAAACGGAGCTCGTTGAACGGCAGGCGAGGGAACTCAAGCCGAAATTCGTAGCCGTATTCGACGAAGATGCCGCAAAGGACCTCAAGACGCGCCTTGCCGATACCGATATCCGCGTCGGCAGCGGTATGCAGGGGCTCATAGAGGCCGCGACGCTTCCCGAGGCCGACTGCGTTGTCACCGCGGTGTCGGGCTCTGTGGGACTGCGCCCGACGCTTGCGGCCATAAGCGAAAAAAAGCGCATAGCGCTTGCAAATAAGGAAACTCTCGTGTGTGCGGGAGAGATCGTCATGCCGGCAGCGGCAGCAGCCGGGGCGGAGATAGTGCCCGTCGATTCGGAGCACTCGGCCATCTTTCAGTGTCTCATGGGCAGGCAGCCCGGTGAGCTCAGAAAAATACTGCTTACCGGCAGCGGCGGACCGTTCAGAGGAAAAAGCCGCGCAGAGCTTGAAAACGTTACGCCGGAGCAGGCCGTGAAGCATCCTAACTGGAGCATGGGCGCGAAGATATCGGTCGATTCTGCCACGATGATGAACAAGGGTCTCGAATTTATAGAGGCCATGCATCTTTTCGGTGTAAGTCCGGACGATATCCAGGTCGTCGTGCACCCGCAGAGCATCGTCCACTCCATGGTCGAGCTCGTTGACGGAACGGTGATCGCACAGCTCGGCGTTCCCGATATGGGACTGCCGATACAGCTTGCAATGACATATCCAGAGCGTAAGGCGTCGCCATTTGAGCGTCTCGATTTCTACGCAATGAAGGATATGACCTTTGAAGCGCCCGACTATGAAAAGACACCGTGTCTGAAGCTCGCCATGGACTGCGCGCGCCGCGGCGGCACAGCGCCCTGCATCATGAGCGCCGCAAACGAGGTCGCCGTCGCAATGTTCTTAAACCGCCGCCTCGGTTATAATCAGATATATGACTGTGCTTTGCAGGCGGTCGAGAACATAGAAATAGTTAATGAGCCCGATCTTGAGGCCGTGCTGGCCGCCGACGAGCAGGCAAGAGTATTTGTCAGGGAGCAGTTTTCCTAATGTATATCGTAATCGCAATAATAATGTTCGGCGTGCTTATCGCCATACACGAGTTCGGACACTTTACCGCGGCAAAATGCTGCGGGGTCCGCGTGGATGAGTTTTCGATAGGCATGGGTCCGGCAATATTCAAAAGACAAATGGGCGAAACACAGTATTCGCTGCGTATCCTGCCCATAGGCGGCTTCTGTGCCATGGGCGAGGATGAGGAGTCGGCCGATCCGCGCGCCTTCCCCAATCAGGGCTTCTGGAAGCGCTTTGTTATACTGTGCGCGGGCTCGTTTATGAATTTCGTGCTGGGCGTTGTGCTCATCGCCGTCATGTACAGCGGAGCGCAGGCCTTCCGCGCACCCGTTATAGACAGCTTTCTTGACGGCTGCCGGTATAATACGCCCGAAACCTTCCAGGCCGGTGACGAGTTTTACAGTATCGACGGACACAGAATATATCTTATAAGCGACGTTTCCATGTTCCTTGAGCGGGGGGACGGCGTGTACGATATCGTTATGCTCCGCGACGGACAGAAGGTGGAGTTTGAAGACATGAAGCTCGTTCCGACTATCGAGAGCGAGCAGGGGCTCAAATTCGGCTTCGTGTGGGGTGTTGAGGAAGCGACCTTCGGAGTTGAGCTCGAATATATCTGGAACACCGCCAAGGAGTTTTCGCGCCTTGTCTGGCTTGGACTCGGCGATCTGATCCACGGTGCCGTCGGCGTTGACGAAATGGCGGGTCCCGTCGGCATCGTCGATATGATGAACGACGTCGGCTCCTCTGCCGAGACCACCGCCGACGCAATGTACAGCATGCTGTATTTCTCGGCATTCATCGCCATTAACCTCGCCATCATGAATATGCTGCCCATTCCGGCGCTTGACGGAGGCAGAGTGTTTTTCCTGATAGTGACCGTCATTTACGAGACGGTGAGCAGGAGAAAGCCCGATCCGAAGTATGAGGGCTACATCCACGCCGGAGGCATGGTGCTCCTGCTGCTTCTGATGGTATTTATAATGTATAACGACATAGCAAGACTCATAACGGGGTGAGCATGATGTTTCAGAGAAAGATGACAAAGAAGATAAGAGCCGGCAGTGTGGAGATAGGCGCCCTTGCGCCCGTCTCCATTCAGTCGATGTGCAATACAAAGACGCACGATGTGCCGTCAACGGTCGGGCAGATAAAGCGGCTGCGCGCCGCCGGCTGCGATATCGTGCGCCTTGCCATACCCGATATGGCGGCAGCCGAGGTCATACCGGAGATAAAGCGCCTGACGGACATGCCGCTTGTCGCCGATATCCATTTCGACCACCGCTTGGCGCTTGCCGTAGCCGAGCGCGGGATAGACAAGATACGTATAAATCCCGGCAATATCGGCAGCGAGGAAAATGTCCGCAGGGTGGCGGAGGCCTGCCGTGAGCGCGGTATCCCCATCCGTATCGGCGTGAATGCCGGCAGCCTTGAGAAGTCTCTGCTTGAAAAATACGGTCACCCCTGCCCCGAGGCGATGCTCGAGAGCGCAAAAAGGCATATAGAGCTTCTCAATAAATATGATTTTGACGATATATGCGTATCCATGAAATCCTCGTCCGTGCCCCTTACCGTGGCTGCCTACCGCCTTGCATCAAGCGAACTTCCGTACCCGCTGCACGTGGGCGTGACGGAAACGGGAACGGCGTGGAACGGAACGATACAGTCGGCCGTCGGCATAGGCACTCTGCTGTGCGAGGGAATAGGCGACACCGTTCGCGTATCGCTCACGGCAGACCCCGTCGAGGAGGTCAAGGCCGCCTGCGCGATACTCAAGGCCTGCGGACTGCGGCAGGGCATACGACTTGTATCCTGCCCGACCTGCGGCAGAACGAATATAGACCTCATATCGCTCGCAAACGAGGTCGAAAAGCGCATCTCAGGTATAGACAGGAACATTACCGTCGCCGTCATGGGCTGCGTGGTAAACGGCCCGGGCGAAGCAAGAGAGGCCGACTACGGCATAGCCGGCGGCAAGGACTGCGGCCTGCTGTTCAAGCACGGTCAGGTGCTGGGAACCTATCCGTATGACCGCCTGTGCGACGCACTCATAGACCTCATAGAAAAGGACAGTTAAATTGAGCGAACATACTTCATTTCTCGATATATTTCCGGGTGCTGCCGGTCACGCTTCAAGCTGCGGCGGCCTTGATAAAGCATACGTTACCGATGTTGAGATAAGCCTCGAAGCCGGAACGATGAGCATTCGGGCGCATTTTGCGCGCACTCCCGCACCTGCTGAACTCAATGCCGTGTGCGCCGCGCTGCATGCCGATTACGGACTGCGGACGAATATAATTGCCGACAGTCCCGAGCTCAAAAAGACCGCGGCACCCGCTGCGGCAGCGGCGGCGGCCCCGGGCGGCAGCGGCAAGGTGCTCATGGGACACGGCATAAAAAAATCTCCGACGCCGATGGGCGAACTCAATCAGGACTCCGGCCGCATAGCCATAGAAGGCGACGTGTTCGAGGTCACCAGCCGCAAGCTCAAAAAGCGCGACGGCGCAATGCTGAGCTTTGACATCACCGATCTCACCGGCTCGATAAGAGTTGTCAAATTCCTCCGCGCCGATGATGATCAGTCGATAATAAACAAGATAAATATCGGCGACCACCTCATAGTAAACGGCTTTGTGACATACAGCCGCTATGACGAGGATATAATCCTTGAGCCCAAGGATATCGTCGTCGGAAAGAAATACATACGTCCCGATAACGCAGAGGAAAAGCGCGTTGAGCTGCATGTGCACACGCGTTTTTCCGCTCTTGATGCGCTCACGGACCCTGCTGCCATCGTAAAACGCGCAGCATACTGGGGTCATCCGGCAATAGCCGTCACGGATCACGGCGTCCTGCAGGCTTTCCCCGACATGTGGAAGGCCGGCAAGAAGCACTGTGTCAAGATAATCTATGGCTGCGAATGTTATTTTGTGAACGATATGGACGGCAGCCTTGCCGTGCACGGCAGCAGTGACAGGGATATGTACGACGAGATGGTCGCCTTCGATATAGAGACGACGGGCCTCAACGCAGGCTCCGACCGCATGACGGAGATAGGCGCCGTTATATACGCCGGAGGCGAGATAAAAGAGACCTTCAATACCTTCGTTGACCCCGGAATGCACATAC
Source organism: bacterium (assembly GCA_963613665.1). Lineage (GTDB taxonomy): Bacteria > Bacillota > Clostridia > Oscillospirales > Oscillospiraceae > F23-B02. Next base: position 42,036 of record CAVEAL010000011.1, on the reverse strand, counting down.
CGGCAGAGATAACCCAGCTGACCGGCATAACCGACCGCGACGTCAAAGGCGCTCCGGGCGAGGCCGAGGCCATGAAGAGCTTCCTTCAATTTGTCGGAGACCGGCCGATAGTCGCCCACAATGCCGATTTTGACACCGGCTTCATGTCGGCTGCGGCACAGCGCAGCGGTATTGAGTTTGAGCCGGTCTATATTGATACGCTTGCGCTGTCGCATGCGCTCCTGCCTGACCTCAAGCGCCATAAGCTCGATATAGTCTCAAACCGCCTGAGCCTGCCGGAGTTTAACCACCACCGCGCCTCGGATGATGCGCTCGTCGTTGCGCGGATAATGGGAAGATTTCTGCCCATGCTTGAAAAACAGGGGGCAAGGACCGTTAATGACATTCAGGAGGTCTATGCCCGCATAAAGCCGGCCGATCACACAAAGTCGCGGCATATGATACTGCTTGTAAAGAACAAGGTCGGCCTTAAAAACCTGTACGAGCTTGTCTCGCAGTCGTATCTGAAATACTTCTACAAGACCCCGACAATGCCGAAGAGCCTGCTTGTTAAGCACCGCGAGGGACTGCTCATAGGCTCTGCCTGCGGAATGGGCGAGCTGTACGGTGCCGTCATGCACGGCGCGAGCGACTCTGAGCTTCGGCGCATTGCGTCGTTTTACGATTATCTTGAAATTCAGCCGCTGGGCAACAACGGCTTTCTCGTCGATAACGGCGTTGTCAGTGATATAAGCGTCCTTCAGGACTATAACCGCCGCATCCTCGATATAGGCAGGCAGCTCGGAAAGCCCGTCATCGCAGCAAGCGACGTGCATTTTCTCGACGCGGAGGACGAGCAGTACCGCAAGATACTTCAGGCGGCAAAGAAATTTTCCGATGCCGACCGCGGCTGTCCGATATTCTTCCGTACTACCGACGAGATGCTCGCGGAATTTGACTATCTCGGCGAGGAGACCGCGCGTGAGGTCGTTATAAAAAATCCGCGCGCCATAGCCGACATGGTCGATGATATTGAGCTTCTGCCCAAGGATCTTTATCCGCCTAAGATCGAAAACTCGGCGCGTGACCTGCGCGATCTCGTCTACGGAAGAATGACGGAGATATACGGCGACGATCCTCCGGAGATCGTAAAGACCCGCGTCGATACGGAGCTCAAAACGATACTTGACCATAACTATGACGTTATCTATATGTCGGCTCAGAAGCTCGTTCAGAATTCTCTCGAGCACGGCTACCTTGTCGGATCAAGAGGCTCCGTCGGCTCCTCGATAGTCGCGTATATGTCCGGCATTACGGAGGTTAACTCGCTGCCTCCGCACTATGTCTGCCCAAAGTGCAGACACTCGGAGTTCATAACCGACGGCTCATACGGCTGCGGCGCCGATATGCCGCCTAAAAACTGCCCGCAGTGCGGAACGCTAATGCGGCAGGACGGCTTTGATATACCGTTTGAAACCTTCCTCGGTTTCCCCGGCAATGAAAAAACGCCTGATATCGACCTCAACTTCTCCGGCGAGTACCAGGCGCAGGCACATAAATACACGGAAGAGCTGTTCGGCTCGGACCACGTTTTCCGAGCGGGAACGATCGGAACTCTTGCCGAAAAAACAGCATACGGCTACGTTAAAAAATACCTCGAGGAGCGCGGCATAAAGGTAACGAAGGTCGAGGAAAACCGCCTTGCAAAGGGCCTTGTCGGCGTTAAGCGCACGACAGGTCAGCACCCCGGCGGCCTTGTCGTCATACCGCAGGACATGGACGTTACAGACTTCTGCCCCGTGCAGCATCCGGCCGACGATCCCAAGAGCGGCATAGTAACAACGCATTTTGAATATCACTGCATGGAATCAAATCTCCTGAAGCTTGACGAGCTGGGGCACGATGACCCGACCATGATCCGCATGCTCGAGGATGCAACGGGCGTCAACGCGCGTGAGATACTGCTTTCCGATCCCGATACCATGAAGATATTCACGACACCGACCGTTCTGGGACTTCCGGACGATGACGATATCATAGGCAAGACCGGCAGTATAGGCATACCCGAATTCGGCACCGGCTTTACGCGCCAGATGCTTGTCGATACGCAGCCCACGCAGTTTGATACGCTTGTGCGCCTGTCCGGCTTCTCGCACGGAACCGACGTCTGGGCGGGAAATATCCGCGACCTTATAGTAAACGGCATTGCGACCGTTAATGAGACCGTGGGCTGCCGTGACGATATCATGCTCTATCTTATACAAAAGGGCATGGAGCCCTCGCTTGCGTTCAAGACCATGGAGGCCGTGCGTAAGGGCAAGGTGAAGAAAAGCGGCGAGTTCCCGGGGGACGCCGAGGCGCAGATGCGCACGCTCGACGTGCCCGAGTGGTATATTGAATCCTGCCGCAAGATAGCATATCTCTTCCCGAAGGCCCACGCCGTTGCATACGTCATGATGGCCTTCCGCATAGCGTGGTTCAAGGTGCATGAGCCGCTGGCATTTTACAGCGCGTATTTTTACCGCCGCAGTCAGAAAAACAGCTTTGACGCTGAAATGATGACGGCCGGGCTTGACGAAGTGCGCAAAAAGATATATGATCTGCGTCAAAAAGACGATGCTACCGCGAACGAGGACAGCATACTTACGACTCTTGAATCGGTCTACGAGTTTTATATGCGCGGCTTTGAGTTTGCGCCCATCGACCTTTACGAATCGAGCGCCACAAAGTTCAAGATAACCGATGACGGCAGGCTGCGTCCGCCTTTTGTTGCGATAGCCGGTCTGGGCGAAACGGCAGCCGTTGACCTTGAAAACTGCACAAAGAACGGTCAGACCTACATATCCGTCGAGGAGGTCAGCGCCGCCTGCCCCAAGGTCAGTACGACCCACCTCGATGTGCTGCGCCGTATGGGTGCGTTCGGTCAGATGCCTGAGAGCTCGCAGATAAATCTTTTCGAGGGCTTTTAAAATTTTATCCGCCGGGACGGAACCTTTTTCACAGTCCTGACGTCAAAACGCTACCCGAACAGAAAGAAGTGAACTACCATAAAGATATTCAGTTCCAAATCTACAAGAAATACGGTTTCTTCCGCAAGAGCGGCAATGCCCGCTCAGAGGAAGGAGCCCGAGCAACGTGTATATGTTCGCCCAGAGCCGGTGCGCGAGTTCACAGCGGCTGCTGCGGCCGACGAGAAGCCGCGCAAGGTAAACAAGAAAAAGAAAGGCGCTAAGCGCAAAAAGGGCTTTATCATATTCTTCAGCATAATCGCGCTTATCGCGGGTCTTTATGCTTTCGTCGTATACACAAATATCCCCGCCATCAAAAATCTGCGCGAGGCGTATATTGAAACGGCGATGCAGACCATGAGCCACCAGTGGCTTGCCGAGCTCTTCTTCCCGGAGGACATGATCAACGACGTCATGAGCAGAGTCAATGCTGCAAATGACGAGCAGAAGGGCATTGAAAGCAAGTGGACCCACACCGTTGAGGAAAAGGACGACAACAGCTTTTACGAGCTCTTCGACGAGATAGACAAGGACTCGTTTGAAGCATATCTCAAGGATCATCCGGAGTATGACAAGTCTTCGCTCATGACCATCGACATAAATGAAGCCGGCCTTGACGACGAGGGGACTACGATCAAGACCAAGCAGGGCGACCAGGTGCTTGCTGTTAACGCCAAGGAGGGCGTGCTGCTTGTGCGCGTAAAAGGCTCGGGCTATCAGGGAGTCCTGGCCATTGTCAAGGATGCATCCAAGGTGCGCTGCTGCGCCGCCGAGCATATAGGGGCTTACGGAGAATTCCTTGAGAGCTTTGTGCCGCGCTGCAACGGCATACTCGGTATGAACGCCAGCGGCTTTTACGACCCCGAGGGCGTCGGCACCGGCGGCACGGTGGACGGCCTTGCAATCTGCGAGGGCAAGGAGTACGGTTATCATGTCACCTACGGCAGAAAGCGCGTAGAGTTCAGAACCGACAATAAGATGTACATTGTCGATGCCGACACGAGCATCAGCTCCGACGTAAGAGACGCTGTCGAGTTCCAGCCTGCGCTCATAATAGACGGTGAGGCGCTTATTGACCAGCAGTCGGGCTTCCGCTCAATCCAGCCGCGCGCGATGATCGCCCAGTCAAAGGACGGCGACGTTATGATGCTTGTCATTGAGGGACGTCTTGTCGGACGCTCGCTCGGCGTCGGACTGCCGGAATGCACCGAGATACTCATGGGCTACGATGCGTATCAGGCAATGAATATGGACGGCGGCACGAGCGCAGTCATGTGGTACGATGGCGAGTATGTAACAAAGTGCTCGAATACAGCGATAACCTGCCGTTATCTGCCGAACGCATGGATATACGGATAATATAAAAAACAGAGTTAAACGGTATATTTTTGCGTAAAAAATATATTACATGATTGAAAAATGCATAACGTAAAAATCCGCAAAGCATTGATAAACAAAGAAAATCCCGTAGTTTCAACGACTACGGGATTTGCAAATTAATGGAGCGGATGACGGGAATCGAACCCGCGTCGCCAGCTTGGGAAGCTGGGGCCCTGCCATTAGACGACATCCGCATTTTCTGCACTGTATTTTATTTTACACCATGGCGCTCAAATATGCAAGAGTTAAAGTACACCGAGTTCAAAAAGTGCGCGTTCTGTTGACCGGCACATCATAATATGGTAATATCAATATATGGTGTATATACATTAAACGGAGGAAGTTTTAAGGAGGAGAACAATGAAAAAATCAAAAAAGATACTTAGCCTGATGCTTGCGGTGCTGCTGCTTTGCAGCCTGATACCCATAGCGGCATCGGCCGATAACGCAAAGGCGGAGGACGACTATCCCTTCGTATTTGTCCACGGCCTTATGGGCTGGGGCGACAGATCAATGCTCGACCCGATCGTGCCGTACTGGGGCATGACGACGGGCAACCTTATGAATTACCTGACGAGCAAGGGCTACGAGAGCTATGCCGCTCAGGTAGGGCCGCTCTCAGGCGCATGGGACAGAGCCTGCGAGCTCTACGCTCAGCTGACCGGCACAACGGTCGATTACGGTGCGGCGCACTCTGCCGAAAAGGGACATGACCGCTACGGCATCACCTATGAGCAGCCTCTGTTCGAGGGATGGAGTGCCGAGAAGAAAGTCAACCTCATTGGACACAGCTTCGGCGGCGCAACGACGCGCCTGTTCCTTGAACTGCTGGCAAACGGCAGCGCGGAGGAAGTAGCGGCAGCCGAGGCTGCCGGAACCGAGGTATCGCCTCTGTTTACGGGCGGCAAGGGCAGCTGGGTGTATTCCCTTACGGCAGTCGCGGCTCCGCATAACGGAACTACCTTTATCGAGACCTGCGACATCTCCACCAAGGTCGTAACCGATTTTATCTATAATTTCGGCGCATCCCTCGGCCTTACCAAGCTAAAGGGCGTGTACGATCTTCAGCTCGAACATTTCGGCATCTACCGTCAGGACGACGAGACTGACCTTCAGTATCTCGTCCGCGTTCTCAACAGCAGCGACTTCATGAGCCACAACGACAACGCGATCTACGATCTGACCATCGATAACGCACTGAAGATAAACGACGGCATAGAGATGCAGGACAATGTCTATTACTTCTCCGTCTGCGGCGACGCGACGCATCCAAGCGCCGTCAGTGGAAACGAAATCCCCGACACTTCTGTGTTCGTGCTTCTCAAGCCCTTTGCGGCAATGATCGGAAAGTACTATGACGAGTACACCGCGGGCGGCGTTTACATCGACAGAACATGGCTGCCAAACGACGGCATGGTGAATGTCGTATCAGGCCTGTATCCCGTCAACAGCAAGCTCCAATGCGTCAATGCCGACGGCAGCAAAGCCTTCGTCATCTGCGACGGCTACAATAACGAGGACTATGCAAGCGGCATATGGAATGTTCTGCCAACGCAGCCGTATGACCACCTGAGCATTGTCGGCGGCATACTCTCAAACACCGTGTCTAATACCCATCACCTGTACATGGAGCTTATAAGCCGCGTGACAAGCACCTACGGCAAGAGCAGCGATAAGTCCGATGATACGATAAGCGAGGATACGCTGCCCTTTGAGGACGTCAGCTGCGACCGCTGGTCTTATGACGCCATTCTTAAGATGTATCAGCTCGGCGTTGTAAACGGCCGCTCGGATACGGTATTTGATCCGACCGGCGCAGTAACCCGAGCCGAGTTTGTAAAAATGCTTGCCTGCCTTGACGGTGTTGATGCCGGCTCGTACTCAAAGTGCCGCTTTAATGACGTCAGCAATAAGAGCGTTTTTGCACCGTACATCGAGTGGGCCGCCGATAACGGCATTGTCTACGGATTAAACGAGACGACCTTCAAGCCCAACGACAATATCACCCGTGAGCAGATGGCCGCAATAATCTGCCGCTATGCCGAGTATGCGGGAATAAAGCTCTCCGACGATACGGCAGCCGTGAGCTTTACCGACGCTTCACAGATATCACGGTATGCAGTCCCCAGCGTTGCTGCGCTCCAGCGCGCAGACATAATAAACGGCTATGAAAACGGCGACGGAAGCTACAGCTATCACCCGAAAGCTTCCGCGACCCGTGAGCAGGTCTGCGTTGTGCTCAGCCGTATCTGATCAGTTTAACAAATCGTAAAAAACCGCGGGAGACCGCGGTTTTTTATTGCAATCAGTTTAGACGTTTAGTATAATATATCTAATATATTGCGATAAGGCGGACAGAATATGGCGTACGTTATATTTGAGCATGTTAAAAAGACCTATCACATGGGCGAGGTGAATATTGAAGCCCTGAAGGACGCGACGTTCGAGATCGAAAAGGGCGAGATCTGCGTCATTGTCGGCGCTTCCGGAGCGGGTAAAACCACGCTTCTGAACATCCTCGGCGGCATGGACAGTCTGAGCTCAGGCCGCGTCGTTCTCGACGGGGAGGAGATATCTTCATATAACGCCATGCAGCTTACGACCTACCGCCGCTATGATGTGGGCTTTGTCTTTCAGTTTTATAACCTCGTGCAGAATTTGACGGCCATTGAAAACGTCGAGCTTGCAGCGCAGATATGCAAAAACCCCATGGATGCCGCCGAGGTAATAGACCTTGTCGGACTGCACGACAGGGCGCAGAACTTTCCGGCGCAGCTGTCCGGCGGCGAGCAGCAGCGCGTTGCGATAGCGCGTGCGCTGGCCAAGAACCCCAAGCTTTTGCTGTGCGATGAGCCCACCGGCGCTCTCGATTACAATACGGGCAAGGCGGTTTTGCAGCTTTTGCAGGATTGCAGCCGCAAAAACGGCATGACTGTTGTTATCATAACGCACAACCACGCGCTCACGGCAATGGCGGACAGAGTCGTATCCGTCAAAAGCGGCATCGTCACCGATGTGAAGCGAAATGAGCACCCCATACCCATCGAAGATATTGAGTGGTAAGCAGATGAACAGATCTACCGTAAAGCTGACAACAAGAGAAATAAAAAACAGCCTCGGGCGCTATCTTGCGATCTTTGCGATCATTGCGCTCGGGGCGGGTCTGTTTGTCGGGCTCAGACTCTCGCGGCCGGATTTTCTGGAGACGTACAATAATTATACGCACAGAACGCATTTTTACGATTTCCGGCTCGTGTCCACCCTCGGCCTTACCGACGATGATCTTGCCGAGGTCAGAAAGCTCAGCGGCATTACGCTTGCCGAGGGAGCCGTCGGAGCGGATTTTCTGTTCAATACGTCCGATGAAGATAATCTCATCATGATGGCGCAGAGCATACCTGAGGAGATAAACCTCATTGAACTCAAGTCCGGACGTATGCCCGAAAAGGCGGACGAGTGTCTTGCAGACCCCAACCTCTACTCCGAGGACGATATAGGCAGCACAGTGAAGCTGTCGGAGGATAACAGCGAGCAGACCTTTGATACATTTGCTTACGATGAATATACGATCGTCGGTCTTGCCGACAGCGTCTTGTACATCAACATGGAGCGCGGCTCAAGCACGCTCGGAAACGGCAGCGTCAAGGGTTATATCTATATTCCGTCAGGCGGCTTTTCGACGGATTATTATACCGATATCTATGTCTGCGTCGATACCGGGGGCTATGTGTATTCTGATGAGTACGAGAAGAGCTGCGAAAAATACGTCGAGCCGCTCGAAAAGCTCATGGCCGAGCGTGCGGTCGTGCGACGCGACGGCATCATAGACGACGCAATGTCGCAGCTTGACGATGCCAAGGCACAGTACGAGGAAGGCAAGGCGCAGTACGACGCTGCCAAGGCGGAGTATGACAGCGGCTATGCCGCATATATGCAGAAAAAAAGCGAGACGGAGGCCGAACTTGAGAAGGCGCGCAAGCAGATCGAACAGGCCGAGAGCATGATGGCTGACTCCTCCGTTATCGATCAGAAGCAGGCGGAGCTCGATGCTGCCAAGGCTGAGCTTGATAAGGGACAGGCCGAGTATGAATCCGGCCTGCGCCAGTTCAATGTCCGCGCGGCGCTGGCTTACGGCGCCGTGGACGAGCAGATAGCTTACTACGAAAACCGCATCAGCGAAAAGCAGAGCGATATTGCCGAAAAAAATGCCGAGATAGAGCAGCTCAATGCCGAGCTTGCCGAGGCTCAGGCAAACGGCGAGAACCTGAGGGCAAGGCTCATAGAGCGCAGAATAGAAACGGCAAATAATCGCATAAGCGTCTTGAACGGCGAGATAGCACTGTGCAATGAGCGCCTTGAAGCTCACAAGGAAAAACGCGCATCCGTCGATGCAGAGCTTGAGCCGTACCGAAAGCAGCTTGAGGACGCTAAGGCGCAGCTCGACTCCGGCTATGCACAGATAGCGGAGGGACAGGCGCAGATCGATCAGGCGCGCGAGATGATAAAAAACGGAGGCGCACAGCTCGAGGAGGCTAAAGAGCAGTACGAGCAGGGTAAGGCTGAGGCGGAGCGGGGCTTTGCCGAAGCCGAACAGGAGCTTGCATCCGGCAAGGCTCAGCTTGACAGCGCAAAAGCAGAGCTCGACAAAGGCGCAGCTGAGCTCGATGCCGCCGAAAAGCAGATAAAAAACATAAACCATGCCGATACATATGTACTCGACCGCGATACCAACGCAGGCTATGTCTGCTTCGAGAGCGATACGAACGTCGTGCAGAGCGTCGCGGCGGTGTTCCCGGTGTTTTTCTTCCTCGTTGCGGCCCTCGTCTGCCTTACGACCATGACGAGGATGATAGACGATCAGCGCACGCAGATAGGCATCATGAAGGCACTCGGCTATTCCTCGGGCGCCATTATGAGCAAATACATGCTCTATTCCGGCAGCGCCACCGTACTCGGCTGCGTGTTCGGCATAGCTGTCGGAAGCATAGCTTTTCCGGCTATCGTGTGGTTCGGCTACGGACTTATATACAACCTCTCCGGCCTTACCTTCACGATGGACTGGCCGCTGGCACTGGGCATAACGGCGGCAAACCTCGGTGTTACGGTGCTCGTAACCTGGTACTGCTGCGCAAAGGAGCTCAGAAGCGTGCCGGCCGAGCTTATCCGGCCCAAGGCTCCCGAGGCGGGAAAGAGAATACTGCTCGAGCGCATACCGACCGTGTGGAACGATATGAGCTTCATGCAGAAGGTCTCTGCGCGAAACATCATGCGCTATAAAAAGCGTATATTCATGATGCTCCTCGGCATCGGAGGCTGCACGGCGCTCGTCTTGACCGCGCTCGGCCTCAACGATACGATACAAAACGTCGTAACGCGGCAGTATGATGATATAATCCTCTACGATTATGAGCTCACCATGGCCTATGACATGAACGAAGAGGAGCAGAAGATATTTTTCCGCGACGCGGGCGATAACGTGAAGGATGCGATATTCCTCTATCGCGGCCTTGCGGAGATCAACGGCGGCAGCGCCATGAAAACCGCGACGCTCACCGTGTCCGACGGCAAGGGCCTTTGTAAGTTCATGGATCTCAGCTATGACGGTGTTCCCATCGACTATCCCGGCATAAACGAGGCTGCGATAAACTATAACCTCGCCCGTCAGCTCGGCGGTGTCGAGGTCGGCGACGAGATAAAGCTCACAACGGCCGAAAAAAAGGAGCTCACCGTAAAGGTAAGCGCACTGTTTGACAACTATGTGGACAGCTTTGTGTTCATTTCGCCCGAGACCTATGAGTCTCAGCTCGGCGAAGAGCCGGTTTACAAGTCTGCGCTTGCAAACGCACCGGAAGGGGAGGATGTGAGCGCATGTGCCGCTGCAATAGCCAACGATGTTGACGGCGTCAGAGGCGTTACCCTGAGCGTCGATACGAAAGAGCGCATGAGCAGCATGATGGACGGCCTTCTGGTCGTCGTCGCGGCTATAATCCTCTGCGCCGGACTTCTGGCCTTTATAGTGCTGTATAACCTTACGAACATCAACATTTCAGAGCGCATACGCGAGATAGCTACGATTAAGGTGCTCGGCTTCTACCCGAAGGAGGCTGCGCAGTATGTTTTCCGCGAAAATCTTATTCTTACGGGAGCGGGTGCCGTGTTCGGTCTCGGCCTCGGTGTTGCGCTGCACGCCTTTGTCATGAATGCGATCAAGGTCGATATGATGTATTTCAAGCCCCATATAAGCTTCCTGAGCTTTGCGGTGTCGATCGTCATAACCTTTGTGTTCGCAGCCATAGTAAATGCCATCATGCGCCGAAGGATAGACAATATCGACATGGCCGGTGCGCTTAAATCAATAGAGTAATTTGACAAGAGAAAGAGAATATATTATATTTAAAGGTGACTAATCAACAAATTGTCAGGGATGCATGATATGGAGAATTTGCAATCATCGCTGCCAGGCTGGGAGATAGTGCGCTGCATAGGCAGCGGCAGCTCCGGCAAGGTGTATGAGGTAAAGAAAAAAGACGAATACGGCGGCGACTTCCACTGTGCGCTCAAGGTGATAAGCGTTCCCGGTACTCAGAAGGAGTACGACGAAATGCTCGGCACGATGAGCGAGTTTGCCATGCGCGCGAAGCTGCGTGAAAAGGTCGAGGAGATCAGCAGCGAATACCGCCTGCTCGGCAATCTGCGCGGACACCCGAACATCGTAAACTGCGAGGATCAGATGATAATCCCGCACGAGAACGATCTCGGCTGGGATATCTACATCCGCATGGAGCTTTTGCAGTCACTGCCGGACTATGTCCGTGAAAACGGCATGACGGTCGAGAACGTTATAAAGCTCGGCAGCGATATGTGCTCCGCGCTCGAGCAGTGCCGCGAGAATAATATAATCCACCGCGATATCAAGCCGCAGAACATTTTTGTCAGCCGCTACGGAGTGTTCAAGCTCGGCGACTTCGGCGTAGCCAAGGCCTCGACCATCCGCACCTCGGCAGATAAGGTCGGAACGTATTCGTACATGGCGCCCGAGGTATATAAGGGCAAGGGCTATGACGACAGGGTGGACATATACTCGCTCGGTATGGTGCTCTACTGGCTTTTAAACGAGCGGCGCGGGCCGTTTCTTCCGATGCCGCCCCAGACTCCGACGGCAGAGCAGATAAGCGACGCACAGATACGGCGTTTTCGCGGCGAGAGCCTGCCTCAGCCGAAAAACGGCAGCGCGGCGCTCAAAAAGGTGGTCATGACCGCGTGCAGCTATAAGATAGCCGACCGCTACGCAGGCCCCGCGGAGCTCAAGCGTGCACTTGCGCTTGCGGCGTCCGGCAAGTCTGAGGCCGAACCCGTGCAGGTATCCTACGGCAGCGACGAAGCTACCGTGCGCGAGGACTTCAAGGCAGACCCGCGCCCGGAGTACATACCTGAAACGCCGCGCGAGCCTCGGCCGCAGCCCAAGCCTAAGCCCAAGCCGCGCCCGGAGACTGAGCAGACAAAAAAAGCCCCGCCCAGACAGGCGGAGCAGGAAGCAAAGCCCAAAAAGTCCATGTTCGGTTATATACTTGCACTGGTCCTGATCCTTGCGGCAATGGCGACGGCAATCATCGTTTTCGCGCTGTCGGGCAATAACAGCGGCGGTGGGAACGATAAGCCCGAGGAAACCGTTCAGCCCACGCCTACGGCGACACCGGAGCCGGAAAAGCTCGATGTAAAATCCGTGATGCTCAGCTCACCGAGCCTTACGCTCACCGTTGAGGACGAAGCGCAGCTCAAGGTCAGCTGCACGCCGGAGCCGAGCGCCGGTCAGGAGGAGCCTGAGTATGTCTGGAAGAGCAGCGACACGTCAATTGTCACCGTATCGCAGGACGGCAAACTCAAGGCCGTGAGCGAGGGCTCGGCAACGGTCATGGTCTATGTCAAGGATAAGATGGAGGTATACGCACAGTGCACCGTTCTCGTCGAGCGCCCCAAGGTGACGGAGCTGACGATCGAGGAGATGCCGGTAAAAACCGTTTACACCGTCGGCGAGGAGCTTGACACGACGGGACTTGTGCTCAGAGCCTATTACAATAACGGCTCGGCAAAGCGCATAACCGACCCCGACGAATACACGGTCGAGTGCGACATGACAGGCCTCGGTAACCGCGATGCGACCGTCACCTACGACGGCAAAACCGTCACCTACACAGTAAGAATAAGCCTGTTCGGATAAAAAAATTCTCTCCCTTGTCAAATGTACGGGGGAGAGAATTTTTTGCTTATTTACCGAGCTTTGCGAAGTATTTGAAGGTCATCGGCCAGACGATGCCGGCAAAGAGGATGACGATGAAATAGCGCACGCCGTGTGCCGCGCTGTGTCCGCCGAAGAGCGCGAGCAGCGGAGCCTTGAGCACCGCCTTGAGTGCAAGCAGTATACCCAGACCGAGGACGACCTTTATTATCTGCGCCCACCATACCGCCTGCGTCGGGAAGCGGACGTATTTCCTGTCGATATAAAATGTCAGCAGCAGCCCGACGGCGCAGAACAGCATCATGTATGCATTCTTGAGCCCCTCCGCGTAGTTGTCGGGATCAATGTCGGCAGGGAAGTCATAAAGCTCGACAAAGGCGACGAAGGCCGCTGCCGCAGCGATAAACATTGCGAATATTATGTAAACCCTTTTCGGGTTTCCGTCCATATCTCTGAAGAACGGATATACAACGAAAACGAGCACGGTTCCGACGATGAGCGACACGCCGACATCAAGCGGTGTGTGAACGCCGACATACATGCGCGAAAATGCCGTCAGTGCGATCAGCAGCACAAAAGCTATCCGCAGCGCGAGGTTTTTATAAAACCTTGCCGGTGCGCCGAATACGGCAAAAGCGTTCTGCGTGTGCCCGCTGGGGAAGGAGTAACCGGTTGCCTCTGCGCGGGCGCTTTCTACGATGGTGAAGTTCGGGTCCTTGACCCATGGGCGCGGGATGCGGAACCAGAGCTTGAGAAACTGGTTTACGATGGTACCAGCAAAGCCGACCGTCATCATGTAGTACCCGCAGTTTTTGTTCAGGCACCAGAAAACGATTATTGCCGCCGCAATGAACACGGCCTCGCCGCCGAGATTTGTTACCAGTCCCATCACCGTATCGAGAAACGGAGTGCGTATTTTTTCAAGTGCGTATAGAAGCTCCATAACTTACCTCTGTAATTGTAATAGAAAAAAATAACCGCCGCCGGTACTGGCGGCGGTTATTGAGTGTATCAGGCTTCCGCGATTATGCGGCGAATGACCTTTGTGAAGCGTGCCTCGTTGTAGATAACGGGAACGGGGTAGACGGGGTTTGCCTCCTCCATTGCCCAGACGCACATCTGATGGATGTCCTTTTCCTTGATGAAATCAAAGCCGGAGGGAATGTTCATGCGCTTGTTCATGGCGCGTATCTCTGCTATGAAGGCCTTGGCCTTTTCCTCGTCGCTGCCGGTGGTCTTGACCCCGGTGAGCTCGGCCAGATGCGCGAGCTTTTCGTAAACAACTTCGCCGTAGTCCTCAAGGACGATCGGGAGAATGACGGCGTTTGCAAGTCCGTGCGGAGTATTGTACAGTCCGCCGAGCGTATGCGCTATCGCGTGCACGTTGCCGACACCGGCGCGGGTGAATGCAAAGCCTGCCTTGAATGCCGCAGTGAGCATCTGCTGACGGGCTTCCATATCGTTGCCGTTGTTGTATGCGCGCTCAAGGTACTTGAATATTGCAACAGTGGCTTCTTCGGCAAGCCGCAGGGACTCCTTGGTGTTGTACGTCCAGCAGACGTAGGCCTCGACCGCGTGGGTCAGAGCGTCCATGCCGGTCGTGGAGGTCGTCTTCTGCGGAAGATCACGCGTGAGCTCGGGGTCGAGTATCGCGTACTTCGGGATAAGGCACAGATCCATGATCGCGTACTTATGATGCGTCTCAGGATCGGTGATGACGGCTGCGATCGTCGTCTCGGAGCCGGTGCCTGCCGTCGTAGGAACGGCGACGAATGTGGGGATCTTATGTCTTACGCGCAGAAGGCCCGCCATTTTGTTTACCGGCGTATCGGGATGCACGACTCTTGCGGCCGCACCCTTTGCGGCGTCCATCGGAGAGCCGCCGCCGATGGCGAGAAAGCCCTGGCAGCCCGTCTCAAGGTACAGCTTCTGTATCTCGTCTACGACCGTGACGGTCGGGTTTGCCGACACATCGGAATAATGCTCATAGGCTATACCGGCCTTATCGAGCGCAGCCTTTGCAATAGGAGCGATCGTCTTGCCGACCGTGCGGCCCGTTACGATCATTACCTTCTTAACGCGCTTTCTTTTAAAAAGCTTGGCACACTTTTTCAGAGAGCCTGCACCCTCGATGACCTTCGGCTTGTGCCATGGCAGCGCGCGGGCGCCGACGTTGAAAACGGCCTGGAACGAGCGATAATATGCATTTTTTATTGCATCCATATGTTGTAATTCCTCCCAACGTTAGATGTACACATTTTAATATACATAATGTATTTAGTCAAGGAAAAAACAAGCTTGACAAATATCGATATTCGATATATACTGAGCTTAACATCGATATTCGATATATCAATATATAGGAGACTGTCAAAAAACTATGCTGCTGAGGAAAGATATCCGCGCAGCGGGGGAGCGTGAGGGGGCAAGGCCCGCCTCAAATTGGATTATAGCCATCAAAAACGTCCGGTACGGACTTTTTGACGAGCATAGCGAGATTTTTCGTGAAGCGCAGGCTTCACAAAAAATGTGGCGCTTTTTGAAGCGTGCAAAAAAGCCACAGACTTTTTTGACACACAGATATAGGAGGTGAGCCGATGGCAAGGAAAAAGTTTTCAACATTGACAGAGCCGATGTTTTACCTGCTTATGTCGCTGCTAGACGGTCAGAAATGCGGCATCGATATAAGCGACTGCATCGCTCGCCGCAGCGCGGAGCGGGTAAAGCTCGGACCGGGCACGCTGTACGCGCTGCTTTCGGAGTTTGAACAGGAGGGACTTATAAAGTATGTCGGCGTTGAGGGCAAACGCAAGCTCTATGAGCTCACGCCGGCAGGGAAGAAGGCATATGAGGATGAGCTTACGCGGCTCAGACAGTGCCTTGACGACGCAAAGGAGGCGGAAAAAGATGAGCAAATATGTTAGACGCATAGTACCGTTCTGTTCGGGTGATTTTCCGGCCATACAGAGCTGGCTGGAGAACATGGCGGAAAAAGGCTTGTTTTTCAAAGAAAACGGCCTGCTGTTTGCAAAATTTGAAAAGGGCGAGCCGAAGAAAATGCGCTACCGCCTCGATTTCTGCGATGTCGTGGCCTGCGACATTCCCGATGAGAAAAAGGAGCTGTACGAGCACAGCGGCTGGCAGGTCATCGGCGATTACAACAGCAACCTCGTTGTCGTCTGCACCGACGATCCCGATGCGCCGGAGATATACACAGACCGCGAGCTTTTGATCAAGCCGCTCAAAAAGCTTGCCGGAGAGCATTTATTCATGGCCGTTGTCTTTCTTGTCATGGCTCTGTGCACGCAGCTTACGCCGTTTTTGGGAACAATGTGGGAGTACTGCGGCGGAGATATGCTGCACTTTTGGCTGAACATCAAGGCCTCATATGCGGTGCTCGTTATCATCATGTCGCTGCTCCTGCTTGCGGAAGCGACCGTGCAGTTTTCGATACACCGAAGGCACAGAAGGTTTGCGGCAGAGAACGTACCTCAGGCCGAAGAGCATAGCTCACGGGCAATGGCCAGATATGTGATCACCGCAATAGGCCTGCCTCTTGCCATCGTGTGGATCACGCATTGGTTATGCCCCGTAACGGCGCCGAACATGAGACTTCTGCCCGATGACGTATCCGCCATCGGTATCCCCACGGCTGAGGAGATCATACAGATCGGCACTTATGACAGAGATATGGACTGCTTCGAGACGGCAGACGCATTTCTGGTAAAGCATATCGAACTGCATCAGGAAAAAAACCTGAGAAACTCAGACGGGAAATTGGCCGATATCCTGTACTATAATGTGGATTATTACGAAGCTCCCACGGAGCTGATCGCAAAGGACTATGCCTCCAAACGCATGGATTACGTCAAGGAGTACTACGACCATACTATCCTCATCAGCATGAATGAGATATCAAGAGCAAGGCTCATGGGATATGAGGGAGGAAATTTCCCATACTATCGTCAGGAGGAGTATGAAGAAGACGGAGCGGAGGTGTTCTGGCAATACTATAAAAGAGGCGGCAGCAGTGATGTGTATGGACTGAACCAATTGATCGTAAGATCGGATAACAAGGTCTTGGAGGTCTATTGCCACGGAAACAGCGACTTTTATGATCATATTCCGGAGTATATAGACTACATCAAAAGTGCAAAATAGACAAATACGGGAGCTTAAAGCACAAGCTCCCGTTTTGATTTCGGTATAATTCACGATTGACTTTTATTTAGATTGCTTTAAAATATTAATGTAAAATTAATCTTAGAAGCAAAAGAGGGGTTCAGCTTGAAGAATATAACCAGAGTCGCGCTTGTGACCTCGGGCGGCGACTGTCAGGGCCTCAATGCCGCTATGCGCGGCATCGGCAAGGCACTGCACAACAAGATCGAAAATCTCGAGATATTCGGCATGTACGACGGCTACCGAGGCCTCGTGGACGGCGACTATAAATTCATGGAGCCCAAGGATTTTTCCGGCATCCTCACTCAGGGCGGAACGATCCTCGGCACCTCGCGCCAGCGCTATATCCCGGGAAAGGACATCGTTGACGACAACGGCAACAGCCTCATCCCTGCGATGAAGGACACATATAATAAGCTCAATCTCGACTGTCTCGTCGTCATGGGCGGCAACGGTACGCAGAAAAGCGCAAAGCTCCTTATGGATGCCGGCATGAACGTCGTTACCCTGCCCAAGACCATAGACAACGATATCTGGGGCACGGATACGACCTTCGGCTTTCAGAGCGCCGTTGACGTTGCAACGAACGTCATTGATTACATTCACTCGACCGCCTCATCGCACAGCCGCGTGTTCCTTGTCGAGCTCATGGGGCGCGATGCCGGGTGGCTCACGCTGCACGCAGGCATAGCTTCGGGCGCGGATATCATCCTCATCCCCGAGATACCATATAATATTGACAGCATCGTGAAGGCCATCGACCATCGCCGCCGCCACGGCAGGAGCTTTTCGATACTCGCCGTTGCCGAGGGCGCAAAGAGCGTGCACGACCGTGCACTCACGGAGGAGGAGAGCCGCAAGCGCCGCGAGCAGTCGAGGCATTCGACGATATCCTACGAGATCGCGGCTCAGATCGAGGCTGCCATCGGTCAGGAGGCTCGCGTAACCGTTCCCGGGCATTATCAGCGCGGCGGCCCTCCGTGCCCGTATGACCGCGTGCTGGCCACTCAGTTCGGCGCAGCTGCGGCAGATCTCATCGTCAATAAGCAGTACGGCCGCATGGTCGCCATCAAGGACGGACACATCACGTCCATCCCGCTTGAGGAGGCAGCCAGCAAGACCAAATTTCTGCCTACCGACCATCCTCTCATTCAGGTCGCACGCGATATCGGCACTTGCTTCGGCGACTGATATAAACTTTCGGCATGAAAAAATCCCATCCATCCGGATGGGATTTTTTCATGCAATATCAATACTTAAACGGTTTTTTCTGCTGTTTGCACCAGGTTTTCAGAACAAA
Source organism: bacterium (assembly GCA_963613665.1). Taxonomy (GTDB): domain Bacteria; phylum Bacillota; class Clostridia; order Oscillospirales; family Oscillospiraceae; genus F23-B02. The sequence goes on along the minus strand of CAVEAL010000011.1, from coordinate 23,951 downwards.
GCGTGTCGGCAGAAGTTTAACGCCAAGCACCTGCAATCTCTCCGGCAGGCCGAGGATGGAAACCGGTTTATTGCGGTGCATGTCCTTTACTGCCTTCTCAACGACCTCCTTGGGGCCGTAGTAGCGGTTAAAGTAGCTGACGGTGTCGTCGTGTATCGCATGGCTGAAAAACTCCGTCTGTATCCAGCCGGGGCAGACGGCCATTACGCTGATGTCCCTCTGACACAGCTCGACGCGCAGCGCCTTTGAGAAACTGAGAACGTAAGCCTTTGATGCGCCGTACACGTTTATATACGGTACCGGCTGGAACGAGGACATTGAGCCCATGTTGTATATCTGCGCACCATCCGGCATATAGGGAAGGGTGATGTAGGTCATACCGGTCAGCGCACGGTCGTTGAGGTCTATTATCTCGAGCTGCTTTTCCATATCCATCTCGGTATAGGTTCCGAAAAGGCCGAAGCCTGCGGCATTCACAAGCACTCTGACCTCGGGCTTTTCGGCCTCGAGCAGAGCCTTGAAGGTGCCGAGGCTGCTTCTGTCCAGAAGATCGAGCACGACGGGGCGTATCCTTGCACTTACATGCGCCTGAAGCTCCAGAAGCCTCTCCTCACGGCGTGCGATGACCCACAGTTCGTCAAGCTCCATGTCCTTATCTATTGCGTATACAAATTCTCTGCCCATGCCGGAGGATGCTCCGCTTATAACGGCGATCTTTTTCATGATGATTCTCCTTTTAACCGTAAAAGGCACAGCCGAGGCTGTGCCTTTGCTTTTTGTGTTTTACTTATCCTCGCTTGCCTTTAAAGCGTTGAGGCCGTTTACGAGAATGTTGGACAGCGTCTGCGCGAATTCCTCCGCGGATATGCCGAAGTCGTCAACTATCCACATGTTATAGGCATGCATCGTGCCGCCGGCGATGAAGCGGGCATACACCATGGCCTTTGACTTGCCGCCCCAGCGCTCAACAAGCTCCTCGTCCGACAGAATGTATTTGGTCAGCCATGTTTTGAGATGTATGCCGAGGTCATATACGTTTACAAATCTGAACAGCCTCTTTGCCGGATCGCGGCTGGCGACGATCATCTCCGCCGCCATCAGCATGATGGGGTACGGATCCTCCTCGAGCTCGCTGGCCTTGTAATCACCGAATATCGCGTCCGCGTGATCGTAGAGATCGTTTATAAGCTGCTGGCGCACGTCCTCAAGGTTTGAAAAATGTGCATAGAAGGTGCCTCGGCTGACATTTGCCCGCTTTAAAAGCTCGTTGACTGTGATCTGTTTGAAATCCTTTTCATACATGATGTCCAGAAGGGCATCCTTGATCGCCTTCTTTGACTTTTCGACCATTCTGTTATTTGTACTCATTAATAATTTCCACCCCTGAAAATTTAAAGATTTTTAAATAATGAATTAAAAAAGTTTAATTTTATATTTGTAGTATAATTGTAACCTAAGTTCAAAATAAATGCAAGAGAAAATTTGAAAAAAGTTCAAAAATATATTTATGAACAATTAATGTCCAACTGTATACTTAATTAACAATTTTGTATAAAGCGCTACAGAATTAACGATAAAAAGCAGCAAAATGTACAAAGATGGATAAAAACATAAGAAAAGTATAAAATGGTGGTTGACAAAAAGACGAGATAAGTTTATGATTAGACAAAACCGAGCGAAAAGTTCAGCACAAAGCAAGGAGGAAGAACTATGTGCAAACTGTTAAAGCCGTCAATCGAAAAGCCTTGGCTGAGATTCTTTACGGAAGAGGCGAGGGAAGCGTCCATGCCGGAGAACACAATTTACCGTCATCTGCGCGAGTGCAGCGAGGGTGGACTCGATGACACGGCACTCAATTACTTCGGCAAAAAGATCAGCTACGGAAAGCTGCTCGACGAAGCGGACAGGGCCGCCGGAGCATTCAAGGCCGCCGGCATCAAAAAGGGCGATATCGTCGCCGCCGCGACCGTTACTATCCCCGAGATGGTCTACGCACTGTACGGTCTGAACAAGATCGGTGCCGCACCTCTGGTCATCGACCCGAGAACCAGCGCGGCGGGAGCAATGAGCTTCATTAAGCAGACCGGAACGAAGATATTCATCGTCATCGACCTGTACTATGAGGCGCTCAAGGATACTCTTACTGAGGCTGGCATTGAGAAGATAGTCGTTATCTCGGCCGACACCTCGCTGCCTGCATCCATCCGTTTTCTCAAGCAGTTCAAGATGCCCGCTCCGAAGATCGAGACAAGCAGCAGCGTTCTCACATGGACTCAGTTTGCAGCGACAGGAGAGGGTGTTGAGACCGAGACCGTCGAGTACGGCGAGAACGATCTCGCAGCCGTAACGCTCACCGGCGGCACGACCGGCGCACCCAAGGGTGTCATGCTGTCGAATGACGGCTTCAATGCCATCGCCTTCGACTTCAAGCACTGCGGCGTGTCCTACAGGCGCGGCCAGCGCTTCATGAACATCATTCCGATGTTCTCATCCTACGGCATCGTATCGAGCCTGCATATGCCTCTCACGCTCGGACTCGAGGTCGTTATAATCCCGAAGTTCAACGCCGATAAGGTCGGCTACTATGTCAAGAAGTACCGCCCCGAGCATACGCTGCTCGTTCCGGCACATTATGAAAAGCTCATGAACAGCAAGGAAATGTCCAAGGGCTTTGACCTCAGCTTTTTCCGTACCGCCGGAAGCGGCGGCGACACCATGAACGCCGGCCTTGAGGTAAAGCTCAACAGCTTTCTTGAAAGCCGCGGCTGCCGCTATCCTCTTTCTCAGGGCTACGGTATGAGCGAGGTCTCCTCGGCTGCATCCTGCTGCTGCAACGGAAATTTCAAGAGCCTGTCCGTCGGCTATCCGCTTCTCACCACTACCATCGGCATCTTCGAGCCGGGCACGACAAATGAGCTCGACTACGGCGAGGAGGGCGAGATCTGCATAAGCGGTCCGTCGATTATGCTTGGCTACCTCAATAATAAGGCTGAGACCGAAAAGGTCATCGTCCGTCACTCCGACGGTACTTTCTGGGTACACAGCGGCGATATCGGACACATGGATGAGGACGGCTTTGTGTACATAAAGGGCAGGATAAAGCGCATGATCACGCTCTTTAACGGCCATAAGATATTCCCCACTCACATCGAAAGCGTTCTTGGCCATCACCCAATGGTATCAAGCTGCGCAGTTGTCGGCGTAAAGGACACCGGCCATGCGCAGGGGCAGCTTACGCTTGCCGTTATCGAGACGGAAGAGCAGTCGATAGAAAAGCAGCTCCAGATCAAAAACGAGCTTTATGAAATGTGCCGTCAGGAACTGGAGGGACCGGCAAAGCCCTACGATATAATATTTACCGATGCCATGCCTCACACCGGCATGGGTAAGATCGACTATCTCAAGCTTGCAGACGATTACAACAAAAATAACGAAGTCAACGAGGCTGTCTGACAGCGCGGGGAGGAGAATAAAATGAAACATACAAAACGTATACTCAGCTTTGTCCTCGTGCTTGTAATGGTGTTCGCGCTCTGCGCACCGGCGCTGGCCGACAGAAGCTATGAGCCTTACAGATACTATATGTGCGTAGGCGACAGTATCGCAGCGGGCTGCGGCCTTACAAAAGACGGCAGCGAAACCGATTTCTCTCTGGGTGCCGACGACTATACTGTGGTCTATAACGAAAACTACATCTATTACGGCTATGATTTCACCGCCGTTCCCACGGCATATCACAGCATGGTTGCAAAAGCGCTGGACGCAAAGCTTCTGCAATGCGCCCGCAGCGGCATGCGCGCCGTGGAGCTAAGATATTTCCTCGAGGGCGTATACAACGAATACGACGAGACCCGCTGGTGGGACAATTCCGTTTTCGATGTTGACGGAAACGGTTTTACTCTCGACGACCTCGATTCGATAAACGCACGGGTAAACTATCCCGAAATGGTGAAGACGACCAATGTTCTCAGCATCAATGTCGGATCGAACGACGTGTTCTCGTACTCACTGCTCGGCAGCTTGGGCATACTCACTGCGGAGGATCCCGACAGCGAAACGCTCAAGAACATCAAGGCTTACCTCAATAACGGCGGCAACATGGGTGTTGCTCTCGGAAAGCTTGTAGAGTACTGTCAGACGATGGGTAAGATGACCGAGTTTGTCACAACGCTTACGGAGACATTTGCAAAGACCTATAAGCAGTTTACCGAAAACTACAGTGCAATTCTGAAGAAGGTGTATGAGCTCAACCCCGATATCACCGTCGTTGCGGTCGGCGTATTCAATCCGTTTGCGTATTTTACCCTTAAATCGGACAGTAAATACGATCTCGGCGCTCTTATGGCTCCGATGGTAAGGCAGATTAACAATTACCTCAAGCTGCAGACCTATAAGTATGACAATCTATATTATGCCGATGTCGTCGGTACCGAGACCTACGACATGAGTTACGATGATCCGAACATCTGGCAGCTTTTTGCCATTAAGGTCCACCCGACTTTGGCAGGCCACAGATACATGGCCGAGCAGATACTCAGCGTGCTGCCCGAGCGCGGAACGCTCCCGTTTACTGACGTTCCCGCCGAGGCATGGTACTACGACGAGCTCTACTATGCATGGTATAACGGACTTATAAAGGGTACGAGCGACACGGAGTTTACCCCCGACGCTACAACCACCCGCGCACAGGCAGTGACGGTGCTCTACCGCATGGCAGGATCTCCGAACGTGAGCGGCCTCACCGAGCCCTTTACCGATGTTCCCGATAATTACTGGGCACGCGACGCGATAATCTGGGCATATGAAAACGCCATTATCTCCGGCTACAGCGCGACCACCTTCGGCCCGAACGACGGTCTGACGCGCGGCCAGTTCGTGACGATAATGCACAGATACGCCGGAATGCCCGCAGCAGGCGGCGACCTCAGCGTGTTTTCCGATGCATCCTCTATAGCAGGCAGCTACCGCAATGCGGTACGCTGGGCTGTTGCCAACGACGTAGTCAGCGGCTACAATGACGGCACGTTCCGTCCGAACACCGTCATCACCCGCGCCCAGCTTGCAGCGATCCTCGCACGCTTTGACAAAATGTGAGGTATAAAGAATACGGGAGATGTAAATGAAAATTATAAAACGCACACTCAGCGTCGTCCTCGTGCTTGTCATGGTGTTCGCGCTCTGCGCGCCGGCGCTGGCAGACAGAAGCTATGAGCCTTACAGATATTATATGTGCGTCGGCGACAGCATCGCAGCAGGCTGCGGCCTTACAATGGACGGCAGCGAGACATATTTCGATCAGGAGACCGACGACCCGAGCTATATATTGGATCCGGACTATCTCTATCACGGCTTTGATTTCGCAGCAGTGCCGAATGCGTATCACAGCCTTGTTGCAGAGGAGCTTGACGCAAAGCTTCTGCAGTACGCACTCAGCGGAATGCGCGCCGTGGAATTCAGATACTTCCTCGAGGGCGTGTACAACGATTTTGACTCGACCTATACCTGGGGCAACAAGTGGTATGATTTTGACGGCAGCGGCTCGTTCACTCTCGGCGATCTCAAATATGTCACCGATCAGAAAGACTACACCGAGGCCATAAAGAAAACCAAACTCATCAGCATAAACCTCGGTTCGAACGACGTTTTCTCGATGTCTGCGTCTCTGGTGCTCAAGGAGTACACCGAGGATACGGAAAACGACGCTCTCAAGGACATCAAGAACTTTCTCAACAAGGGCGGCAGCATAGGCGAGGCCTTTGCAAAACTTCTGCAATACTGCCAGACTGCCGGTGAGCTTGCAAAACTCGGCACTATGCTGGCTGGCTATCTGACCATTGCATATAATCAGTTCACCGTTAACTACAACGCCGTTATCGAGAAGATATATGAGATAAATCCCGATATCACGGTCGTTGCTCTCGGCGTGTTCAATCCCTTTGAGCACACAAAGATAAGCGACGGCAGCCTCACCAGCCTGAGTGCGGTCACGGCTCCAACCGTCACCATGATAAATGCTTACATCAGAAGCTTTGCGCTCAAGTACGATAACTTCCACTATGTCAATATTCTCGGAACAGAGACCTATGACCAGAACGTGACCGATAAAAACTTCTCGGCTTATTTCACCGTCAAGGCTCATCCGACCATTGAAGGCCACAAATACATTGCGCAGCAGATACTCAGCGTGCTGCCCGAGCGCGGAACGCTCCCGTTTACTGACGTTCCCGCCGAGGCATGGTACTACGACGAGCTCTACTATGCATGGTATAACGGACTTATAAAGGGTACGAGCGACACGGAGTTTACCCCCGACGCTACAACCACCCGCGCACAGGCAGTGACGGTGCTCTACCGCATGGCAGGATCTCCGAACGTGAGCGGCCTCACCGAGCCCTTTACCGATGTTCCCGATAATTACTGGGCACGCGACGCGATAATCTGGGCATATGAAAACGCCATTATCTCCGGCTACAGCGCGACCACCTTCGGCCCGAACGACGGTCTGACGCGCGGCCAGTTCGTGACGATAATGCACAGATACGCCGGAATGCCCGCAGCAGGCGGCGACCTCAGCGTGTTTTCCGATGCATCCTCTATAGCAGGCAGCTACCGCAATGCGGTACGCTGGGCTGTTGCCAACGACGTAGTCAGCGGCTACAATGACGGCACGTTCCGTCCGAACACCGTCATCACCCGCGCCCAGCTTGCAGCGATCCTCGCACGCTTCGACCGCCTGTGAGCCGTAAGTAACCGTATGATATGACGCTCAGCAGTCACTTATCATAAATCCCCCCAACATCCGCGGCACTTCCTACCATATCAACTTCCTTTTCTTCCTCACCTATTGCCGCGGACAAGACCGGTCACATCACTGTGGCCGGTCTTTTTTTACCGCTCACCGAGGCAGTGCCCATTTGCGCGCTGCTGTAAGCAATGTGCACAGCATCTAAAAAACACTTGTTAAATGGAGTGATTTCTGTTAAAATAAAGGCACGAGTATTTACGGAGGCTAAGCGATGCCTGCAAAAAAACGAAGCGATAACAACTTAAAACGGGTTTACATAATATGCGCCGTGCTTACGCTCGCAGTGCTCGGCATTGTTTTCGGTATACACAGATATAAGATTTCTCAGGTCGCGCCGGTGTATCAGGTGCATGTTGACGGACTGGAGGCCGCAACTCCGGCTGAAGCTCAGGCTGCGTGCAGGGCGGACTATCAGCGCTTTTCGGAGCAGTCGGAAAAATATCCCGGCTGTGCCTGGGTCTGGACGGGTAAGCGTATGCTGTACCTTGTAAAGCCCGAGGCGCTGGAGATCGACGCATCAGCAGAGGAGACGGGCTTCACGGCGGTGAAGTTCATAAACGCCTCCGGGCAGGAGCGCAGCGGATACATAATCGACCCCGCCACGGAGCCAGTCGAGCTCGGCAGGATCAGAATAGACGAGGCGTCGGAATATACCTACGATAACGTCAGTATGACTATCCGCACCGGACTGCGCAGCGGCGAGATCAAATACGAAAACGCCGTGTACCTCTGGGAAAAGGACTCAGACCTTGTACTTGCCGTGCGGCCTGATACATATATTCCGGTCGAGGGGAACATCGTCAGCTTTACCGATGACGGAAACATTACCCACACCTGCTATATTCTCGATACTGAAATTTGAAGGTAGGATCATAGATGGCAAATGCCGCAATGGAGACGGGCGCGGACGCAAAGCGCCTGTTCGAGATAGTAAAGGTAATCAGAAAGTACAGGATCACACAGGGAATGAGTCCAAACGAGCTGTGCGAAATGCTCAAGGAGCTCGGCCCGACATTCGTAAAGCTCGGGCAGCTTCTGTCGATGCACCCGGAGATCATACCCATGGAGCACTGCAAAAAGCTCGAGGATCTGCGCACGGATGCATCGAGGCTTGTCACGGCGCAGATACGCGAGATAATAAGCGAGGAATACGGCAAGCCGTGGAACAAGGTGTTCAGGCAGATCATGCCGTACCCGCTTGGTGCCGCGTCTATCGCGCAGGTGCATGAGGCGGTGCTGCTTGACGGAACGCATGTCGCCGTAAAGATCCAGCGGCCGGATATATATTCGGTCATGGAGCGCGACGTAAGGCTCATCAAATGTGCGCTGAACGTCGTAAAGCTCAAAAAGATAAACAACGTTATGGATATCGGCGACACGATCGACGAGGTCTGGGCTGTCGCGCAGGAGGAAATGGACTTCGAGCGCGAGGCCGAAAATATCCGGCGCGTGCGCGAGAATATTGAAGGCATTAAGTACGTTTACTGCCCCAGAGTGTATGACGAGCTTTCGACAAAGCATGTGCTTGTCATGGAGTATATCGGCGGCTTTGAGATCTGCAATAAGGCCGCTATGATCGAGCAGGGCTACAACGTACAGGAAGTCTGCACTAAGTTCATAAATAACTACATAAAGCAGTTTTCCGAGGACAGGTTTTTCCACGCCGACCCGCATCCGGGCAACGTCCGCGTGTGGGACGGACGCATAGTATGGCTCGACCTCGGCATGATGGGAACACTTACAAGTGCGGACGCGGAGCTGATAAAGGTCTGCATGAAGGCGATATTCAGCAACGACCATCTAAGCTTTGCAGACGCGGTTTTAAATATCTGCGGGCACGATCCGGAGCTCGACCGCGAGGCGTACTACGGACGTATGCAGGCATACCTGGATAAGTACAGGGTCCTGTCCATGGCACAGATGAGCAGTACGGTCGATATTTTTGCCGACCTCTACCGCATTGCGCGCGACTTCGGCATAAAGGTACCGAAATCATTGACGATGTTCTGGCGCAGCCTGTCTATCATGGAGGGCACGGTGTCTGACCTCTCGCCGAAAACAGACCTTGCGGCGATCATCGGCAAGCATCTCGCCGCGCAGGCGATGGTCGGCGGAGTGGCCGGCAGCATAACGCGCAGAATATCACACCGCAAGCTCATTTCCGGAAGTGCGCTGCATTATAACGGCAGCGACCCCGATGAGCTTATTGACGAAGAATTTGACGGGCTCGATACCGAGCCCGACGGAGATAGTGAAGAATAGATGAGATGAAAGGGGAGCCCCCGGTCAAACAAATGACCGGGGGCTTTCTGTATTCAAAGATATCTCAAAGCATATTGAGAGAGAAGCGGCAGCTGCCTGTCGGGAGATAAGGTATGCGCATCAGGCAGTGCGTCGATGCGCTTTCAGATGCTTGCCGAACGGTAGGCGGCGAGGAGACTTTCAAGGGCTTCGATCCTGCGGCGCAGATATACGCCGTTGTCGCAGTCGGCGATGTAACGGCGGCGCTCAAAGCTCTCGACCTGAACGGCCTCGGACTCGATATCGGCGTTATCGTCAATGACCGCGGCGATGCCCTCAAAGGGCTTGTGAGCCTTGATCTTCAGCCCGTGTGAGTTAAAAACAAGCGTGTATCCCGCGATGCCGGTCGTCTTCCGGTATGCCTCGCAGAAGCCGCCGTCGATGATGAACAGCTTGCCTCCTGCTTTTACGGGGCTTTCGCCCTTCTTCGCCTTTACCGGAGTGTGGCCGTTTATGATGTGTCCGCGCTCCGGATCAAGGCCGAACTCGGAAAGGATCATGCCTGCGACCTTCTCGTCCTCCCAGAAGCTGAAATAGGGATTCTTGGGCTCGTCCCATGTGCTTTGATCGTCAACTACGCCGCGCTCAAAGGTGTGGAACACGCGGCCGGAAAACGGACTGTCGTTGCCGCACCAGAGATACCACATCATGTCCAGCGCCGACTCGTCGTGCTTTGCCCACGCGTTCTTGACGACCATGTCCGCGTAGTCCATCAGGCTTTTGCCGGAGTACCATACGCCGCCGTGGCGCACGCGGGCAAACTCGCCGTCCTCGGTCATGGGAATGCAGCCGTGGTACAGCAGATTGCCGTTGCAGCAGAGGTAGGTGCTGCCGACGCGGTAGATAAAGTCCATGTGCCGGTGCAGCGACTGACTGTCGCGGAAAAGATTGACGTACTCGTTTACAAGATCGAGCTCGTCGTCATTCATGCTGTAGGGATCGCTGGGGTCTATGGTCGGCCACTTATCGGTGTTAAGGGGATATACACCCTCGTCGAGTATGACCGTGCCGTTTTCAAAATCGCAGCGGTTGAGCATAAGGCGCGAGTTCATGCCGTAGCCGGGGTGGCGCATGATGACCCTGCCTTCAAGCTTGAAGCCGATGGTGTTGAGCGCGATGCTGATGTTTTCCTTTGTAACCTCGCCGTAGTATTTGCGCGTAAAGTCATACAGCGGCTGAAGCGTTATACCGTAGCGGCGCTCGAGCAGATTTGCATTTCCGTAGTCGAGAGAGATCCTGAGCACGGTGAATATGCAGGCGGGGCTGCCGGAGGCTGCGCCCAGCCAGAGAATATCATGGTTGCCCCACTGAATGTCGATATTCGGATGCTCCATGAGCGCATCGAGCAGGCGCGCAGGCTCGGGGCCGCGGTCGAATATGTCTCCGACTATGTGCAGCTTATCGACGGCAAGGCGCTTTATGATGTCCGACAGCGCGGTTATAACGTCGTCGGCGGCACCGGTGGATATTATCGACTCAAGTATCGTATCGTGGTAGCGCAGCTGGTTTGAATATTCGTCGCGCTGCATGTGCAGGAGCTCGTCGAGTACGAAGCTCCATTTCTGCGGCATCTGCTTGCGCACATAGCTGCGCGTGTATTTGCTCGAAAGCGTTTCCGCCAGAGTGCGAAGCATGGTCAGAACGCTCTTGAGAGTGTCATGCGTATACTCACCTGACTCGCGCATGGCGCTGAGCTTTTCACGAGGATAGTAGATGAGCGTGCACAGACTGCGGCAGCGCTCCTCGCCGATCTCGGCCTCAAAAAGGCGCAGTACCTTTTCGAGTATTACTCCGGAGCAGTTGTTGAGTATGTGGCGCACGGCGGCGTATTCGCCGTGCAGGTCGCTTATGAAATGCTCGGTACCCATTGGAAGGGCAAGGATAGCGCGAAGATTTATGATCTCCGAGCACACGGCTGCCTCGTCGGGGTATTTCTCCGACAGCAGCTCAAGATATTCTCTCGAAAATTCGCTCATATGTATGTCCTCACGATAATTTCTTTTAATAAAATAATATCATTTAAATTAACAATTTACAACTTGAAATCGTGTAAAATGTATGTATAATGTCTTTATATGATATAAAAAAGGTGGTTTTTATGGACAATAATCTGAAGCATAAGCTTGAAAACGGTGAGAAGCCCATCGGCATATTTTTTGACACCGCAAGTGAATATCTCATGGAGTGCACCGGCCGCACAGGTATAGACTTTGTCATAATAGATAACGAGCATTCTCCCATCGAGGCCGAGACGAGCGCAAGGCTCATCCGTGCAGCGGAAAATGCGGGAGTAACTCCGCTGTGCAGAGTGCGCGAGATCAGCCGTCCGGCGATACTCAAGCTTCTTGACGTCGGCGCACAGGGACTTATAATCCCCAACGTGAATAGTACCGCTCAGGTGCGGGAGATAATATCCTATGCCCGCTATTATCCCGTCGGTCAGCGCGGCTTCTGCCCCTCGCGTAAGGACGGCTGGGGCTTTGACGGACTGGGCAGCGTATCAGAAACTATGGCGCATTTCAACTCCGAAACACTCATACTCCCGCAGTGCGAAACGGTCGGTGCGCTTGAAGCGATCGAGGAGATCGCCGCTCTTGACGGTGTTGACGGCATCTTCGTAGGTCCGTTCGACCTGTCTATTTCCATGGGAATGCCGGGAGATTTTTCAAACCCTGTGTTTCAGGCAGCGCTTGAGCGCATAATAAATGCCTGCCGCGCGGCAGGCAAGAAGTGCATTCTGTTCACGGGCACGACGGAAGGCGTCGCCGACGGCTTTGCACGCGGCTTTGACGGTATGGCCTACAGCCTCGATGCCGCAATATTCATAGAAGCTCTCAGGGAGCGCGTTGAAAAAATGCGTCAGTTAAGCAGATAAATTCCAAGGTTCAAATATCCTGCGAACGTTACCCACAGAAGGTAGGGAAGCATGGCCGAACCGGCCTTCACATCCGCTCTGCGGAACTGCATGGCAGTCAGTATTACTAACATCCACAGCAGGCACAGCCAGATAAAGGCCGCGAGGTATCTGTCGAACACAAAGAAAATTATCGGCCAGACAAAGTTGAACACAAGCGTGAGCGCGTAGTAAACCGCCCCAAGCTTCTTTGCCTCCGGCCGTGCATCGGATATCCACACCCAATAGGACGCAAGGCCCATCAGGATATACAGAACGGTCCACACGACGGGAAACAGCCGGCCCGGCGGAGCGAGCGGCGGCTTTGCCAGAAGCTCGAATATTATCGTATAATCCTTCGTTATAAGCCCCGAAATACCGCCGACGGCAAGCGGCAGGGCAAGGCTCGTAATGAGCTTTTTGCGTTTTGCATTCATGTTTATCACCCGTGTTATGATATGTCCGGACATCCGGGCTTATTCGCACAAAGCCATGAAAAGACAACTGACAAGGAAACAGCAGAAGCGTACCGGCATAGCGGCTATAGTTATTGCCATAGCCGCAGCGGCGCTCATCATATGGTTCGCGGGCGTGCCGCTCGTGCGTTTTGCGTCCGAGCCCGAGAAATTCCGCCAATGGGTGAATACCAACGGTGTGTGGAGCCGCTTTGCCTACGTCGGCATGGTCATCCTTCAGGTCATCATTGCCGTGCTCCCGGGCGAACCGTTCGAGATCGCCGCGGGCTACGCCTTCGGCGCCGTTGATGGAACTGCCCTGTGCCTTATATCCTCAACACTCGGCAGCGTGATAGTGTTCCTGCTCGTGCGGCGATTCGGACACAGACTCGTCGAGGTGTTTTTCTCCGAGGAAAAGCTCCGGAGCATCAGATTTCTTAAAACAACACCCAAGCGAGACTTTATATTTTTTATCATCTTCATGATCCCCGGAACTCCGAAGGACCTCCTTTGCTACTTCGCGGGTCTCACCGATATAAAATTTACCGTCTGGCTTCTTATATGCTCGCTCGGCAGACTGCCGGCTATCATTACCTCCACAGTAGGAGGCGATGCGCTGGGGACCTCAAACTACTGGTTTGCGGCTGCGGTATTTGCCGCGACGCTTTCAATAAGCCTTGCCGGACTTCTGATATACCGGCACATATGCAGCAGTCATGAAAAATAGAATAATATTTTAAAAATTTGATGCACTTGTGACAAAAAACAATAAGTTGTACCAATATATTTACGATTGTGTATTGACATATAAAAGATGCGTGCTATAATCTTAGTCGTAGAGCTTTCGGAGTAAAGCTGCCTGCCACATGCTGCGCTCCGAGATGCATTAAAATATGTTCGTTACAACTTATTATCAAATGCCATAAGCTGTTTTTGCCGTGTGTTTTGTAATTCTCCCTTCCTAACTATTTCCTTGTTAACGAGCATATAATACACCCCCCCTTCAAAGCGGCCGGAGTCATCAATGACTCCGGCCGTAATAAACATAAAATCCCACCGGCCGGTGGGATTTTATGTTTATTCGTCAAGCTTTAAAACTGCGAGGAAGGCCTCGGTCGGTATCTGGACAGTACCGAGCTGGCGCATTTTCTTTTTGCCTTCCTTCTGCTTTTCCAGAAGCTTTTTCTTTCTTGTGATATCACCGCCGTAGCATTTTGCAAGAACGTCCTTGCGCATGGCCTTGACGGTTTCGCGCGCAATGATCTTGCCGCCGATCGCCGCCTGAATTGGGACCTCAAAAAGCTGGCGGGGGATATTGTCCTTGAGCTTTTCGCACAGCTTGCGCGCTCTGGGGTAGGCCTTGTCCTTATGTGCAATAAAGCTGAGTGCATCGACCTGATCTCCGTTTAAGAGCATATCGACCTTCACAAGCTCCGAAGGCTTGTACTCACTCAGCTCATAGTCAAGTGAGGCATAGCCCTTAGTGCGGGCCTTCAGCGTGTCGAAGAAGTCATAGATTATTTCGTTGAGCGGCATCTCATAGCGAAGCTCGACAAGGTGCGAGTCGAGATACTGCATATCCTTGTACTCTCCGCGTCTGTCCTGACACAGGGGCATGATGTTGCCGACATAGTCGTTGGGCGTTATGATCGACACCTTGACATAAGGCTCCTCGGCGTGCTCAATAACTCCGGCATCGGGGTAATTGTGGGGATTATCAACCATGACAACGCCGCCGTCGGTCTTTATGACCTTGTATATGACGCTCGGCAGGGTAGTCACGAGGTCAAGGTCAAACTCGCGCTCGAGCCGCTCCTGAATTACCTCCATGTGCAGCATACCGAGGAAGCCGCAGCGGAATCCGAAGCCGAGCGCGGCGGAACTTTCCGGCTCAAACGACAGGGAAGCGTCGTTGAGCTGGAGCTTTTCCAGCGCGTCGCGCAGGTCGGGGTACTTGCTGCCGTCTTCCGTATATATGCCGCAGTAGACCATCGCACGCGCCGGACGGTAGCCGGGCAGAGCCTCGGTGCAGGGCTTCGCGGCAGTGGTAACGGTATCGCCGACCTGAGTGTCGGCAACGTTTTTTATGGAGGCGGTGAAATATCCGACATCGCCTGCCGTAAGCTCCGAGCAGGGCTCAAGACCTATGGGCCGCATGTGTCCGACTTCGAGTACGGTGTACTTTGCACCCGTCGAGTGCAGCAGGACCTCCGTGCCCTTGGCAATTTTACCGTCCACAATGCGCATGAAAACGATGACGCCGCGGTAGCTGTCATACTGGCTGTCGAATATCAGCGCCTTTAACGGCGCATCCACGTCGCCCGTCGGAGCGGGTACATTTGCTACGATATCATCGAGCACGGCCTCAATGTTTATGCCGTTTTTCGCGCTGATCTCCGGTGCATCCATGGCAAGAATGCCGATAATATCCTCGATCTCCTGCTTTACGCGCTTGGGGTCGGCGGCAGGGAGGTCGATTTTGTTAATTACGGGCAGTATCTCCAGCTCTGCATCCAATGCGAGATAAGTGTTTGCAAGCGTCTGTGCCTCGACACCCTGCGAGGCGTCAACGACCAGCACTGCGCCCTCGCATGCGGCCAGTGAGCGGCTGACCTCATAGTTGAAGTCAACGTGTCCCGGAGTGTCTATGAGGTTCAGAACATAGGTCTGACCGTCCTTGGCCTTGTAATTGAGGCCGACGGCGCGCGCCTTTATCGTAATGCCGCGCTCACGCTCAAGATCCATGTTGTCAAGGATCTGATCCTCCATTATGCGCTCCTCGACCGCTCCGCACAGCTCGATAAGTCTGTCAGAGAGCGTGCTCTTGCCGTGGTCGATGTGCGCGATTATCGAAAAGTTTCTTATATGATCCTGAGGTATCATGTCAGTTCCTCCAAAGCGGCTTCGGTCTTGTTTGCGAGACTGCGCATTTCCGCGACGAACACACGCGCTATATCCGCGCCCCTGTCAACGCCGTCGGGATTTGGTGAGCGGCCGAGCAGATAATCGGCGGTCACGTTATAGTAATCGCAGACCCGGCAGACAAAGCACAGTCCCGGTTCCCGCGCGCCGTTTTCATAATGGCTCAAAAGAGCCTGGCTTATGCCGAGGTCGGCGGCGACCTTGCGCTGGCTCAGCCTGGCGGAGCGGCGCAGCTCGGAAAGGATCTGCGCGAAGTCTTTTTTATCATATTCGTTCATTCTATTCTTATCTCTCCCAAAATGATTACAGTTTGTATATTATACATATGAAAATACGGTTTGTAAATAGAAATCGGGCTAAATACTTGAAAAATTTTCGCGGTAGTGATAAAGTAGTATTCGGAATTTTTTGCGGCAAAAATGCCGCATTAATGGAGGAAAATCAAATGTTCGAAAATCTTATTGAAGTTCTCAGGAACGATCCGAGAAAGATCGTCTACACCGAAGGCAGCGACGCACGCATCCTTGAGTCGGCAGCACGTCTGAAGAAGGACGGTTTCCTGACCCCGATCCTCGTCGGCAATGTTGATGAAGTCAAGGCAGCTGCCGCAAAGGGCGGCTTTGATATCGAGGGCCTTGAGATCCTTGACCCTGCAACCTACGAGGGTATGGATGCAATGGTCGAGGAAATGGTCGCACTGCGCAAGGGCAAGATGAGCCCCGAGGAGTGCCGCGCATCCCTTGCAAAGGGCAATTACTTCGGCACCATGCTCGTCAAGATGGGCGTTGCAGACTGCCTGCTCGGCGGCGCTACCTATTCCACGGCCGATACCGTACGTCCGGCGCTCCAGCTCGTCAAGACCAAGAAGGGCGCACATCTCGTGTCCTCCTGCTTTATCATGATCCGCGGCGACGAGACCCTCGCAATGGGCGACTGCGCTATCAACATCGACTATCAGGACAACGTGGACAAGGAAGGCAACGTCACCTTTACCGCAGCCCAGAAGCTGGCAGAGGTCGCCGTCGCAACCGCCGAGACCGCAAAGGTATTCGGCATCGACCCGAAAGTTGCAATGCTGTCTTACTCCACCAAGGGCAGCGGCAAGGGTGCGAACGTCGATCTCGTGCGCAATGCGACCGAGGAAGCAAAGAAGCTCGCTCCCGAGCTCAAGATCGACGGCGAGATGCAGTTTGACGCAGCGGTTTCTCCCGTTGTAGGCCAGCTCAAGTTCCCCGGCTCTCCCGTTGCAGGCTATGCAAACACCTTCATTTTCCCGGAGATCCAGTCCGGCAACATCGGCTACAAGATCGCTGCACGTCTCGGCGGCTTCGCGGCCTACGGCCCCATCCTTCAGGGTCTGAACGCTCCCATCAACGACCTCTCCCGCGGCTGCAATGCAGAAGAGGTTTACCAGATGTCCATCATCACCGCAGCACTCAAGTGAGCTTACATAACTAAAATATCAAAAACGTCGAGCGGCGGCTCGACGTTTTTTTCATGCTTAAATGTACAATTGTGCGGCTAAAGTGCTTTGCTGCCTTGTGTAGAACGACGATATGTTAATAAAGCGTTAATTAATAATTGACTTGAGCGGGTCATGGTGTTATTATCATGCCAACATATCGCCCGATTCATGTTATGCTAAGAGGCGCGGGTGCTTATCAGTACGTTTTCGTAAGAGTGTGACAGCACGGAAAACGGAAAGGAAGCTCCGCCGAAGATGTCTGTTCTCTGTCAGGTCAGGCTTCTGGGGTGTGCCAGAACATGGTACGCACTGTCACGATTGTGGAGAGCTTTGCATAAACAAATGTTTACCAAAGTCGTTGTTTCCGTCGTGCCGCATATACATGTGCGGCACGATTTTGTTATATCCGACTTTGAATTTATGGAGGTAGTTGTATTATGTTTATCGGTACAGCATGGGCTATAGTCCCGCCGCTTGTGGCAATTGTTCTTGCCCTGATAACAAAAGAGGTTTACAGCTCGCTGTTTGCCGGATGCTTTCTGGCGGCGGTGTTCGTTGCGGTTTCGCTTCTGCCTGACGGGCTCGGCCTGTGGCCGTCGGTCGGCAATGTGGCGTGGGGAACATTTGAGAAGCTGTTCGGCTCCATGGCCGATAATATGGATCTCAATATCCTGATCTTTGATGCCCTGCTTGGAATGATCATCGTTCTGCTGGCGAAGTCCGGCGCATCCAGAGCTTACGGCGCATGGGCGAGCAGACGCATAAAGAGCAAGAGGGGAGCAATGCTCTCGACCACGGCTCTGGGCATCCTGATCTTCGTTGACGACTATTTCAACTGCCTTACCGTCGGCAATATCATGCGCCCCATCACCGACAAATACAAGGTCTCCCGCGCGAAGCTTGCGTATATCATCGACGCAACGGCAGCGCCCGTATGCATCCTTGCGCCTGTGTCGAGCTGGGCGGCTGCCGTCAGCAGCTACATTCCCGAGGACTACGACATAAACGGCTTCCAGATGTTCTGCGCAGCCATTCCTTTTAACTTCTATGCCATTCTCACCCTGATTATGGTCGTATTCACAAGCATTTTCCTCATCGACTTCGGCAAGATGCGCCGTCATGAGCTCAATGCCGCCAAGGGCGACCTGTTCACCTCCGGCGAGGAGGAGTTCAGGGACATGGAGCAGTCAGAGCAGGAGGGCAGCAGCAGAGGCCGCGTATCCGATCTTATTATACCGATCATCGTGCTCATCGCAACCGCGGTGTTTGCAATGATCCTCACCGGCTATCATAACGGTGCGGAGAACCTGATAGATGCCTTCGCAAACTGCTCGGCAAGTCTGGCGCTGGTGTTTGCCACGTTCATGACCGTTATCGTCATGGCTATACTGTACATCCCCCGCAGGATCGTCGGCGCCCGCGAGTTCATGAGCTGCCTGGTCGACGGCTTCAAGATCATGATCCCCGCCATCACCGTTCTTATCTTTGCATGGACGCTCAAGGGCCTCGTAGATCAGCTCAGCATCGGCACTTTCGTACAGGGTCTTTTCCGGAACAGCACGGCACTCAGCGTGTTCCTGCCCGTTGCGGTGTTCCTTATAGCCTGCATTCTCGGCTTCTCCACCGGTACCTCCTGGGGCACTATGGGTATTCTGATCCCGATCATCGTTCCCATGTGCGCGAGCGTACCCGATGTCATGACCATCTGCATTTCCGCTACCATGGCCGGTGCGGTCTGCGGTGACCACATCTCGCCCATTTCCGACACGACCATCATGTCCTCCGCCGGAGCACAGTGCAACCACATCAACCACGTTGAGACTCAGATGCAGTATACAATGCCCGTAATTGCCGTATCCGCCGTGAGCTACATCATCGCCGGCGCCGTAAAGCAGTGGTACATTGCCCTTCCCATCTCCATTGTTATGATGCTGGCTGTCATTCTGGTGCTTTACAAGGTGTCAAATTCCAAGAAGGCCGCAGAAGCAGCGTAAACAATGAAAAAAATCGACGTACCCTATATTGACCAGACTGGCGGCGGAGCCTTCACCGGCTGCGAGAGCGTGACGGCGGTAATGCTCCTTCAGTACCTCGGCTGCGATATATCAATCTACGATTTTATTGATAATTATCTTGAAAAAGAGCCCTTCACCGAGCGCGACGGCGTTATGTACGGTCCCAGCCCTTACGAAAAATTCGCCGGTGATCCCTATGACAGGGAGGCCATGGGCTGCTATGCGCCGGTCATTCAGAAGGCCATGCAGCGCGTACTCGGGGACGGCTTCCGCGTGCTCGACGAGACGGGGAGCGATATCGGATATCTGCTGCGCAGCTATATCGACAGGGATATGCCCGTTGCTCTTTGGGCGACCATAGACCTTCGGGACATCATCGTAGGTCCGTGCTGGACGCTCAGTGACAGCGGCGAGAGCTTCACATGGCTGTCAAACGAGCACTGTATGCTCCTTGTCGGCTATGACGATGAGCACTATATATTCAACGACCCCTGGAACAACAACGGTATCGTCGCATATGACAGAGCGACCGTCGAGGATCGCTACATAAAACAGCACAGGCAGGCTGTTACCGTGGTGAGAGCCTGAGTATTGAGTATAAAAAACACACGCCGGAAGCGTCAGCTTTCGGCGTGCGTCTTTATTTTATGCGATCTGAACATGCTCCACAGCGGCAGCAGGTACAGAAAGCTTGCAGCAAGCAGGCTCACTGTCGGAGCACCGATGGAGCCGAGTGGCAGCGCAGAGGCGATGGACCACGGGATGAGTGCGGCCGTGACTATGACAGTGTCCTCCATGCACAGCGCAAGACGCTGCCTGTCGCAGTCGGCCTCGCGGACGAGCTGATGCGTCAGCATGATGGCAAGGGTCTGGTTGCAGCTTATGACGGAGGTCATCAGCGATGCCGCGAGCACTGCGGTAAAGGTTCCGGTACGGCAGGCGAGAGCGTTGATGTGCTGCCTTATCCCGTCAAGCAGTCCCGTTCCGGAGAAAATTCCGGAATAGGTAGACGAGATAATGATTATCGCTATGCACCTGAGCATGGAGCTTATGCCGCCGCCGTCGAGCAGCGCTGCGACCTGTGCGTTCTGCGCGTGAAAACCGTTAACAATAAAGCCCAATATCGAATATGCACTGTCGTGCTGCAAAAACGCACAGAGTATCGCAGCTGCAATGATGCTTGCCGCCATCGTGATACGGACGCGGATCTTAAACAGTGACAGTATTATTACCGGCAGCGCGGGTATAAGGCACAGCCAGTGCAGCCGCACCTCGCGCGAAAATATGCTCTCAAACTCCGGAGCACCGCCTCCCGCGTGAAGCAGTACACCGGCTATTGCATAAATAAGGCAGCAGGCGATAAATGGCACCAGTGAGCGCCGCAGCATACCGCGGATATTTGTGAAAACGTTAGTCTCCGTAAGCTCGCTCACGAGCAGAGCGCTCGTTGACATGGGCGAGGCTCTGTCGCCGAAATACGCACCCGAGACTATCGCACCGCCGAGCATCACCGGCTCCGCGCCCATGGCAAGCCCCATCGTCATGCAGATAACGCCCATTGTAGCCGACGTTCCGAAGGCCGTTCCGGTGAGCATGGAAACACCGCAGTTTAAAAGAAAGCTTGCGAGCACAAGCGTTTTCGGCTGTACGAGTGCGGATGCGTAGCATATGATAGCCGGTATCGTTCCGGCAGCGCGCCACAGTGCTGTGAGCATACCGATCATAACAAGACTCAAAATGACGTTTCTTGCGGTCTTCACGCCGTTTATCATCATTATAAATATCTCTTTTATCCCGTGCCCCATCCTGAATGCGCATACGGAAAATATCAAAAGTCCGGCCAGCAGTGCGTAGAGTATCGAAAGATCGAATATGACGCAGACGATAAGCGCCGCCGCAAACAGACCGAATACGGCAAGATGCATGCTTTTATCACCTCAGCGCTTAATATTACTACTGCATAAAACAGTTGTAAAACTGATAATTTCGGAGTATAATACAGTAAAATACTTGTGCGGAGCAGGGTGGCATGAACTTTCTTACAATGGAGTATTTCGTAACGGTCGCGGCCAAGCGCAGCATAACGAAGGCGGCCGAGGAGCTGCACATAACGCAGCAGACGCTCAGTGCACACATACAGGCCGTCGAGCGTGAGCTCGGCTGTAAGCTCATAGTGCGGCGAAATCCGCTGGAGCTTACCTACGAGGGCGAGGTGTTCCTGCGCTACGCATCCGAGCTGCACAGAACATATCAGTCGATGCAGGCCGAACTTCGGGATATAACGGGCAATCAGCGCGGCGTACTGCGCGTCGGCATATCCTATACGCGCGGAAGAGCCGTCATGCCGGAGATCATATCGGCGTTCCGGCGCGAGTACCCGAACATATGCGTCAGGCTGGATGAGAGCGTGAACGCCGTTCTCCTGCGCAAGCTGCAGAACGGCGAAATTGACCTTGCCGTCGCAAACTTTGAAGAATCGGCGCAGGGTATAGCTCTTTATGATTTTTACACCGAGCAGGTCGTCATGCTCGCGCCCAAGAGCATGTGCCCGCCTGAAGCGGAGGAGCTGCTCAATACGGCGGGGCTTGCGCTGTTTGCCGACAGACCCTTTGTCATGGGAAACCCGGAGGACATTGTCGGCAGGATAAGCCGCCGCATGATCAAGGCCGCCGGTTTTCAGCCGGAGATACGCGCACAGTCGGACAATGCCGAAACGCTGATGGCAATGGCAGCCGACGGCATCGGTATATGCTTCTGCCCGAAGAATATGGTGGAAATGGCGCTGACGCCGCGGCAGCTTGATGGACTGCGGATGTTTGCATTTTCCGATAACGACCGCTACCCGATAAATTTCGGCTGCCGCATCCGACCGTACCAGTGGAAGATCATATCCGAATTTATGCGCATAGCGTCCGAGACGATAGGAGACATTGAATGGACAGAGAAGAATACATGAGCCTTGCGCTCGAGCTTGCGCGTGAGGCCTTCAATGAGGGCGAGATACCCGTCGGCTGCGTCATAGCGGACGCGCAGGGCGATATCATAGGCCGCGGCCGCAACAGACGCGAGGAGAGCCATGACGCAACGCAGCACGCGGAGATCGAGGCCATCCGCGAGGCCTGCCGTACAGTAGGCGACTGGCGGCTCGGCGGCTGCACGATATATGTCAGCCTCGAGCCTTGTCCGATGTGCGCGGGAGGCATAATCAATGCCCGCATCCCGACGGTCGTTTTTGGAGCCAAGGACGAAAACACCGGTTCGTGCGGCAGCGTCATCAATCTGTTTGAGGAGCGCTACGGGCACAGGCCGGCGATCTACGGCAATATCCGCGCCGAGGAATCGGCACGTCTGCTGAAGGACTTTTTCCGGAGTAAGAGATAAAAAAATTCACCGCTGCCGCGGTGAATTTTTTTGTTGATTATTCCTTGACGCTGCCGTCGGGATTGAACAGCGGCAGACCGCCGAGCACGATAATATCGTCGCGCTTCTGCGCGTCGCCCTCTGCGAGGACTGCCATTCTGCCGACGATGTTGCCGCCGGCCTTTTTTACGAGCTCTTCAACGGCTCTGAGGCTCTCACCGGTGGATATAACGTCGTCAACGATGAGTATGCGCTTGCCGTTGATGAGCTCGGCGTCGGCCGTGTCGATAACAAGACGCTGCACGTCCATGGTGGTTATCGACTTGACGTGGACCTCGAAAACACCGCTCATATAGGCCTTGGGGCCTTTTCTTGCGAGAAAGTATTTTTCCGCGCCGCTCTGACGCGCCATTTCGTAGAGAAGGGGAATGGCCTTTGCCTCGGGAGCGATGATATAGTCATATTCGGGAGCTCTCTTTAAAAGTTCCGCTGCGCAGTGGACGGTCAGCTCAACATCGCCGAACATGACAAAAGCTCCTATGTAGAGGTCGTCGGTGACCTTGCACAGGGGCAGCTCGCGTTTTAAGCCGGCAATGTCCATTTCGTAAGTCATTTCTTGTCTCCATTCTGCTGAAATCAGCATTCCGCAGTTATCGGCCGCCGGTCGCCGTATTAGGTAATAATTCTATAACATTAATATTTTACAGTATATATTCAAAAAATCAAGAGCAAAGCTGACTTTTTCTTTTTCAAATATAAATTTGTTAACACACGGGTATAAAGCAAATTAATACGAATGTTAAGAAAGCGTTAACCGTCGGATTTGTTTGATGCTTGCATAATCATGAATAAATGGCTTGAATTTTAGTAATAACGCATATGAAATTATGTAATACCTTGTCAAAAGTGCACAAAACTTTAGTCAACGAAAGCAAAAGTTAATATTTAAACAGCAAAAAACTATTGAAAAATGTGTGAATATAGTGTAAAGTCTGTTTACAAGTTCAGCACGGCGTTAATACAAAATTAACGCGATGCGGTTCTGCATGCCGCCTGCGATTTGCGGCAAAGGAAAATAAAGGAGAGAAAGTTATGGAAAACAATCGCGCAACATTCGGCTCCAACTTCGGCTTTCTGATGGCAGCCATCGGCTCTGCCGTCGGTCTGGGCAACATTTGGGGCTTCCCGTACAAAATGGGCAGCAACGGCGGCTTCGCCTTCCTGCTCGTGTACCTCGTCCTCGCAATCTTCGTCGGCCTCGCCGTTATGATCGGCGAATTCACCATTGGACGCAAGACCGGCCTGAGCCCCGTCGCGGCTTACCGCAAGCTCAGCAAGAAGTTCACCTGGCTCGGATATATAGCAGTTCTCTGCCCCTTCCTCGTCCTGTGCTTCTACTTCGTCCTCGGCGGCATGGTCATGCGCTATGCTCTCGGTTATCTGACCGCGATCTTCGGCTGGAACACATGGAATGTGGATGATATCTCAACCTTCTTCGGAAGCTTCATCATGAACGGCGGACAGATGATCCTCTGGACTGCGATCTTCATCGCGCTCAATGCCTTCATCGTCGCGGCCGGCGTTGAAAACGGCATTGAAAACTTCTGCCGCGTCGGTATGCCCGCACTGTTTGTCATGCTCGTCGTCGTCATTGTTTACGTCGCTATTCAGCCCGGCGCAATGGGCGGCTACAAGTTCATGTTCGGCTGGAACATCGAGCCCCTGAAGGAGGACT
>CAVEAL010000010.1:0-80377 GCA_963613665.1 bacterium | reverse complement strand
GACCATCTACCGGGCAGGCGGCTGGAAGCTGACGTTCAGCCCGGAAATGGTGCGCCATCTCAAAGAACATCAGAAAGACTTCATGCCGGAGGATACGAAAGCGGGCATGATTCAGGCGTTTCTGGACAGCTACACGGGCGATACCGTCTGTTCCAAGCAGCTTTACAAGGAGGCGCTGAAGCACGCCTTTGACGAGCCGAAGCAATGGGAGATCCGCGAAATCAACGAGATTATGAACCAGTGCGTGACCGGCTGGACGTATTTCTCCAATCCACGCAGCTTTGCCGGGTACGGCAGGCAAAAGGGTTGGGAGCGTGAAAGGGCTGCAACGGGCAGCGGCAACTCAACCGCAGAAATCCCGGACGGCTTCGTGGAGATCACGGAGCAGATTGAGATGCCGTTCTGAGAAGCGCGGCTGGTTGCAAGCTCTGTTGCTATCCCGTTGCCGGGTTGGTTGTCGGGGAAATCCCTGTCCTGTCAGGCTTTTCTACCTTTGACAACCAAAACAACAGAAAAATAGAAGAAAAGGAAAATCGTAAATCAACCGCCAGATCGGGGATGTTTCGATGTTTTTGGAAGTCCGTTGCCGGACTTCGTTGCCGCCTCGCCCTGTCTGGCTATTTTTGTATGGAGGGTAAACTGCCTATGAAGGAAATCCCGATTTGGGAAAAGAGCAATCTGAGCTTGGAGGAGGCCGCGGCTTACTCCGGCATTGGTATCAACAAACTGCGCGAGATCACCAACGAGGACCGATGCAAATTCGTCCTCTGGGTGGGCAACAAGCGCCTGATTAAACGCCGCCTGTTCGATCAGTTCATCGAGCAGGCGTATTCTATTTGAAATTTGTGGTGTAAATCGGAGCCTTGATATGATACAATAAGTGTGTCATATCAAGGCTCTTTCCATCACGGAAAGGAGTTTGACAATGTCCGAAAAGCGCAAAGACAACAAAGGACGCATCCTGCGGACAGGAGAGAGCCAGAGAAAAGACCTGATTTATCAATATCGGTACACAGACATTCGCGGCAAGCGGCAGACGGTGTATTCCTCCGATCTGAAAGAACTGCGGGAAAAAGAAAAGGAAATTCAGAAGCAGCTCGACGACGGCATTGATTATGCCGCAGGCAAAATCACCGTCATTCAACTGCTGGAACGCTACATCAGCATCAAACAGGGCGTGCGCTACAATACCAAAGTCGGCTATAACTTCGTGCTGAATCTGGTGAAGAAAGAAGATTTCGGCTATCGTTCCATCCGGGACATCAAAGTTTCGGACGCGCAGAAATGGATCATGAAGCTGCACGAGGACGGAAAGGGATACAGCACCCTCACCAGCGTTCGGGGCGTTGTCAAACCGGCTTTCCAGATGGCGTACAACGAAGACGTGATCCGCCGGAATCCCTTTGACTTCAAGCTGGTCGATGTGGTTTCCAACGACTCGCAGAAGCGCATTGCCATGACGGAGGAACAGCAAACGCTCTGGATGGATTTCATCCGTAAGGACAAAACCTACTGCAAGTATTACGACGAGTTTGTAGTGTTGCTGGGAACTGGGATGCGCGTCAGCGAGTTCTGCGGACTGACAAAGGCTGATCTGGACTTTGCCGGGCGGAAAATCCGGGTAGATCACCAGCTTGTCCGGGAGCGCGGCGGCAAGTATTATGTAGAGAAAACCAAAACCGAGTGCGGCTGCCGCTACATTCCCATGACGGATGAGGTTTACCGAAGCCTGCAAAATATTCTCTCCCGCCGCAAGCTCGTGAAAACGGAAACGATCATCGACGGGTACAGCGGTTTTCTTCTGCTGGACAAAAACGACAGTCCGAAGGGTGCCTTGCACATCGAGAATGAAATGCGCTGGGCAATGAAGAAGTATCAAAAACTGCACCCGGACAAGCCGCTGCCGCATATCACACCTCATGTGTTCCGGCACACTTTCTGCACGAACATGGCGAACGCTGGCATGGACATCAAGACTTTGCAGTATGTCATGGGGCATTCCGATGTGGGCGTCACGCTGAATGTTTACACCCATGCGAGCTATGACCGCGCCGCCGAGCAGATGGCAAAGATCATTGATTTCAAAGAGTTTGCCGAAACGGAACCGCAGAGAAAATCAGGTTGAAGAAGTTATAGCCACTACACCAATTACTACACCATTTGTCCGAAAATCTGCGTAGAGTTACGGAAATCTGCGTAGGTTTCCGGCATAACAGCAAGAATGAAAGAAGCGCCAAAAGCCCTGAAATATCAAGGCTTGGAGGCTTTTGAAGGGATATAACAGCAATGACAAAAATACTTTTCATCTGCCACGGCAATATCTGCCGCAGTCCGATGGCGGAGTATTTCATGAAGGAGCTTGTGCGGCGTGAGGGGCTTGAGGATCGGTTTTTCATCGCGTCGGCTGCAACGAGCCGCGAGGAGATAGGCAGCGACGTGTACCCTCCGGCGCGGAAAAAATTAGCCGAGCACTCGGTTCCATGCCCCGGGCGCGCCGCGCGGCAGCTCACGAGGGCGGATATTGACGAGTACGACCTCATCATAGGCATGGACAGGGAAAACCTGCACAACATGCACAGGATATGCGGCGACAGCCCGAAGATACGGCTTCTCATGGACTTCACCGGCCGTCCCGGCGATGTTGCCGACCCTTGGTACACGCGCGACTTTGAGGCGACCTGGCGCGACGTCTCCGACGGCTGCCGCGCCCTGCTCGATGAGCTGAAAATCCGAGGCTGAGCCTCGGATTTTTCATTCATATTTCGAGTCCGGCGTTTCTGAGAACGCCGGTGTCAAGCTCTGAGAACGGGATCACGTTATGCGGCGTGTCGGGATGAGCACACAGAAGCTTTTCCATCCAGACCATGTCGTACCACCTGCCGAACTTGCGGCCGCATTTATCAAACCTTCCGACCATGCGGTAGCCGAGGTGCGAGTGAAATTCGGCGCTGTTATTCGTCAGGTGCTCGTCCGGCGTGTCCGTCCAACCGATGCAGGCCTCGAGATTTATTATGCCCTGCGCGCGGGCAAGCTCCTCAAGCGCCGTGTACAGCATTCTGCCGATACCCGCACGGCGGCAGTCAAGGCGCAGGTATATCGTCGTCTCCGCCGCCCAGTCGTAGGCCGCGCGCCCGACAAAGGGGCTGAGATATGCATAGCCGAGAAGCTCGCCGCCGCGCTCGGCGACGATGTAGGG
Organism: bacterium; assembly: GCA_963613665.1. Lineage (GTDB taxonomy): Bacteria > Bacillota > Clostridia > Oscillospirales > Oscillospiraceae > F23-B02. The sequence goes on along the minus strand of CAVEAL010000010.1, from coordinate 77,181 downwards.
GTACCTCGGCAGCTTATTCGCCATACGCTGCGTAAACTCCTCAAGGCTCGGAACAGCGGTCTCGAAGCTTATTGCCGTATCCTCAACATATGGTGCATACAGCGCCAGGAGTCCGGCTGCGTCCGAAGGGTGCGCAATGCGGAGCCTTATATCGCTCATACTCTCCCGCTCCTTCCGTAGATATACGCCATTCGGCGCATTTTTCCGGCAAGTTCATCCGTCGTGCTGCCGCGCTCCATGCGCCAGCTCCAGTTGCCGCCGACCGTGCCGGGGGTGTTCATGCGCGCATCCGAGCCGAGTCCGAGCCAGTCCTGCATCTGTGCGATGAAAAGCCCTGCCTGTGAACGCATACCGGCGCGCAGCACGGCATCGGCAAGCTCGCCGTCCGCTCCGAGGTACTCGCGCGCGAAATCGAGCGTTTCGGCTTTTTCGCCGTCTATCCAGCCGCGCAGTGTGTCGTTATCGTGCGTTCCGGCATAGCAGACGCAGTTTTCCGTGCACCTGTGCGGCAGATAATCGCTCAGGCTCGCGGGGTCGAAAGCAAATTCAAGCACCTTCATTCCGGGCAGGCCGCTGTCGGCAAGAAGCTTGTGCACCTCGGGTGTGAGAACGCCGAGGTCCTCGGCGATAAACTGAACGCCGCCGAACCACGCGGTGAGTCTGCCGACAAGATCCATGCCGGGACCCGGACACCAGCGCCCCTGCTTTGCGCTCTCCGAGGTGCGCGGCACAGCCCAATAGCTTGCGAAGGCGCGGAAGTGGTCAATGCGCAGCATGTCGTAGAGCTTTGACGCACCGTCAACGCGGCGTATCCACCAGCCGTAGCCGTCGCGCCGCATGGTGTCCCAATCGTACAGGGGATTGCCCCAGAGCTGCCCTTCGGCGCTGAAATAGTCCGGCGGCACTCCCGCGACCTCCGTGGGCATATTTTTTTCGTCCAGCAGGAAAAACTCGGGCTCTGCCCACACGTCGGCGGAGTCGAGCGGAACGTATATCGGCATATCGCCGATGATGCCGATCCCGTGCCCGCGGGCGTATTCGCGCAGGGCGTTCCACTGACGGAAGAAAAGATACTGCACATAGGCATGAACGCGCACTCTTTCGCGCAGAGCGGCGCCATAGCGCTCCACGGCCTGCGGACGATGAAGTCTTATATCCTCCGGCCACTCGGTCCATGCGCTGCCGCCGAAATGCTCCTTGAGCGCCATATACAGCGAAAAATCCGAAAGCCAGCGCTCGTTGTCGCGGCAGAAGGCGGCAAAGTCCTCTCCCCCGCGCTCGAGACCGCGCATTGAGGCAAGGCTCAGGAGCGGCATGCGTTTCTCGCGCAGAGCATCGTAATCGACGCGCTGCGCATCGCCGCCACATCCGGTGCCGGCGATCTCGCCTTCCGTCAGCAGGCCGTCCTCTGCGAGCAGGTCAAGATCAATAAAATACGCGTTGCCTGCAAAGCTCGAAAAGCACTGATACGGCGAGTCGCCGCTTCCGGCAGGGCCGACGGGCAGTATCTGCCACCACGACTGCCCCGCATCGGCGAGAAAATCAACGAACTCATATGCTGCCCTGCCGAGCGTGCCTATACCATGCTTCGACGGCAGCGAAAAAAGCGGCAGAAGCACGCCGCAGCTGCGTTTTATGTTCATACCGTCACCTCTTTTTTGATAGGGTTTATTGTAGCCGCGAAGGGGCTGAAAATCAAGCTCAATTTTGCGTTGAACTCGGCACGGATTATATGTATAATATAATCAGCAAAGGAGGCAAAGCAATGATACTATACTACAGCGGTACCGGAAACAGCGCGTATGCCGCGCGGAGGATAGCAGAGGCCGTCGGCGACGAGGCCGCAGACCTTTTCTCACGCCTGCGCGATAATGATACGGCCCCGATGGAATCGCAGAAGCCGTGGGTCATCGTAACGCCGACCTATGCGTGGCGCGTGCCGCGCATCGTGCGCGGCTGGCTGGATAAGACCGAGCTGCGCGGAGCGCGCGACATTTATTTTGTCATGACCTGCGGCAGCGATATCGGAAACGCCGGAAGCTACATTGAGAAATGGTGCCGCGGCAAGGGGCTCAGCTTCAGGGGCTGTGCCGGGGTCGTCATGCCGGAAAACTACATCATCATGTTCACCGCGCCCTCGCCCAAGGAGGAGGCCGAGATCATCGTCCGCGCAAACGGAAGGCTCGACTGTCTTGCGCAGAGCATTGCAAAGGGCGAAAGCTTCGCCGAGCCGCATATAAAGCTCACCGACAGGCTGTCCAGCGGCATCGTAAACGATGTTTTTTACTCCGTGTTTGTCAAGTCAAAGAAGTTCCGCACAACAGACGCGTGCGTCGGCTGCGGAAAGTGCGCCGCCATGTGCCCGACCAAAAGCATACGCATGGAAAACGGCCGCCCCGTGTGGAGCGACGGCTGCACCCACTGCTCGGCCTGCATCTGCCGCTGCCCGAAGCAGGCGATAGAATACGGGCGTCACACGAAGGGTCTGCGCAGGTATCACCTTGACTGATTTGTTATGGATATTATTTATTACGATGACAACATAATAGTCGCCATAAAGCCCGCGGGAGTCATATCTACCGACGAGCCGGGCGGCATGCCCTCGCTTCTGCGCGAGGCACTGGGAAATGAGAATGCGGACATACGCACGGTGCACAGGCTCGATCAGGTCGTGTCCGGACTGATGGTTTTTGCCCAGAACCCCGGTACCGCATCCGAGCTCAGCCGCCAGATACGCGCCGGTGAGTTCAAAAAGACCTACCTTGCCGTCGTGCACGGCGTTCCGCAGGAGCGGCGCGGCAGGATGGAGGATATCCTGCTCAGATCAAAGGAGCAGCGCAAGACCTTCGTCGTCAGCAAGCCCTGCCGCGGCTCGCAGGAGGCCGTGCTCGATTACAGGCTGCTCGGCTCAAACGGCGAGAAGAGCATGGTTGAGATAAACCTCGTCACCGGCCGCACGCATCAGATACGCGCACAGTTCACGCACCGGCGCATGCCGCTCGTCGGCGACAAAAAGTACGGCGGGCGCGACGAAGGCTGCAATATTGCCCTGTGGTCGTACAGCATCGGCTTTACCAATCCCTCGACCGGCCGCTTTATGACCTTTAAGGTGAAGCCGCCCAGAGTCTTTCCCTGGACGGAGTTCGACACGGCTATAATGCCGAGATAAATAATGCGTTCCGGGGCACGGCTTCGGAACGCATTTTAATTTATTATTCTTCTTTGAATGCGAAAAATCGCTGGCCGAGGTAGTTGAGCAGGACGAAAAGCACCATGCCGCAGAGCATCGCGGCGTTTTCCTGAATGCTCACCTTAACGCCCGCCATAAGCGCCGCCGCAAGCGGCTTTGCAATGCCGTAGGCTATGAGATAGCAGACACTTATATTGATAACAAAGCGCGCAGCGACCCTCCAGCCGCGTTTTTTATACCTGAAGGTGTAGTATTTATTGAGAAAATAGCTCAGGATACTGCCGAAAAAGTAGTTCGACGCGCTGCTGAGCCAATAGCTCAGGCCAAGAACGTTATAAAAAACGAACATTATCGCCGTGCCGAAGAGCGTGTTTATAATGCCGACGAGCACAAAACGCAGGAACGTTCTGTCAGCGAATTTTTTTATCAGTTCTTTCATAGCTTCATTTTTCTATCTCCGCAGTCGTTTGATTTAATGATTATAACACAAAAAGCCGCCCGCGGGCGGCTTTTTTAGAATTTATCTGTTGCGCATGACGGTTTTCATTCTCAGGCCGTGGTCGAGGATGCTCTTGCGCAGGCGCAGGCTCTTGGGCGTGACCTCAAGCAGCTCGTCGTCGGCAAGGAACTCAAGGCACTGCTCAAGGCTCATCTGTCTGGGCGGGATCAGGCGCAGAGCCTCGTCCGAGCCGGAGGCGCGGGTGTTGGTCAGGTGTTTCGTGCGGCAGACGTTTACCGCGACGTCGTCCGACTTCGGGCACACGCCGACGATCATGCCGGCATACACCTTCGTGCCGGGGGTGATGAACATCGCGCCGCGCTCCTGCGCGTTCCATATGCCGTAGGCGACGGCCTCGCCGGTCTCGAATGCGATGAGAGAGCCCGTGCTGCGGCGTGCGATATCGCCCTTGTACGGCTCGTACTTCTCAAAGACGGAGGCCATGATGCCCTCGCCCTTGGTGTCGGTCAGAAATTCGTTGCGGTAGCCGAACAGGCCGCGCGACGGAACGAGGTAGCTCAGCTTTACGCGGCTGCCGACGGGCGTCATTTCGACGAATTCGCCCTTGCGCGCGCCGAGCTTTTCCATGACGGCGCCCATATAGTCGGAGGGGACGTCGATAACGACGCGCTCGATAGGCTCGCAGGTCGCGCCGTCTATCTCCTTGTACAGCACGCGCGGAGGCGATACCTGGAATTCGTAGCCCTCGCGGCGCATGGTCTCGATAAGTATGCTCAGGCTCATTTCGCCGCGGCCGGCGACGTTGAATGAGTCGGTCGCACCGTCAACATCCGACACGCGCAGTGACACGTCCTTGAGCGTTTCGCGGATCAGTCTGTCGCGGATCTGGCGCGAGGTGACAAACTTGCCCTCGCGGCCGGCGAAGGGGCTGTCGTTTACCGAGAAGGTCATTTCAAGTGTGGGGGCGGAGATCTTGACAAAGGGCAGGGGCTCGGCAAAGCCTCTGGCGCAGATCGTATCGCCGATGGTCACGTCGCCTATGCCGCTCATTGCGATGATATTGCCTGCGGCGGCCTCGGTCACGGGGACCTTGCTCAGTCCGTCAAACTCGTAAAGCGATACGGCCTTGGCCTTCACGGGAGCCGCGTCCGGCGCATGGTAGTTGCAGACCTCGATCTCCTGGTTCTGCTTTATGATGCCGCGCTCGATACGGCCGATGGCTATACGGCCGACATACTCGTTGTAGTCAACGCTGGAAACGAGCATCTGGAACGGACTGTCAACGTCCTGCTCGGGCTCGGGAATGTACTCGAGGATGGTATCAAACAGGGGCTTGAGGTCGGTGCCCGGAACCTCGGGAGAGTAGCTCGCCGTGCCCTGACGGCCGGAGCAGAACAGCATCGGGGAATCGAGCTGCTCGTCGGTCGCGTCAAGGTCCATAAGGAGCTCGAGCACCTCGTCTATCACCTCGTGGATGCGCTGGTCGGGGCGGTCGATCTTATTGACGACAACAATGACCCTGTGGCCGAGCTCAAGCGCGCGCGACAGCACAAAGCGCGTCTGCGGCATCGGACCCTCGGCCGCGTCAACGAGCAGAATAACGCCGTTGACCATTTTGAGGATACGCTCGACCTCGCCGCCGAAGTCGGCATGTCCCGGGGTATCGACGATGTTTATCTTCGTATCGCCGTACTGCACGGCGGTATTTTTTGCCATGATAGTGATGCCGCGCTCGCGCTCAAGGTCGTTGGAGTCCATGACTCGCTCGACGATCTCCTGATTTTCGCGGTAAACGCCGCTCTGCTTGAGCATCTCATCGACAAGCGTGGTCTTGCCGTGGTCAACGTGCGCGATGATCGCTACATTTCTGAGTTTCTGCATTTAAACTCAACTCCTAATCAAAATTCAACACAAAAATATATTTTAGCACCACGCACCTCAAATTACAAGGTTTTTTTAGAGGCGCTGCCGCGCAGTACTGATACGTTTATTGCGTTGTCCCGATACCGGGTTCACGCAATATGCGTATGGGCACAACCTTAATTTGCCTCTAAAAATCCGCCTCTGAAATAGCTTTTTGGAATTTGGGGAGGACTCCGATGCCGTTTGTGCGGTGCGGCGGGAGCTGGTAGATATCGTGGCCGGGATAATCGTTGCCTTCGATGAGCAGCGGACCGTTGTCGGTCACGCAGACGTCCCAGCCGACAATGCCGACCTGCGGCACGACCTGACCGGCGCGCTCGACCATTGCGATGACCTCGTCCCATAGCGGGATCCTGAAGCCCTTTATCGCAACGCCCGTCAGCGGGTGAACGTCGTACAGATTTTCCGCTTTATCCAGCGCGGGGTAGATTATCTCGCCGCTGTCCTCCTCGATGGGCACGACCATGCCCCCGCTGTTGAAGTTATCCACATACTTGCCGTTGCCGATACGCAGGTAGGCTGCGACGACGCGGGTCGTTTTGCCGTGAGTGAAGCTGATAACGCGGCAGGTGTTGACCGAGTACGGGTGCAGCGCCATGAGGTCGCGGTGCTGCGTGACGCACTCCTCAAGCAGCACATGATGCCCCCGACCGTCAAGGTGCTCGCGCAGCGGCACGTCAAGCGTTTTCACATCAAGCTTTTCGATGCCGTGGCCGCACTGACCGTCCACAGGCTTTACCATGAACACCGGATGCTTTTCGACAAAGGCGGCAAGCTCTTCATCGCTTGCGCCTGCGTAGTCGAGCCAGTCGCGGTGCAGGAACCCGGCAAAGTTGTGTGCAAACCTGAGTTTGTTCTCGATCTCGGGCATGTATGCCGGATCGTTGTATTTTTTGATGAAGCTGTTGTTTATGCCGCGCGTAACGACCGTTTTGCGCTGCGCGGCGTTGAGATCATACATCTCAAACAGCCAGTAGTCCATGTATCCGGCCTGATAGCGCAGTCCGCACCAGACCATGTCGATGAATATAAACAGTTTGCTGCGGCCGGACTTTTCGTGAACCACGTTGATCTTTTGGAACATTTGCTTCCAGTTGAGTCCGGCTATGCGCGCAAGCAGAAATTTAAGCTTTCCCATCTGTATACTCCCGTTGTACCGCCGAAACTACATGTGTTCGGGGGCGGAGACGCCGATGACGGACAGGGAGAGCGCTATGACCCCGCGGACGGTGTCGGCAAGGCAGAGGCGCGCGTTGAGCACGCCTTCCTCCGCGCCCTTGATGCGGCAGGCTGTGTAGAACCTGTGGAATCGGGCGGCAAGCTCGGTGACATACTTGTTGATGCGGCTGGGGTCGTAGTCGCGCGCGGCAAGACGTATCTCCTCCGGCAGCAGCGCCACCTGCTTTATGAGCTCACGCTCCTGCTCGGTGGAAAGCAGCGACAGATCGACGCTTTCGATATCCGGCACCCCGTGTCCCTCGGCGGCGAGCGCCGCAATGAGCGTGCAGATGCGGGCATGGGCGTACTGAACATAGTAGACGGGGTTTTCGCTGTCCTGACGCACGGCGAGGTCGAGGTCGAACTCAACGGGCGACTCGGGACGGGAGTTGAAGAAATAGCGCGCCGCGTCAACGGGGATCTCGTCGAGCAGATCGGACAGGGAGATGGCCTTGCCGGTACGCTTTGACATGCGCACGACCTCACCGCCGCGCATGAGCTTTACAAGCTGCATGAGCACGATATCGAGCCTGTGCTCGCCGTCGAGGCCGAGCGCGTCCATCGCGCCCTTGAGGCGTGCGACGTGGCCGTGGTGATCCGCGCCCCAGACGTTTATTACCTTGTCAAAGCCGCGCTGCTCGAACTTGTTGCGGTGGTAGGCAATGTCGGCGGCAAAGTAGGTGTAAAAGCCGTTTGCGCGGCGCAGAACATCGTCCTTGAGCTCGAGCTTTTCGATATCCTCGGGCTTTTTTCCGGCGGCAAGCAGCTTGTCGGAGAGTATCTTCGAGGTGTGCAGCCACAGAGCTCCGTCCTTTTCGTAGGTAAAGCCCGCATCGGTGAGCTTCTGCACGGATTCGGCGACATAGCCGCTCTCATGCAGGCTCGATTCGAGGAACCACTGATCATATACGATGCCGTAGCGGGCAAGATCGTTCTTCATCTTCGGCAGGTTTACCGACAGGCCGAAATCGGCTATTTTCTTATGGCGCTCGGCGGTGGGCAGCTCGAGCCACTCTTCGCCGTACTTTTCGCAGAAGAGCTTTGCCAGCTCCTTTATGTCGTCGCCGTGGTAGCCGTCCTCGGGGAATTCAACGGCGTCCTCGCCCTTTAAAAGCTGAATTGCGCGCGCCTCGATGCTGGCGGCGAATTTTTCTATCTGATTGCCGGCGTCATTGACGTAGAACTCGCGCCATACGTCGTAGCCCGCGCGAGAGAGCACGGAAGCCAGCGCATCGCCCAGCACACCGCCGCGGGCGTTGCCCATATGCATGGGGCCGGTGGGGTTTGCGGAAACGAATTCGACCATGAGCTTTTTGCCCTCGCCGATATTGCAGTTGCAGTAGCCGTCGCCCTCCTCGGCAACGTTTCTGAGAACATCGGAGTACCACTTGCCTCCCATGCGGAAGTTCATAAAGCCCGGGCCTGCGACCTCGACGCTTTCAAACCAGCTGCCTTCGAGCGCCATGTTCGCGGCAAGGATCTCCGCGACCTTACGCGGCGGCATGCGCATGAGCTTTGCGCTTGCCATGGCATAGTTTGCCGCATAGTCGCCGTTTGCGGTATCCTTGGGTATCTCGACGCTGCCGCCGAGCGTAAGTCCCGCGGGCAGCTCGCCCTTTTCCGCCGCCGCAAGATATGCCGCGTTCACGAGCTCCGTGACCTGCTGTTTTGCCTTCTGTATCATGTTTGCCATATCGTTTATCCTCTCAGCTTCTGAGCTTAACGCTCATTTTCAGTGTATTTCTGCTTGCAACGGTGTGCTCCATATTGACGATGTAGTCGATGCTCAGCTCGCCGCCGAGATCGTTGAAGTCAGCCGTGACCCTGCGTGTTTCAACGCCCAACGTCGCCGCGCCGAAACGCGTATCGTAAAGGAACCTGTCCTTCTCGCCCTCACGGAACACCATTTTCGCGTTGAGCATTCCCTTGCGCTCGACGCTGACCGCATCGGGCGTAATATCCACGGTCGTGCAGGTGCCCTCGAGTCCCGTGAGCTCGCTTTCGCGGTAGAATATCTGATAGCCTTCCTCGGTTCGGCAGTATATGCCGTCGGTCACGAACTCGATCGTATCGGCATCGGGCTGCATAAAGCCCTGCACTCCGGTTATCTTAATAACTGCATTCATGTGGTTTACCTCACTCGCCGAGCGCAAAGGGCTCGACGAAATTTACGCCGCTTTTGAGCTCATAGCCCAGCATGATCGGCGCAAGCGCCTCAAAATCTTCCGTGCTGCCGCTTGTGTAATAGCTCTCGCTCCCGCCGGAGGAGGCGAGCAGGCCGTTTTCGCGCAGGTACTGCGCAAGGCACTGCGCCGACGCGTCGGCCGCTCCGACGAGTATAACGTCCGCGCCGAGATACGCGCTTATGGCCTCGGCGATAAGACCGTAGTGCGTGCAGCCGAGCAGCAGCGCTCCAACGCCCTTCAGGGGCTCAAGCGAGTGCGCGGCAACGTCCCGCACCATGGGATCCGAGGGCAGATAGTGCCCGCTCTCGATCATAGGGACAAAGTCCGGGCAGGCGACGGCCGTGATCTCCGCTTCGGGAGCAAAGCGGCTTATCTCCGCCTGAAACGCGCCGCTTTCGATGCTCGTTTTCGTCGCTATGACGCCGAGTTTTTTCCTGCCGGTCGAGGCCAGTCTCTCGGCGCCCGGTGTGAGCACTCCGACGGCCTTGATCTTGTTGTGCGCGAGTATATCCGGTGCGTTGCTGGATATCGTCCCGCAGGCGGCAAGGATGGTCTTCACGCCGAAGCTCTCGGCAAATGCGATATTCTGACGCGCGATCAGGCGCATCTGCTCCCGAGGCCGGCCGCCGTACGGCATACGTCCGGTGTCGCCGAAGTAGATTATATTTTCATCCGGCAGTATCCGTCTGAGCTCCCGGACGGCCGTCAGGCCGCCGAGACCGGAGTCGAACACCCCGATGGGTCTGTTGTCCATTGCATACTATCTCCATGATACTGATATAACTACAATATAATATGACAAGTCGCCCGAAATTACAAGGATTTTATTGTGGCAAAAGAGATGTCTATCTGATATAATGTGATCATAACGATGATCGGAGGCAGAGCTTTGAACATAGATCTCACCGACAAGGAATTCCGCAGACTGCTTGACCTTGTTTATATAGGCAACTGGATACTCAACTCAACGCGCACGACCGACCGCTTTGAGGACTATGACATCGTGCAGGAAAAAATATTCTCGCTGTGCTCGAAAACCGGCATGAAGAGCCTCATCCAGCTCTGGCACGGGCACGTTTTCCCCTCGCGGGCATACGAGGACGGCGGCATACACGAGGCCATCGCCGACTATGAGGACGCGGTGTTTTTCGACATTCTGGCCGAGGAGCTTGCACGGCGCGATCTCGGCGAGGACTGCGAGGACCTGAGTGCGCTTGCGGCACGCATGGATGAATATATGGACGAATTTGAGGCAAACGGAGTTGAAAATCTGACGCTGGACGTATAGCTGCGGAATATCCGGATATGATAAATGCATCGGGAATACCCGATGCATTTTTTTCATTTTGAGGTTTTAAAATGAACATGTCAAACGACGAATACAGGCAGTATTCGGAGCTTCACCAGCCGCGCTCGAAATGCGCAGGCAATATGCTCAAAGCCTTTGCGGTGGGCGGGCTCATATGCTGCATAGGCGAGGCCGTGCTCGAGCTTTACACGCGCTGCGGCCTTGAAAATACCGACGCCGCGAGCGCCGCAAGCGCAACGCTCGTTTTCCTCGGTGCGCTCCTGACGGGGCTCGGGATATACGACCGCATCGCCCGATTTGCCGGCGGCGGCACGCTCGTTCCGATAACGGGCTTTGCAAACGCCATGGTCGCTCCCGCGCTGGAATTCAAGACCGAGGGCTTCATTACCGGCACGGCGGCGAAAATGTTCGTCATAGCAGGTCCCGTGATCGTCTGCGGCATAACGGCCAGCGTCATATACGGCCTGATACTATGCGTTTTGGGAGGATGAGTATGAGCAAGAAATCCAAAAAACGCGGCGTTCTGCCCTCTGGCGAGAATGTCGCCCCGCAGGACTTTCGCAGCCGCGATGCCGAGGTTCGGGACACGCGCCGCCCGAAAGCCCCCGACGGCATATCCGGCGACTGGGGGAAGTGAAAAAATCTCCGTATCGCTTTTTGATACGGAGATTTTTTATTGCCGCTTCATCTGCCGCAGGAAGAGCGCTGTCGAAAATATCACCGCAGCGGCGGCGTAGGCAATGACCCACACGAGATCGGGCCAGATATCGGCGAAGCTGCCCGCGCAGGCGGCCTGCTCTGCTTTTACCGCATGGCAGAACGGCAGGAGCCCTGCGGCTTTCTTGAACGCGCCGCCCACGAGGTCAAGGTCAAACCATATCCCCGAAAGCCATGCCGTGAGGTTCGTGAGCAGTGCGCCGCATATACCGCCAACCTGCTTTACGTTAAATATGCTGCCGCACAAAAGACCGAGCGAAATGAAAAACGCCGCTGCCGGAATAAGCAAGAGCAGCGCCCACAGGCTGTTTACCGTGAGCTCCATGCCGAGGAAAAACGCCGTTATGAAGCACACAGCCGCCTGCGCAAGCGCTATGGGCAGCAAGGGCAGCGTGTAGCCGAGGATGAAATCCGCGGCGGTCATGGGCGTTGTGTAAAGCCGCTGCAAAAGAGCACTCTCTCGGTCTCTTGCTATAAGAGTTGCGGAGAACAGCGTCATGAACGAAAGGCCGAACACCGTCATGCCCGGTGCAAGATTGTCGATCTCGAACAGCGGGACAGGCACGTTCGCCTGAATTGCCGAAAGCAGCAGGATGAGAACGAGCGGAAAGCCCAGTCCGAAGCCGAGATTCACGGGGTCGCGCAGTATCTCCTTTGCCGTGCGTGCGGAAAAGCTCAGCATTTTCATTTTCCGTCCCCCTTTACTATCGCAACGAAGGCATCCTCAAGCTTGTCTTTCTCCGTCAAAGCCTTGAGCTCCGCCGCCGTACCGAGAGCAAGAAGCCTTCCGCCGCGCATGATGCCTATGCGGTCGGACAGCGCCTCGGCCTCCTCCATGTAGTGCGTTGTGAGCATTATGGTCTTTTTGCCCTTGAGACTGCGCACGGTGTCCCACAGCTCGCTGCGGGCAATAACGTCGAGCCCCAGTGTCGGCTCGTCAAGAAAGAGTATCTCAGGATCGCCCGTAAGCGCCATTGCTATGCTGAGCCTGCGCTGCCAGCCGCCGGAGAGCTTGCCGGCTCTGCGCTGCATGATATCCGCAAGCTCAAACTCATCGCACAGCCTCTGTACCTTTGCCCGCGTTTTTTCCTTTGACAGGCCGTATACGCCGCACATGAGCGCAAGGTTTTCCCCGACCGTCAGATTAGGAGCGACCGCCGTCTCCTGCGGGGATACGCCGATGATGCGCTTTACCTCGTTCGGCTGCGAAACTATGCTCCTGCCGCCGAGATACGCCTCGCCGGAGGTGGGCGCTGTCAGACATGAGAGCATTTTTATCGTCGTCGTTTTGCCCGCGCCGTTAACGCCGAGAAGTGCGAACAGCTCGCCCTGACGGACGGAGAGCTCCAGGCCGTCAACGGCGGTCACGTCCTTATATTTCTTCGTGAGCCCCGTTATTTTTATTGCGTCCACGTCTTCGCCTCCCCGCACCAGCGCGATTTGAGCCCCTGATACGCATCCGTAAGCACATTGCTCACGGTCTCCTCGTCCCAGTCGAGATAGTTTGTGATGATCATTGATGCGATGCCGTGAACAAACACCCACATTTCAAGGTGGAACCGGCGCGCCTCGTCTTCGCTCAGTCCGGTATTGCGGGAGATGAGCGCTATGATAATATCAAGGCTCTCGTCCTTGGGCTGGGGCAGCTCCTCGCTTCTGTCGCGCATGAACAGAAGCCGGAACAGCTCTCTTTCACGCCGCGCAAAGGCAATATAGGCCATGCCGCTGGCCTTATAGGGCTCGTATGCATTGCGCATCATTTCCGCAGCAAGGAAGCGCTGATACCCGGCATTTGCGGCAAGCATGACCTCTTGCTGCACCTCGCGCATATTCTCAAAAAGCCCGAACACCGGCTTTGCCGACGAGCCGAGACGGGCGGCCAGGCTTCTTGCCGTGAGCGCCGCCATTCCGCCCTCGCGCACTATATCAAGCGCGGCGGCAATGACCTCCTCGCGCGTGAATTTTGTTTTCGGCGGCATAAACATTCCTCCGTTCTTTTCTGCAACGTATGTTGCGTAACGCTTGTTGCTATTATATCGCCCGCCGCACGTTTTGTCAATGTTCACAGTCAGTTAATTGACAAAGATGGCGCGCCATGTAAAAATGGTCATACGGAGGTGATGACGTGAAGAAGAACAACAAGCACGAGGAGGACGAGGATATCCGCCGAGCAAAGGCAAACATACGCAGAGGCTTTATCGCCGTCGTCGTTATCGCCGCACTGCTTGCGGTCGCCGCCTATATCATGATCGGGCTGTTTGACGCACTGTCGTCGCCGTGGCCGGCGCTGGGCGCATCGCTGATACCTGACATGAGCGGCATAATTTTACACAGGCCAATATGAAGATCCGGCAGGAGTTATTCCTGCCGGATCGATTTTTATTAATATTCTTCCATCATTTCACGGGAATCCATGTCGCCGTGCTCCGCGGCTGCGCGGTACCAGCGCATTGCCTCGTCGCGGTTCTGCTTTACGCCGCTGCCGAGGGCGTAGCAGTCGCCGGTCATGCGCATACAGTCAACGTCGCCGAGCCCGGCGGCTTTTTTGAACAGCTCAAAGGCCTTTTTCGGGTTTTCCTTCACGCCGAAGCCGTTATAATAGCAGCCGCCGGCAAGGCGCATGGCGTCAACATTGCCGTTTTCGGCCGACTGCTTCATCCAGCGGAAGGCCTCGGCGGGGTCTGCCATGGTGCCGTCGCCGTTTGCGTAGCACACGGCAAGATCGTGCTGAGCGTCGGGATGTCCCATCTCGGCCGCGTTCTTGAACCACTCAAACGCAGCCTGCGGATTCGGGAAGGTTCCCTCGCCGCGGTCGTGGTTGAGTGCGGTCTTATACATGGCATCGACCACTCCGGCCTCGGCGGCACGCTTGAAGCGTGCAAAGGCCTCCTCCGGATTTTTCTTCGTGCCGAAGCCCTGCTCGGAGCACAGCGCACAGATATACATCGCCTCGACGTCTCCGGCATCCGCCGCCATGAGCGCCCATCTGTAGCACTCCTTTTCGTTCCTTGACGTGCCCGCGCCCTTCTGATAGCACACGGCGAGGTTGAGCATAGCCTTGACGTGGCCGAGCTCGGCGGCGCGCTTTAAAAAGTCAAATGACTTTGTGCCGTCCAGCTTTGCAAAGCTCACGCCGCAGCGGAACAGCAGCTCCGGCAGCAGCTCGGCCTCAACGCAGCCGAGGGCTATCGCCTCGTCGTAATATGCAGCGGCTGCGGGGTCGTCCTCGTTATCGTAGGCGGCCGCGCCTTTTTTGCGCAGCTCGGCGCTTTTTTCGGTGTCAGACAGGGGCGAGCCCATTATCTTTTCTATATCGGCAAAAACGTCCTCGAGCTTCATTTTCTTATATTCCGGCATGGCGCACCTCATTCTCCGCTGTCGTTTGCGGCGACAGAGTACTCGGCGGCCTTGACGGTGCCGTCGGTGTCGGCCTGAAGCCTGAACAGAGTCGAGCCGACGGTGAATTTGTATGTATCGCCCGACTGCGTGTACTCTATGCCGTCCATGAGCGCGAGCGCCTCATCGATTTTCATGCCGATCTTCACTCCCTGCGGATTTGAAACCGTGTCGTCGGCAATGGTGATGCCCGTGACGCGCTCTGTGCCGTCAACATCGTTTACGAGCAGCTCAAATCCGTCGTAGTAATAGAACATGTCCTTGCCCTGATACGCGCAGCTGTCGGACTCGAAGGTTCCGGCAGGCTCGCCGAGGGCCGCAAGGACGGTCTCTGCGGGGTCGAGTATGCCGAACTTCACATCGCCCGAGGCGTAGTACAGCCGGCCGTAATCGGCCTTGTATTCGGTCTGCACGGCACCGGTATTTTCTTCTGCGGTGTCTCCGCAGGCGCACAGCGCAAATGCGCACGCCGCGGCAAGGATCGCTGCAATTATTTTTTTCATTTTTCGTCCCCCAATGTCCAGCTTTTAAGATAGCCGTATTCCTCAAGCTCGGCCTTCTGCGCGGCCAGGAGCTCATAGTATGCCCCGCACTTATCCGCCCAGTCGGCAGCGAGCGCTTCGTCGCTTCTCCGGTCGGGCACGCCGTAGTCCTCCGCAAGGATATCCGCAAAATAGCGCGAGAGCTTTTCCGCTCCGTAAACATTCAGGTGCAGGCCGCCGTCATAGGTATCGGTCTGCATGTCAATGCCGATCTCGTCGGATACGTTCAAGAGATTTATGTAATCAAGGCCGTGTTCGGCGGCATAGGCGCTGATCTGACCGTCCCACTCGTCATACCAGTGCGGCCACAGGCTCGGCGATTTTATGAGCACGAGCTTTGCTCCGTTAGCATCGCACAGCTTCTGCATTTTGTCAAGGTATTCCCAGCAGGTATCGCCGATCGTATAGTCGTCCAGTACCGGCGCGGTGGGGAGCTTGGTCATGGGCTCAACATCCGCGCGCATGAGATAGCCCGCAATTGTCACGGGGTCGCGGCGAAAGGCGTACTCAAAGTCCTCACTCGTCAGCTCCGACCAGCGCGAATGATAGCGCAGGAACGGGATCAGATAGCTTATAAGCTCCTCATCCTCGGTCGCGGAGGCCCTTATCGCGTCTATCTTGTGCTGCGACAGCGGCATACCGTCTATGGTCATGCGGTTGTAGGCCTCGCTCTGCGGCGTGTCATACTTCATCGACTGCACGTTGTATACCACGACCTTCGGGCTCTCGCGCTCAAAGACCTCCTCGAGCAGGTAGTACGACTGCCATATGAGCTGCTGCGCGGAGCCGCGGATATAGCTCGTTATGCCTCTTTCCTCCCACATCGTGACGGGAGAGAAGTTCTCATAGACCTCGCAGTCGCCGATGAATATCACGTCATGCGGGTTATCCTCCTCATAATATTCGCGCGTCATCGCACCCTCAAGGACGCCTGACATATATTTCGGCTCGAATATCCTGCCCAGCAGCCACAGGGCCGCGCACAGCAGCACGATAAACAGCACAAGGCATATTATATGCAGTTTTTTATTGCTTTTTTTGCTCATTTTGTGCCTCAGAACTGATTATAGATAAACTGCGACGCGTCGTAGCCCACGCCGTATGCGCCGAAGGTGAGCACCGCGAGGGCGAGCACGAAGAACAGGGCATAGCTCAAAACGGGCTTTTTCCAGAGAAGCTCGCGCACGCTGCCGTTTCTTTCCTGCACGCAGGAGACGGCGAACATGACCGCAACGCCCGCAAAGGCAACGGTGTAATCCGCAGCCGTCAGACCCAGCTGCAAAAGCGTTCCGGAAAAGGCCTCGCGCCAGTTAAGCTCCGTGAACACCGTTCCCAGTGCGCGAAACGACACGCCTACGTCACGATAGCAGTCAAGAATGCGCAGCGAGCACATGAGAAGAAAGGTCCTGAGCGTTTCAAACACCCTGTAACCGAAGCCGGACACGAGCTTTTCGTGCTTTGCGCGAAAGCGCTGCGACAGTGGCTTGAACTCCTCGGCAAGCAGGATGAAGAACGCGTTCAAAAGTCCCCACACGACGAAGTTCCACGCAGCGCCGTGCCACAGTCCGGTGAGAAACCATGTGACGATCGTCGAAACATAGACCGGCAGCTTTCTGCCAAAGCCCCCGGACACTTTTTTGCGCGCTGACTTTGAGAGCTTCAGAAGCCACGGCGCAACGGACAGCGGGTAGAAGATATAGTCCTTGAACCATGTGCCCATCGAGATATGCCAGCGCCGCCAGTATTCGGCGATATTGCGCGAAAAATACGGGCGGATGAAGTTCTCCCGAACCTTTATGCCCAGAACCTGCGCAGTGCCTATGGTTATGTCTATGCCGCCGGTGAAATCGGCGTAGAGCTCGGCTGCATACAGCACAGCGCCTATGAACACATATGCGCCCGTGTATGCCGTCGGGTCGCCGCACAGAGCCGTCACCGCGACGAGCAGCCTGTCGGCAATGACGAGCTTTTTGAAATAGCCCCAGAGTATGCGCTGAAGTCCGAAGGATATCTGCTTAAAGTCGGCCTTATGCTCGGCGTAAAGCGTTTCCTTCAGGTCGCCGTAGCGCGATATGGGTCCCTGAATGAGCAGCGGGAAAAATGACGTAAAGAGCGCAACGCGCAGTATGTTTTTCTCTGGCTCGATCTTTTCCCAGTACACGTCGATGACATAGCTGACGGTCTGGAAGGTGTAAAACGATATGCCCAGCGGCAGCACCCAATCGACCGATGCAATACCGGCGGAAAACAGGGTGTTTACATTATTTATGATGAAGTTTGTGTATTTGAGCGCTGCAAGTATGCCGAGGTCGGCAAGAAGCGCCAGCACGAATATGGCCTTGCGGCGCTTTTCGCAGCGTTTTTTGTATTCCCTGCGCTTTTCCCGCTCGAGCGCCCTGCCCTCCTGTGAGGAAAGATACGCCTTCTGCGCGGAAAGCGACGCGCCCATGAGGTTTGCGGCGGCCCATGAGGCGATGACCGTCGCCGCCATAAAGCACAGTCCCTTCCAGCCGGCGCAGGCATAAAACAGCAGGTCGGCGGCAAGGAGCAGCAGCCACTGAAAGCGCTTCGGTATTATATAATACAGCACAAACAGCGCCGCGAGAAAGGCTATGAAGCCATAGGATGTAAACAGCACGGCTTACTCGTCAAGCAGGCGGTTTACCATGTTCAGCATGGCCTCTGCGGAATTGAAGTTCTCGGGAACTATATCGCGCGCGGGAATGGTGATGTCAAAAGCGTCCGAGAGCTCGGCTATAACGGTCACGATATCGAGGCTTTCGAGTATGCCGTCGTCTATCAGCGTCGTGCAGTTTTCAAAGTCAACGTCAAGGCCGAGGCCGTCGAGTATTTCAAGAATTTCGTCCATGGTCACATCTCCGTTTGTAATAATGAATTTCTGTCTATCTTGCCGTTTTCCAGCAGCGGCATAGCGTCCAGCCGCCTTATCCCCGACGGCTGCATATATCTCGGCAGCATTGCTCTGAGGTAGCGGCCGAGCGTTTTTTCGTCGGTCTGCCCCATATAAAACATAAACAGCTTTCCCTTTTCCTTATTGAAAAGGCAGCATGAGCGCACAACTCCCTCGCAGCCGTCGGCGCAGGCCTCTATCTCGCCGAGCTCGACGCGGTGTCCCATGTTTTTTATCTGGTGATCCTTGCGCGAGACGAACACCAGCTCGCCGCGCACGTTGAGTCTGCCGAGATCGCCCGTGCGGTATATGAGCTCGGGATAATGCGGATTGAGCGGGTTCTGCGTGAAGGCCGCCGCGGTGCGCTCGGGATCGTCAAAATATCCGTGCGTGAGCGCCGTACCGCGTATGCAGATCTCGCCCGTTTCGCCGGGGGAGGCCTGCGTATCGTCGTCTCTCAGGAGCATAAAGCCCGTGTTGTCAAAGGGCCGTCCGACCGGAATGGGCTCGGAGTCCTCAAACTCGCGGTCAACGACGAAGTAAAAGGACATTCCGGTGGCCTCCGTCGGACCGTAGAGATTAATAAATTTTGCACCGGGGCAGGCCTCCTGCCAGAGCCGCAGCTGCTTTACGGGGAACACCTCGCTGCCGAAGCAGACCGTTTTTATATACTGCGGTCTCAGCTCCTCGAACGCGCCGAGGCCGGATATTATCGTCAGCGCCGAGGCCACCCAGCACAGGGTGTTGACCCTATACCTGTTCAGAAACTCCACCGCTCTGAGCGGCATCATAAACAGGCTCTGCTGCATGAGATAGGCCGTCGAGCCGCATTTTATGACCGACAGCAGCTCCTTCATGCAGGCATCGACATACAGCGGCACCTGCATGGCGAAAACGCTGTTTTCATCCGCGCCGATGACTGGGCACAGGGCGTTTGCATAGTCTATGACCGCCCTGTGGCTGCCGGTGACGCCCTTGGGAACGCCGGTACTGCCGGAGGTAAAGACGATATACGCGGGGTCCGTGTCGATGCTCTGCGCACGCACGGCGCTCAGCTCATCGGCGTTTTCCTGCGCGGCGAACAGCTCCGGGGCCTCTATGACGCTGCCCTCCGGCATAAGACGCTCGGCAAGCTCGCGTGAGCTTTCGTCGCAGACGACCGCCCGCGGGTTCAGGCGCCGCAATATCATTTGCAGCCTGTACAGCGGCATGGACGCATCCAACGGAACGTAGCAGCAGCCGGCATAGAGCACCGCGAAAAACGCGGCGACGGTTTTCGGCGCTTTTTTCATGAACACCGCGACGGGCTCGTTTTTAAGCCCCCTGCTTATGAGCGCGGAGCCTCCGGCGCGGGAGAGGCTCAGAAGCTCCGAAAAGCTCAGGCTCTCCTCTCCGTCGGAAAAGGCGGTCTTATCGCCGTATAGCGGCGCTGTTTTTTCCAAAAATTCAAGTACGTTTTTCATTTTCAGTTCATCGAATACGGTACGGTCTCGACCGCCGGATACAGCGTCGTGTCAAAGCGCCAGTACTGCTGGCTGTACTGCATAAGCTCCTCGCTCGTTTTCATGAAGCAGTACAGGTTCTGCGGGCCGACGTTGCAGGTATCAAAATGGTACCAGCCCGTGCCGAGGTTCACAAGGCACCAGAAGTGCTGCGTTTTTCCGTTAAGGCGCTCGACGCTGAGCACCTGGCAGTCTATCCTCTGCAAAAGCGCATAGCTCGACGAATAGAAGGTAAAGCAGTCGCCCACGCCCTCGGTCAGGCCGCGGTAGGCCTCGCTCTGCCAGTCGGTCTTGTCGGACGTGCCGGTATAGAGAATGTTTTTATAGCAGTAGTCGTATATGGCGGCAGCCTGCTCGGCGACTGTCATATCGTCGGTGAGTATCTCGCCGATGATCTTGTCTACGACCTCATTGAGCTGCTCGTCGCTGACCTTCTTTTCGATGAAGGTAAACTTAACCGTCACGGACGAGGTGTTGCCCTCGCGGTCGGCTGCCGTGTAGGTGACGTCGTAGGTGCCGGCCGTTTTTGCATCGACCTTGGACTTATCAACGGTCAGCTCCGGCTCGGGATCTGCGTTGTCCTCGGCAAAGATCTCCTTGAAGTAGGACACGGCATCGCCGACGTAGCAGTATCTGTCGCGTGCGGCGTAGATGACGGGCGCGGTCTTGTCGGGCGATATGACCGCCTTGGCGTTCACTGTCGTCTCGTTTCCGAAGCGGTCGGAGAGCACGATCTGAACCTCCTGTTCACCCTCAACGCTCCAGTCGGGCTCGTTTACGAACTTTGCCGTGACCCTTGACATATCGGAGATGTTGGTCACGAATTTTATCGGCTCGCAGTAGTAGCCGGTGCTGCACCGGCAGTCGATGCCCTCGGCAGCGGGCGGCGTTGTGTCCTTTATGACGACACCGACGGTGAGCTTTTCGTTATCTTTCGAGAAGACAACGGCGTGCGCGCCCAGAGCGGTGCGCTCAAACGCGGTGCTTTCCATCTTGTATCCCGCGTATTCCGAGCCGAGAGCGGCGAGAATGTCGCTTTCGGTGACGGTGCTCATGGATGCCTCGAGCTCCGCTATCACGTCGCAGACGATGATCTTGCCTTTTTTCTCCGAGCTGTTGCCGGCGGCATCGGTCGCCTTTATTCCGCAGGAGACGATGCCGACCTTGGATACGACGGGCTCTGACGTGAACTCATAGCTCACCTCGGTAGCGTCGCCGCCGCTGAGAGCGAGGTCACTGGCCTCGATCTTTTCTCCCGCGACAACGGCCGTCGGGATCAGGTCGGGGTCGGGTGCGGTGGTATCGACGATACGCAGGGTCGAAGTATAGGTCTTGCCGTCAAACTCCGCCTGTATCTCGTAGTCGCCGAGCTTATCCCATGTGATATCGTCAAGATCGGTGACAAACTTTGCGTCGTCGCGCTCAACGACCATAAAATCGTCAAGCGTCGGGCGCGGATCGCCGGCCTCGTGCTCGAGCACCTCGACAAGGCCGAGCACCTTGACGGTGAGCTTTGCCGTGCATTTGTTGCCGCAGGCGTCCTCGAGCTTTATGCTGCAATCATAGCTGCCGGCCTCGCCGTAGCTCGGCTCCTTTTCCCAGACTGCGGTAAACTCGGATGCATCCTTTATCTCGCCGAGTGCCTCCTCGGGCGTGAGGGAGCTCACGTCAACGCTTATCTGCTTCTCTGTGTTTTCCGCCGTCGGAGCCTTCGTGTCGCGCACGATGAGAAGCTCCGGGCGCAGCTTGCCGCCGCTGAGCACCTTGAGTATGTAGGTGCCCTCCCTGCTCGTGCTGACATCAACGTCGCCGACATAGCTCGCCTCCGCGCCGTTCTTCATAAACGCCGAGGCCTCGGGCGTTCCGCTGCCGAGCTCGGTGCGCAGGTACAAATGCCGTCCGCCGTAAACGACGAAGACAAACACGGCAGCCAGCGCCGCGAGCACGAGTATGATGCCCAGCGCGATCTTCAGTCCTTTTTTGCCGCCGCTTCTCTTTTTACCGCCACGGGGCGGCTTGGAATGCCTGCCGCTGCGGCCTTTTTTCACCGCATTGGCCGTTTTTTCGGCCGGTATTTCATCTAAAACAGAAGTTTCATCCATATATCAATGCCTCCGGAAGATACTTTTCGACAAATATATATAGTAACACATATTTCTCTTGCGCTCAACGACTTTTTTCTTGTTGAATTGCCAATTATATAATGGTATAGTGTTCTCAGCCAGCTTTTCTCGCAAAGGAGACAGATATGAAAAGAATAATTGCACTTTTACTGTGCCTTGCCGCGGCATTTTCGCTGTGTGCATGCAGCGGCGGCGAGCCCGAGCCGAGCGCTCAGCCCACCGCCGAGCCGACGCCGGTGAGCAGCTACGCGCCCGTGAGCTTCCGCAATCACGGCAAGCTCAGCACCGTTACCGAGCTTCCGCAGAAGGTCGTGACGGCAGGTCCCAACTGCACGGAGCTTTTCTGCGCGCTCGGCCTTGAGGATAAGGTCATCGGCAAGTGCATGGAAAATCACTCGCTCGGCGCTCTTGCCGAGTATGCAGACGCTGTCGAAGGCATCCCCACGCTCAGCGCCGGCTACCCCACGGCCGAGCAGATAATCGGCAGCGGCTGCGACTTTCTGTACGCAAGCTCGTGGATATTTGACGATGAGCTGACGGTGGCGCAGCTTGAAAGCGCAGGCATATGCGTGTACGTCAGCGAGGCCGAGACGATCGAGGCTCTGTGGCAGGAGCTGCGCGATCTCGGCAAGGTGTTCCTTGTGGACAATATTGAGGAGCTCGTAGGCGAGCAGAGCATATGCCTTGAGGCTCTTGCCGATAGGCTCGGCGACGTGAGCGAACCCCGCAGCGTTTTCGTTCTCGACAGCTTTATAGGCGGCAAGCTCTATACCGCGGGCAGTTCGAACATCGAGTCGGCATACATAGCCGCAGCCGGAGGCGTAAACGCCTTCGCTGAGCTCACAAAGGCCTGGGATGTCGTAGAGACCTCCGCCCTTGCCGCCGCCGATCCGTGGTGCATCGTCATTCACGACTACTCCGGCTCAGGCTACGACGAGAAGGTCGCCGCGCTCAAGGCCGACGAGCAGCTCTCGCAGCTCGACTGCGTGAAAAACGAGCGCTTTATCCGCATATCGCTGGAAAACGCCATGCCCGGCATACGCTGCGTCCCGACCGTAGAGGCCATAGCTCAGGTCCTGTACCCCGAAAAATTCGAGTGATATTATGAAAAGGTCCCCGACCGCGGTCGGGGATCTTTCAATATTGCAGAATAGGCGCCGAGCCGTCGTCCTCGGCCTTTGTGATGCTTTTGATGACGGCATCGTAGCTGTAATTGTCGTTTACATACACCGTGATGCGGTCGCCGGCCTTTTTGCCGAGCACCGCCCTGCCGAATGGCGACTCACGGCTGATAAGCCCCTTGAGGGGGTCTGTGCGTATCGTCGTCACGACCTGGATGACGTTCGTCTCGTCGTCCTCGGGAATGTATATCTCGACCTTGTCGTAAAGCCCCACCTCGTCGGCAGCCGAGTCCGAGCCGATTATGTGCGCGGACTTTATCATGTTCTCAAGATAGCGGATGCGGCTGGCGTTGCGGTTTTTAGCACGCTTTGCCTCCTTGTACTCGAAGTTTTCGCTCAGATCTCCGAAGGCGCGGGTCCGCTTGACCTCCTCTATGAGCTGCGGCATGAGCTCCAGCCTGCGGTGGTCAAGCTCTGCCTGCATTTTCGCAATATCCTGTTTTGTCAGATCGTCATGCATAATAATACCTCTAACGCCGAAAGCACCCCGGCAAGCGGGGTGCTTTACAGCGACAAAAAACTGCGTTTTTTGCGCTATAAACGCCACATTTTTTGTGAAAATAAATTTTCACAAAAAATCTCGCTGCGCTCGTCAAAAAGTCCGTACCGGACATTTTTGATGGCTATAATCAAACTTGAGGCGGGCCTTGCCCCCTCAAGCTCCCACGCTGCGCGGTTATCTCTCCTCTGCAGCACAGTTTCATTAAAGTCCATAAAGCACCCCGATAAACGGGGTGCTTTACTTTGTTTATATTGCTGATCAGACCAGCTCGATGACTGCCATCTCGGCTGCGTCGCCGCGGCGAGGTCCGATGCGGGTGATGCGGGTGTAGCCGCCGTTGCGGTCGGCATACTTAACGCTCAGTTCGTCAAAGGTCTTCTTTGCAACGTCTTCACGGGTGATGAAGGCCAGTGCCTGACGGTATGCGGGCAGATCCTTTTTCTTGCCGAGGCTTATCATTTTCTCGGCCATGGGAGCGATCTCTTTGGCGCGGGTGACGGTAGTCTCCATGCGGCCCTTATCGAGCAGATCGGTGACCTGCTGACGGAGCATTGCCATACGCTGATCGGTCGTCTTGCCGAGCTTTCTTGTTCCGGGCATTTCGGTGTTTCCTCCTTGTTAGAGTTAGTTGTTGTCCTCGTCCGCGAGAGACAGTCCCATCATGGCGAGCTTGTGCTCGACCTCCTCGAGGGACTTGCGGCCAAGGTTACGGACCTTGATCATCTCATCCTGAGTCTTGGAGATGAGGTCCTCAACAGTGTTGATGTTTGCTCGTTTGAGGCAGTTGAAGCTTCTCACGGACAGATCGAGCTCTTCGATGGTCATCTCGAGGACCTTATCACGCTGGGTTTCGGTCTTTTCGACGACGATCGGGCGGCTGCCGACCGCGTCGGACAGATCGGTGAACAGAGTGAAGTGGTCGCAAAGTATCTTTGCACCGAGGGAGACCGCATCACGCGCGGTGATGGTCTTGTCCGTCCACACCTCTATCGTCAGCTTGTCAAAGTCGGTCTGATTGCCCACGCGGGTATTCTCGACCGAGTAGTTGACCTTCAGAACGGGTGTGTAGATAGAATCAACGGGGATGGTCCCGATTGCGGTTTGGGCCGTTTTGTTCTTGTCCGCGGACACATAGCCCCTGCCGTGATCGAAGGTAAGCTCCATGGAGAGCGCACCGTCCGGTCCGAGGGTAGCTATGGGCTGCTCGGGGTTGAGTATCTCGACCTCGGCGTCTGCCTTGATGTCGCCGGCGGTGACAACGCCTTCGCCGACGGCCTCGATGTAGACGGTCTTGGGCTCCTCGGAGTGGAGGCGTGCGATGATGCTCTTTACGTTAAGAACGATCTCGGTCACGTCTTCCTTGACACCGGGGATGGTCGAAAATTCGTGCTGCACACCTGCGATCTTTATCGAGGTTGCGGCTGTACCGGGAAGCGAGGACAATAAGACCCTGCGCAGAGAGTTACCAAGTGTCGTGCCGTAGCCGCGCTCCAGCGGCTCTATGATGTACTTGCCATAGGAGCTGTCTGTCGGAGTTTCAATGCACTCTATACGCGGCTTTTCTATTTCGATCATATTAAATATAACCCTCCTTATTAAGTTCGGCGCATAATCTGCGCCCTGAGTTTTGTCAGCTTACCAATTGAGGGTATCTGTATTACTTGGAGTACAACTCGACGATGAGGCGCTCCTCAATGGGGAGGTCGATATCATCGCGTGCGGGCACTGCGACGACCTTAGCGATCATGTTGTTTGCGTCGTACTCAAGCCACTTGGGTGCGGGACGTGAGCTGTTTGCCTCAACATTGGCCTTGATCTTCTCAAGACCGCGGCTGCTCTCTTTCAGAGTAATGACCATGCCGGGCTTTACCTGATAGCTGGGGATGTTGACCTTGCGGCCGTTTACGGTGAAGTGACCGTGGCTGACCATCTGACGTGCTTCGGCGCGGCTCATTGCGAAGCCGAGGCGGTACACGACGTTGTCCAGACGGCACTCAAGGATGCTCAGGAGGTTCTCGCCGGTCTTGCCGGGACGGCGCTCTGCCATCTCATAGTAGCTGCGGAACTGACTCTCAAGAACGCCGTAGTATCTCTTTGCCTTCTGCTTCTCGCGGAGCTGCAGGCCGTACTCGGAGCTCTTGCTGCGGCCCTGGCCGTGCTGGCCGGGTGCATAGGATCTGTTCTCAAGCGCGCACTTGGTGTAGCAGCGGTCGCCCTTCAGGAAGAGCTTCTGACCTTCTCTGCGGCACAGGCGGCAGACTGCTTCAGTATATCTTGCCATTTGTCTTTCCCTCCTTCAATTAGACACGACGACGTTTCGGAGGACGGCAGCCATTGTGAGGAATGGGGGTAACGTCCTTGATCATCGTTACTTCAAGACCCGCAGTCTGCAGAGCGCGGATAGCTGCCTCTCTGCCCGAGCCGGGGCCCTTGACGAACACTTCGACGGTCTTCAGACCATGCTCCATAGCTGCCTTTGCGGCAGTCTCTGCTGCGGTCTGAGCTGCGAAGGGGGTGGACTTTCTGCTGCCACGGAAGCCCATGCCGCCGGCAGATGCCCAGGAAAGTGCGTTGCCCTGGGTGTCGGTGATGGTGACCATGGTGTTATTGAAGGAAGAGCTGATATGAACCTGGCCCTTTTCAATGTTCTTACGCTCTCTGCGGCGTGTTCTGACTTTTTTCTTTGCATTTGCTGCCATAATTCATATCCCTCCTTACTTCTTCTTATTTGCGATGGTGCGTTTCGGACCCTTGCGGGTACGGGCATTGGTCTTGCTGCGCTGTCCGCGAACGGGCAGACCGCGGCGGTGACGCAGGCCGCGATAGCAGCCGATCTCGGTCAGGCGCTTGATATCGAGCGCCACACTGCGGCGCAGGTCGCCTTCGACGATGAAGTTGTGGTCAATGCACTCACGCAGCTTTGCTTCTTCCTCTTCGGTGAGGTCTTTTACGCGGGTGTCGGGATTTATACCGGTCATTGCCAGTATTTTGTTTGCGCTGGTTCTGCCGATACCGTAGACATAAGTGAGTCCTATCTCAATTCTCTTGTCCTTGGGCAGGTCAACGCCGGCTATACGTGCCATATTGATCGATCATTCCTTTCGATTATTATTCCGCATTTGGGCGGATCCGCTTGGCTTATTCCCGCCGGAGGGAGCCTTGCGGTCCATGCGGGATCTTACTTTTGTCGGACGAGCTGGGGTGATTATCAGCCCTGTCTCTGCTTATGCTTGGGGTTTTCGCAAATTACCATGACTTTGCCCTTGCGCTTGATGATCTTGCACTTTTCGCACATAGGCTTCACGGAAGGTCTTACTTTCATTTGTTTTACCTCCTACTTACTTCTCCAGGTGATGCGTCCGCGGGTCAGATCGTACGGAGACATCTGCACCGTGACCTTATCGCCGGGGAGGATCCTGATGAAGTTCATTCTGAGCTTACCGGAGATATGGGCGAGGATCGTGTGACCCTGGCCGATATCGACCATAAACATGGTGTTGGGCAGGGACTCGACCACCGTGCCCTCGAGTTCGATTACGTCGTCTTTTGCCAAAATAATTTTCCTCCTGGTCGGTTTGACGAAATGTCAGTCAATGTTCTCTGCCATAGTGAGTATCTCTGCCTCGCCGTCGGTTATGAGGATCGTGTTCTCATAATGTGCGGCAAGGCTTCCGTCATTGGTCACGACCGTCCAGTCGTTATCGAGAACGTGAACGCCGTAGCCGCCGGCCGTTATCATCGGCTCGATGGCTATCGTCATGCCCGCGACGAGACGGGGATTGGCCCTTTTGCCTTTTATACTGTAGTTAGGGACCTCGGGAGCCTCGTGCATATTGCGGCCGACGCCGTGGCCGACATAGTCGCGCACAACGCCGTAGCCGTGCGACTCGGCATATTCCTGTATTGCGGAGCCGATATCGTTGATACGGTAGCCGGCTCTTGCAAATTTAAGTCCCTCAAAAAAGCTCTGGCGCGTGACTTCAATGAGTTTTTTTGCCTGCTCGGAGACCTCGCCGCAGGGGTAAGTGCCCGCACAGTCGCCCACAAAGCCGCCGAAGGTCGCACCGACATCAACGGAGACAATATCGCCGCTGCGTATGACGCGCTTACCGGGGATGCCGTGGATGACCTCCTCGTTTACGGAAAGGCAGGTGCTTGCCGGAAAGCCGCCGTAACCCTTGAAGGTCGGAATGGCGCGCGACTTTATGATAAAGTCGTTGATCTCACGGTCGATCTGTCTTGTGGTCAGACCGTCGGCTATCGCGGCGCGTGCGACGGACCGTGCGCCGGCGGTGATTGCTCCCGCCTTGCGCATGATCTCGATCTCACGAGCTGTTTTAATTATGATTGGATCTCTCGACATAGCTCAGATCCCTAAGGCAGCCTTGATAACCTCAGTCGTTGCCTCAATAGTCGGCTGATTGTCAACGCTCTTGAGCTTGCCGCGGCTTTCATAGAAAGCCTTGAGAGGCTCGGTCTCCTTGTGGTAGGTGGCAAGACGCGCCTTGACTGTCTCGGGAGCGTCATCCTTGCGGATGGTCAGCTCGCCGCCGCAGAAATCGCACTTGCCCTCAACCTTCGGAGGATTGGACACGATGTGGAAGGTCTGGCTGCAATCCTTGCAGGTCCTGCGTCCGGACATGCGGTCAACTATCGTCTCGTCCGCTATCTCGATAGACAGTGCACAGTCGATGTCGATGCCGGCCTGCTCAAGCGCTTCGGCCTGAGGGATGGTCCTGGGCATACCGTCGAGGATATAGCCGTTCTTGCAGTCGGGCTCTGCCAGGCGCTCGTTAACGATGCCGATGATGACATCGTCGGGAACGAGCTTGCCGCTTTCCACATATGCCTTAGCCTGCAGACCTACGGGCGTGCCGTTTTTCATGGCCGCACGGAGGATATTGCCGGTCGAAATGGTGGGGATAGAGAGCATACGGCTGAGTATCTCCGCCTGTGTACCTTTACCTGCGCCGGGGGCGCCTAAAAGTATAAGCTTCATATCACTGCACCTCTTCTTAGCTAAGGAAGCCCTTGTAGTTGCGCATCAGCATCTGTGCCTCGAGTGCGCGGACGGTCTCAAGCGCAACACCGACAACGATGATTATCGAGGTGCCGCCGAGGGAGATGCCGCTGAGGGAAGCGGAGGTGCTGAAGTGGCTGATGAGGATAGGAACTATTGCGATAATGCCCAGGTAGATCGCGCCGAACAGGGTGATCTTGTTGAGCACTTTCTTGATAAACTCGCTGGTCGGCTTGCCCGGGCGGAAGCCAGGGATGTAGCCGCCGTTCTTCTTGAGGTTGTTTGCGACCTCCACGGGATTGAACTGGATGGTGGAGTAGAAGTACGCGAAGAAGATGATCAGCAGGAAGTAGATTATCGCATAGGGGATGCTGGTGGTGCTTGCCCATGCGCTGTCGGAGTGGCCGGTGAATGCCGCGATGGTCGCGGGCAGGGTCGCTATCGACTGAGCGAAGATGATGGGCAGAACGCCGGACATATTGACCTTCATGGGAAGGTGAGTGCTCTGGCCGCCGTACATCTTGCGTCCGACCACGCGCTTGGCGTACTGGACGGGGATGCGGCGCTCGGAGTCGTTGATCAGAACGATCAGGACGATCATCGCAAGTGCGCCGAGGAGCAGGAGGACGTTGACCCACCATGCCACGGTGCCGTTTATTGTGTTGGTGATCATCTGGTACAGGGACGGCGGGAAACGGGAAACGATACTTGCAAACAGGATGATGGAAATACCGTTGCCGATACCGAACTCCGTGATCTGCTCGCCGAGCCACATGATAAGGGCAGAGCCCGAGGTGAAGGTCAGGATGATCACGATCGCTGCCCAGACGCCCTCGCCGTCGGAGGTGAGGAAGCCGTACTTCAGGATCATGTAGTAGTAGGCAAAGCCCTGGATAAGGCCGATCGCTACGGTCGTGTAGCGGGTGATGGAGGCGATTTTCTTTTTGCCTTCCTCGCCCTCCTCCTTGCTCATACGCTCAAGTGCGGGGATGGCGATGCACAGGAGCTGAATGATGATGGATGCATTGATGTAGGGCTGGATGGACAGTGCAAAGATGGTTGCGTTGGAAAACGCGCCGCCGCTCATAACGTTCAGCAGGCCGAGAACGGTATTCTGCATCTGCGAGAAATACGAGTTGAGGGCATCGATGTTGACGTAAGGAACGGGAACGGCATTACCGAGGCGGTAAAGGAGGATGATGACGAGCGTAAAGAGTATCTTATGACGCAGGTCCTCGATCTTCCATGCGTTACGCATTGTCTGCAGCACTTAGATCACCTCGGCCTTTCCGCCTGCCGCCTCAATTTTCTCTTTTGCGGTTTCAGAAAAAGCGGAAGCCTTAACGGTAAGTTTCTTGCTTATCTCGCCGTTGCCGAGGATCTTAACGCCGTAGCGGCACTTGGAGAGCACGCCTGCGTCAAGAAGAGCCTTTGCATCGACGACTGCGCCGTCCTCGAATCTGTCGAGTTCGGAAACGTTGATCGCTTCGAGGGGCTTTGCAAAGATATTGTTGAAGCCTCTCTTCGGGATGCGGCGTGCCAGAGGCATCTGGCCGCCTTCGAAGCCGATACGGACACCGCCGCCGGAGCGTGCCTTCTGGCCCTTGTGGCCGCGGCCTGCGGTCTTGCCGTTGCCGGTAGCGTGGCCTCTGCCCTTGCGCTTGTCAACATGGGTGGAGCCGGCTACGGGAGAAAGTTCATGAATATACATTATGCCTTTTCCTCCTTATTCTTCAGTTACCTGGAGGAGATAGCCGATCTTGGCGATCTTGCCCCTGGTCTGGGGGTTGTCGGGCTGAACGGTCTCGTTGCCGATCTTGTGCAGTCCGAGGGAGTTTGCGGTCGCAACGTGCTTATCGAGGCGGCCGTTCAGGCTCTTGACGAGCTTAATTCTAAGATTAGCCATTTTGCGTCCTCCTTAAGCCTGAACTTCTTCAGGAGTCTTGCCGCGGACGGCAGCCACCTGGGCAGCATCGCGCAGAGAGGTCAGACCCTGCATGGTTGCTGCAACGACGTTTGCGGGATTGTTGGTGCGCAGGCACTTTGTACGGATATCCTTGATGCCGGCAGCCTCAACGACTGCACGGACAGCGCCGCCGGCGATAACGCCGGTACCGGGTGCTGCGGGCTTGAGCAGGACGCGGCCTGCACCGAAGGAACCGATGATCTCGTGAGGAATGGTCGTGCCCTGGAGCGTTACGGTGACGATATTCTTCTTTGCATCCTCAAGGCCCTTGCGGATCGCTTCGGAAACTTCGTTCGCCTTGCCCAGGCCGTAGCCCACGCGGCCCTTGCCGTCGCCTACGACGCAAAGTGCGGAGAACTTCATAACACGGCCGCCCTTGACGGTCTTGCTGACGCGGTTGAGGGAAACTACCTTTTCAACAAACTCGGATGCTTCCTCGTCTCTGCGGCGATCTCTTCTGTCATTATTGTATGCCATAATAGTTTTCCTCCTCCCCTTAGAACTTCAGGCCGCCCTCACGGGCGCCCTCTGCAAGTGCTGCTACACGGCCGTGGAAAATGTAGCCGCCGCGGTCGAACACGACGTTCTCGATTCCCTTTGCCAGTGCACGCTCGGCGACGGTAGCGCCGATCTTCTTTGCGGCCTCGACGTTGCCGCCGTTGCCTTCAAAGCCCTTTTCAACGGTGGAGGCGGACACGAGGGTGTTGCCTGCCACATCGTCGATGATCTGGGCATAGATGTTGTTTTCGCTGCGGAATACGCTCAGGCGGGGTCTTTCGGCGGTGCCGGAGATCTTGCCGCGTACTCTTGCGTGGCGCTTGATGCGCTGCGCTCTTGTATCAGGTCTTTTAATCATTCAGGCACACCTCCTATTACTTAGCGCCGGTCTTGCCTTCTTTGCGGCGGATAACTTCGTAGTCATACTTGATGCCCTTGCCCTTGTACGGCTCGGGAGGACGCTTGCCACGAACTTCTGCTGCAAACTGGCCGACCTTCTGCTTGTCGATACCCTTGATGACGATCTGGTTGGGGTTGGGAACCTCGATCTGAATGTCCTCGGTCTCGGGTACGATGACCTGATGCGAGTAGCCGATGTTCAGAACCAGGTTCTTGCCCTCTTTTGCTGCACGGTAGCCGACACCGTTGACCTCGAGAGTCTTCGAGAAGCCTTCGGACACGCCGACGACCATGTTGTTGACGAGGGTACGGGTCAGACCGTGGAGGGATCTGTTCATCTTTTCGTCGTTGGGGCGGGTCACGTGGACGACGCCTGCTTCGACTTCGACCTTCATAGTGGGTGCTGCGGTCATTTCAAGTGCGCCCTTGGGGCCCTTGACGGAAACGTGCTGACCGTCGACCTTGACTTCCACTCCTGCGGGAATGGTAATGGGTGCTCTACCAATTCTTGACATAGTTAGCTTTCCTCCTTACCATACAAATGCCAGGACTTCGCCGCCGATGTGAGCCGCGCGAGCAGCCTTGTCGGTCATGACGCCCTTGGAAGTGGATACTATTGCGATACCGAGGCCCTTGAGGACCTTGGGCAGCTCGTCTGCTCCTGCGTAAACGCGCAGACCGGGCTTGGAGACACGGCGAAGACCCTGGATGGCCTTCTCCTTGCCGGGGAGATACTTGAGGGTGATGCGGATGATGCCCTGAGTGCCGTCGTCGATGATCTG
This sequence comes from bacterium, assembly GCA_963613665.1. GTDB lineage: Bacteria > Bacillota > Clostridia > Oscillospirales > Oscillospiraceae > F23-B02. The sequence goes on along the minus strand of CAVEAL010000010.1, from coordinate 45,356 downwards.
GAAGCTCTTGATGTAGCCTTCCTCAAGAAGGATCTCCGCAATTGCTTTCTTCATCTTCGATGCGGGGACATCGACGGTTTCATGCTTCGCTACACCGGCGTTGCGGATGCGGGTCAGCATATCTGCAATGGGGTCTGTGATCTGCATAATCTTTTCTCCTTTTTTAGAAGTTACCGGAGCTTTCGCCCTCGGTCATGCCTGCGAGGTTCCGCACTAATACATGATTAGCTGCGGCCTTTCGTCAGGCCAAGTTTGAGATCGACGGTCAGGCGCTGATCGGGCGCCGGAGGTCTCGACCGCAAACTGCTGGGGTAAAGCGCTTCAAAAGGGACTTTTGAAGCAATATTGAAAAACCGCCGAAGAGATACACCGGGTTTTTTCGGTGTATCTCAACTTCGTTTTCCGCAAAATTGGCATCATACTATTTTACCGCAAGCCGCTTGATATTGCAAGCTTTTCTGAGCAAAACAGGATGCTTTTTTCTCCGGAGCGTCCGATTACCAGGATGCCTTGCGGACGCCGGGGATCTGACCCTTGTAAGCCAGCTCGCGGAAGCAGATACGGCAGATGCCGTAGTCGCGCAGATAAGCGTGAGGACGGCCGCAGATCTTGCAGCGATTGTACTTACGGGTAGAGAACTTAGCAGGAGCCTGCTGCTTGAGAATCATAGATTTCTTTGCCATTGTCAGTTCCTCCTTAGTTCGCAAACGGAGCGCCCATGAGTCTGAGCAGCTCGCGTGCTTCTTCATCGGTCTGAGCGGTAGTGGTGATCGCAATGTTCATGCCGCGCAGCTTCTCGATCTTATCGTAGTCGATCTCGGGGAAGATGATCTGCTCCTTCAGGCCCATGCTGTAGTTGCCGCGGCCGTCGAACGCGTCTGCGGAGATACCGCGGAAGTCACGTACACGGGGAAGTGCGACGTTGAGGAGTCTGTCGAGGAACTCCCACATACGATCCTGACGCAGGGTGACCTTAACGCCGACATGCATGCCCTCACGGAGCTTGAAGTTGGCGACGGACTTGCGTGCCACGGTAGCAACGGCGTGCTGACCGGTGATCGCGGAGATCTCTTTGATAACGTTGTCAAGTGCCTTGGCGTTGTCCTTGCAGTCGCCGCAGCCGACGGATACGACGATCTTGTCGATCTTGGGGATCTGCATAACGGACTTGTACTGGAACTTCTCCATCAGAGCAGGAGCAACTTCCTCAACATACTTTTTCTTCATTCTTGTCATAGTAAGTTATCTCCTTTCTCAGATTTCTGCGCCGCACTTGCGGCATACGCGCAGCTTCTTGTCTGCAACGTACTTGTAGCCGACGCGAACGCCCTTATTGCACTTGGGGCAGACGAGCTGGACCTTGCTGACATAGACGGGAGTCTCCATCTTGATGATGCCGCCGTCCTGGCCCTGCTTCTTTGCCTTCTGATGCTTGGTGGCTACGCTGACACCCTCAACGGTAACCTTGCCGTTTTTGGGGTCTGCGGAAATGACCTTGCCGGTCTTGCCCTTGTCCTTGCCGGACAGAACTATGACTTTATCGCCAGTTTTGATTTTCATTCTCTGTGCCCTCCTTAAATCACTTCGGGAGCCAGGGACAGGATCTTCATGTAATCCTTATCACGCAGCTCACGAGCGACGGGTCCAAAGATACGAGTGCCGCGGGGGTTCTTATCGGTTCCGTTGATAAGGACCGCTGCGTTCTCGTCAAAGCGAACGTAAGTGCCATCTGCGCGGCGAACGGACTTTGCCGTGCGCACGACGACTGCCTTGACGACGTCGCCCTTCTTGACGGAGCCGCCGGGAGCGGCCTTGCGGACGGAAGCAACGATCACATCGCCGATGCTTGCGTATCTGCGCTTGGAGCCGCCGAGAACGCGGATGCACTTGATTTCCTTGGCGCCGGTATTGTCGGCAACCTTCAGATAACTTTCCTGCTGTATCATTATGCTGCCTCCTTACTTAGCCTTTTCTACGATTTCCACGACGCGCCATCTCTTGTCCTTGGACAGAGGGCGGGTCTCCATCACGCGAACGATATCGCCGATGCCGCACTCGTTGTTCTCGTCATGCGCCTTCAGACGGTAGGTTCTGCCGATGATCTTCTTATAGGTCTTATGTGCGACGCGGTCCTCCACGATGACAACGACGGTCTTATCCATCTTATCGGATACTACCTTGCCAACGCGAGTTTTACGGGAAGTTGTTCTATTATTCATTCTGACTTACCTCCTCACTGCTCGAGTTCTTTCTCGCGGATAACGGTCTTGACTCGTGCAATGTCACGCCGTACAGCGGAAATCTTTACGGGGTTATCGAGATGATTGGTGGCATGCTGCATTCTGAGCATGAAAAGGTCCTTCTTGAGTTCTACGAGCTTTTTCTCGAGATCTGCTGCGGACATGGAACGAATTTCATTTGCCTTCATCTTATTCACCACCGTTCTCAGACTCAGCGCCCTTGGCAATTATCTTGGTCTTGCAGGGCAGCTTGTGGCTGGCAAGGCGCAGAGCCTCGCGTGCGGTCTCCTCGGGAACGCCTGCGATCTCAAACAGCACTCTGCCGGGCTTAACGACTGCGACCCAGTACTCGGGGGAGCCTTTACCGGAACCCATGCGGGTCTCGGCCGGCTTCGCGGTAACGGGCTTGTCGGGGAATATCTTGATCCAGACCTGGCCGCCGCGCTTGGTGTAGCGGGTCATGGCTATACGGGCTGCCTCTATCTGGTTGCTGGTGATCCAGCACGGCTCGGTGGCCTGAAGGCCGAAATCGCCGTATGCTACGAAGTTACCGCGCATTGCTTTGCCCTTCATGCGGCCGCGATGCACTCTGCGGTACTTTACTCTCTTAGGCATTAACATCAGTTGTTGCCTCCTTCCTTTGCGGGAGCTGCCGGACGGGGACCGCGGTTGTAGCCGCCCTGTCCTGCCGGACGCTGGCCGTAGCCGCCCTGACGGCGGTCACCGCCCTGCTGACGGTCACGGTTGTATCCGCCCTGACGGCGGTCGCCGTTGCGGCGGTCACCGCGGCGGTCGTCGCGGCGGCGGCGCTCGCCCTGGGGCTTATTCATATCCATCACACGGGGAGTCGTACGCAGGGTCTGGGAGAGGACCTCGCCCTTGTAGATCCAGACTTTGACGCCGATGCGGCCATAAGTGGTGGCTGCCTCTGCAAAGCCGTACTCGATGTCGGCACGGATCGTCTGAAGAGGAATGGTACCGTCGTGGTACTGCTCAACGCCAGCGATCTCGCGTCCGCCGAGACGGCCGGAGCACATGACCTTGATGCCCTTTGCGCCCATGCGCATTGCGCGGCCCATTGCATTCTTCATTGCGCGGCGGTGAGAAATACGCTTCTCGATCTGCTGTGCGATGTTCTCGGCGACGAGCTGAGCATTGGTGTCGGGGGTGCGGACCTCGACGATGGAGATCGCTACGGGCTTGCCTATCATCTTCTCGACGGACAGGCGGATGCGCTCGATCTCCGCGCCGCCCTTGCCGATGACGACACCGGGTCTGGAGCAGTGGATATAGATGCGTACCTTGCTGGAATCGCGCTCGATCTCGATGGTAGGAACACCGGCGGAATAGAGGGTCTTCTTCAGGTAGTTGCGGATGTTGTAGTCTTCAACGATAAGATCGCCGACTTTGTCTGCACGGGCGTACCAACGGGAATCCCAGTCCTTGATAACGCCGACGCGCATTCCATGCGGATTAACTTTCTGTCCCATTTATTCTGCCTCCTTCCTTAGTCTCTCTCAGCCACGCAGATGGTGATGTGGCTGGTGCGCTTGTTGATGCGATACATACGGCCCTGAGCTCTGGGCATGCCGCGCTTGAGGATGGGGCCGCCGGTCGCGTATGCTACCGCGACATAGAGCTTCTCGGGATCCATTTCAAAATTGTTCTCCGCGTTTGCCTTGGCACTGTCAAGAAGCTTGATCATGTACTCGCAGCCGGCCTTGGGGGTGTGCTGCATGAGTGCCTTTGCAACAGCGACGTCCTTGTTGCGGATCATATCGCAGATGATGCCGACCTTGCGGGGAGAAATGCGAGCATACTTGACTTCTGCTCTTGCCATTTTCTTTTCGTCCATGTTCTCTCCTCCTTACTTGCCGGTCTTGCTGCCTGCATGGCCGCGGAAGGTACGGGTGGGAGCAAACTCGCCGAGCTTGTGGCCGACCATATCTTCGGTGACGTATACAGGAACATGACGGCGGCCGTCGTGTACTGCGATGGTGTGTCCTACGAAGGACGGGAAAATGGTAGTGGCACGGCTCCAGGTCTTGAGGACCTTCTTTTCGCCGGCCTTATTCATTTCATCGACTCTCTTCAGAAGCTCGGGAGCTGCGAAGGGGCCTTTCTTAACGCTTCTACTCATTTATCTTTTGCCCTCCTTACTTAGCGTTGCGGCGCTTGACTATGAACTTATCGGTACGGTTCTTAGTCTTGCGGGTCTTGTAGCCGAGTGCAGGCTTGCCCCACGGAGTTACAGGGCCGGGACGGCCGACGGGGGACTTGCCTTCACCACCGCCGTGGGGGTGGTCACAGGGGTTCATGACGGAGCCGCGGACGGTAGGACGGATGCCCATGTGGCGCTTGCGGCCGGCCTTGCCGATGGAGATGTTGGAATGGTCGATGTTGCCGACCTGGCCGATGACCGCGAAGCAGTCGAGGCGGACCTTGCGGTACTCGCCGGAGGGGAGACGAACGGTAGCCATGCCGTTTTCCTTAGCCATGAGCTGTGCGGAAACGCCGGCGGAGCGAACGAGCTGAGCGCCCTTGCCGGGGTAGAGCTCGATGTTGTGGATAACGGTACCGACAGGGATGTTTGCCAGGGGCAGTGCATTGCCGGGCTTGATGTCGGCAGCGGCGCTGGATACGACCTTGTCGCCTGCCTTCAGGCCGACGGGAGCGAGGATGTAGCGAAGCTCGCCGTCCTCATACTTGACCAGAGCAATGAATGCGCTGCGGTTGGGGTCGTACTCGAGGCGGACGACCTCGGCTTCCATCTCAAGCTTATTGCGCTTGAAGTCGATAACGCGGTACTTCTGACGGTTGCCGCCGCCCTTATGGCGGACGGTGATGCGGCCGTAGCTGTTGCGGCCGGACTTTTTCTTGAGGACCTCAGTCAGGCTCTTCTCGGGCTTTGCGTGCTTATCGACACCGTCAAAGCCGGAAACGGTCATCTGTCTGCGGGCCGGAGTGGTAGGTCTGTAAGTTTTAATAGACATTCTTTGATCCTCCCCTTATGCCATGTTCTCGAACAGCTCAATGTTCTTGGAGTCTTCGCTGAGCTTTACGATGGCTTTCTTCCAAGAGGCGGTCTTGCCCATGGGGTACGAGCCGGTGCGCTTTGCCTTACCGTTGACGTTGAGGGTGTTTACCTTGATGACGGTCACGTCGAAGATCTCCTCGATGGCCTTCTTTATCTCGATCTTGGTTGCATCCTTAGCGACTTCAAAAGCGTACTTCTTGATGTCCAGGTCTTCCATGGACTGCTCGGTGATGATGGGGCGAATGATGATATCATAAGCGGTTTTCATCAGGCGTACACCTCCTCGATCTTTGCAAGCGCTGCCTTGGAAACGACGAGCTTGCGGTTGTTGAGTATCATATAGGGGCTGAGAATGGTTGCGATGGTGGTGGTGACGCCTGCGAGGTTGCGTGCAGACTTGACTACCTTCTCGTCAACGCTCTCGGTAACGACGAGGGTCTTGCCGGAGACATTGACCGCATCAAGAAATGCCTTGAAGGTCTTGGTCTTGATCTCATCGACCTTGATATCGTCGATAACCACGATCGCGTCCTCTGCCGCAAGTGCGCTCAGTGCGCTCTTGAGAGCAAGGCGCTTCACCTTCTTATTGAGGGTGTAGCTGTAATCGCGGGGCTTCGGAGCAAAAGCTACGCCGCCGTGAGTCCACACGGGAGAACCCTTGTAGCCTGCGCGTGCGCGGCCGGTGCCCTTCTGGCGCCAGGGCTTTGCGGTCGTGTAGCTGACCTCGCCCTTGGTGAGTGCGCTCTGGGTGCCCTGACGGCAATTTGCCAGGTGATTCTTGACGCTGTCATGAAGGACAGACTTGTTCGGCTCGATGCCGAAGATGGCTGCGGAGAGTTCGATCTCGCCGACCTTCTCACCTGCCATGTTGTATACGTTAGTAATAGGCATTTAAGACACTCTCCTTTCCTTACTTGTTGCGCGCGGAAGCCTTCTGCGGGTTGACACGTGCAGATGCCTTCTGCGGGTTGAGGCTGATGCCTGCGCCCTCGCCCTTCTTGACGGGAACGATCTTTGCGGTGCTCTTGACATAAACAAGGCCGCCCTTGGGGCCGGGGATAGCGCCGCGGATAACGAGCATGTTCAGCTCGGGGTCTACCTGGACGACGTCGAGGTTCTGAACGGTGACCTGATCTACGCCCATGTGGCCTGCGCCGATCTTGCCCTTGAAGATGCGGCTGGGGTCGGTGCCGGAGCCCATGGAGCCTGCGTGACGGTGAACAGGACCGCCGCCGTGGCTGGTCGGGGTGCGCTGCGCATTGTGGCGCTTTACGACGCCCGCGTAGCCGTGGCCCTTGCTGGTGCCGGTAACGTCGACCTTATCGCCGGCTGCGAATACGTCTGCCTTCAGAACGTCGCCGACGTTGAGCTCTGCCGCGTTTTCGAGCTTGAACTCTTTAAGGTGCTTGAGCATTCCGATGCCGTTCTTCTTGAGATGGCCGGCTTCGGGCTTGGAGATGTGCTTCTCGGAAACCTCTTCGTAACCGAGCTGGACGGCTTCATAGCCTTCCTTTTCGACGGTCATCTTCTGAGTCACGACGCAGGGACCTGCCTCGATGACGGTCACGGGGATGACCTTGCCCATTTCGTCGAAGATCTGCGTCATGCCGACCTTCTTGCCGATAATGGCTTTCTTCATTAGATATTTCCTCCTTCGGTTATTGGTTGCCTCGCTTAGCCCCAAAGGCCAGAGGCTGGCAACTTAACCCGTCCGCATTCGCAAGTTACGGACTATGGGTCGTTGACTTGGGTTTTGTGGGGATCGCTCAGAGCTTGATCTCGATCTCAACGCCTGCGGGCAGCTCGAGTGACATAAGAGCCTCGACCGTCTTCTGGGTGGGATTGATCACGTCGATCAGGCGCTTGTGAGTGCGGCGCTCGAACTGCTCGCGGCTGTCCTTATACTTATGAACAGCGCGGAGGATCGTGACGATCTCGGTCTTGGTGGGCAGGGGAATGGGGCCGGAAACCTGTGCCTCGGTGCGCTTTGCAGCCTCAACGATGGTCTCTGCGGCCTTGTCGATCAGCTGATGATCGTAAGCCTTGAGTCTGATGCGGATCATGTTCTTGTTTGCCATTGCTTTTTCTCCTTTTCGTACAGTTTTTGCGGCGTCATTGGGATCGCCTCATGTCCCGTACGGATGAAGCGAAGTTTTGCACACTCAACCATGTGTATCAAACCCTGTCCGAAAAACAAACCGGCTTTTTTGAGCCGGTCTGATACCGTACAGGTGATATACACCATGTGCAGTACGCTTCAGCCGCCCGATTGTGTACCGAAATGGCATCGGTACCGGACATACTCCACGGAAGTTACCTCGCATCTGCGAGCAATCTCCCGCTTCATCGCATAATACGCCCGTCAGCAACGCACAGGCGCTCTAATAGAATACCAAAACTCCCCCTGTATGTCAAGGGGGAGTTTTGTGATTTTCGCAGAAATTCCGCACTTATTTTTGTGGAAAAGTTTTAATTCTTCATTTCGCTTTCGATCTCGTCGGCAAGCGCGAGCAGCCGTTTTGCCATTGCACAGAGCTTTTCGCCCTCTGGCGTCACGCCGAGCACCTGATTGCCGCGCAGTATGAGGCTCACGCCGAATTCGCGCTCGAGCGAAGATACGGCGCGGGACATCGTGGAGTGGCTCATGTACAGCCGCTCCCCTGCCCTTGTGTAGTTTTTCTCCTCCGCCACGGCGACGAAGGCGCGCAGCTGCTCAAGGTTCATGATCCGGTGCTCCGTCGTCGCTCAATAATTAAATGTATGGGGCATAAGCTCCTTGAGCCTGTAGCTCACATACCTTCCGTCGGCCTTGCAGCAGAGTATCTCCAGCTCGCCGTCGTTGAACTCGGACAGAAACTGGCGGCACGAGCCGCAGGGCATGCAGTAATTCTGACTTTCCGCGTAAATGGCAAGGCGCACATAGTCCCTGTATCCCTCGCTGACGGCCTTGACGCAGGCTGTGCGCTCGGCGCATATCGTATCGCCCAGCGCGGCATTTTCCACGTTGCAGCCGGTGAATACGCGTCCGCCGCGGCACTCGAGCGCCGCGCCCACCGCGAACTTGGAATAAGGAACATACGCTCTGCCGGACGCCTCTCTCGCGATCGCCAAAAGCTCCTTATCTGTCATAAGACACCTCTCCGTTTCTCAATCTTTATTTGTATCCTCTGTTGTTTCGGCAGTTTCCATATTCACTGTCCAGTTTTCGATATTGCACGTGGGGTTATTTTCGTTTGCCTTTGCGCCCTCGATGACGCCGCGGTGGCTTACAAGCTGGTGGCGCTCGAAGATGAGCGGCACGATGTAGGCCTTGTTTGCGATATATGCGCACATATTATCGCATGCCGTGCCGCGGTCCTTGTCGCCGGCCGCAAGATAGGCGCTTATGAGCTCGTCGAGCTGACTGTCGCTGACCGAGCCGTAGTTGAGCGAGGCGCCGGAGCCGAGAAGCCTGCTCAGGTCAAAGTCGCCGTTAAGGCGCACCTCGCAGTAGCACATATCGTAGTTGCCCGCCTCGAGGAGCTTTTTGTAATTATCCCAGTCCTGCTTGTTGACCGTGACCTGAAGGCCGAGACTCTTCATATCCTCGGCAAATTTCTTCGCGGCGTTGACCTTCACGGTGCTGCCGCTGTAAACGAGGAAGTTGATGTCTATCTCGACGAGCGTGTCACCGTTCTGGATCTCCAGAAATCCGTCGCCGTCATAGTCCTTCATTCCGGCGTTGCTGAGCATCTCCTGCACCTTGTTCAGGCTGTAGTTGAACTGCTTTGCGTAGTTTTCGTTATAAAGGCTGCTGGCCGGATTGATCGGCAGGTTTGCCTCGGCGGCGTAGCCGCCCAGCTGATTGACGATATAGTCGCGATCGAAGGCATAGTTCATTGCAAAGCGCAGCACGGCGTTCTGAAAATCGCTGCTGTAGGAGTTGAAGACGATATAGTGCATGTTCGTCGTGTTGAACGCGCGTATATCGTTTGCGTTGCCGTAGCCTATGTTCGTCGTTGCGCTCGGGTCGTTCACGACGAGGTCGATGAGCGAATCGGCAAAGGCCGACATCGTCTCCTCAGTTCCGTCGTACTCCTTGAGGTATATGGTTTTAAGCGGCAGGGTCGCCGCGCTTTTGTACTTTGAAAACACCGTCAGGCTGTTGTAGTCGTCGGCATACTGGTAAGGTCCCGAGCCGCCCGGATAGGTCTGCGTCGCCGTGCCGTACTGGATAACGGGTATACTCAGAAGCGACATGAACATCATGTTTTTCTTCGAGAGGTTTACGACGACCGTCTCTGAATCGCTTGCCGAACAGCCCGAAACGCAGCTCAGGCGGGACTTGAATCGGTCGTTTCTCATGGCGATCTGAATGGTGTAGGCAACGTCCGTCGCCGTGAGGGTCGAGCCGTTATGGAAGGTGTGTCCCGATGCGACCTTGAGCGTCCAGCTCGAGCCGTCCTCGGTCGACCAGGAGCTGACCACGTTCGGCTGCACCTCGAAGCTGTTATCGACCTCGACGATATTTTCGTACACAAGGCTGCACACGAGCTGATTGTTCGTATTCGTCGCAATGAGCGGATTCATGCTGTAGCTCTTATTGCAGTTGAGCGTGAAAACGTCGTCTGCCGCAACGGTCTGCGCCGTTTTGTCCACTCCGGCGCTCTGCCCCTTTACATAGTCGTCGCCGTCATCGCCGGACGTGCCGCAGGCCGCGAGCGACAGGCTCATAAGCAGCGCCAGCACGAGCGATATGTATCTTTTAGTCTTTGACATCGGCTTCACCTCAAAGCACTATCGCCGCCGCCATGCTGCCGCGCACGCCGTCCGTCGCGCGGTGCGACCAGTATTTCTGCGGAAGGCACATCGTGCACTCGGAGGATACGTCCATATTCTCCTCTCTGAGCCCGAGCTGCCGCAGACGGCGCGCATTTGCTCCGCGCAGGTCCACATGCGTCTTGCCGTTCGGCTTTTTCTCGAAAAGGCCGGCGGTCTCACCGCCGAGATAGCTCTCGACCGCCGCGGGCACGTCGTCATCGCACTCAAAGCAGCATTTTCCGATGCTCGCGCCTATCGCCGCGCGGATATTCTCCGGTTTCGCGCCGAGAGCGCGCATCTTTTCGACAGCCGCACCGAGGATATCCTGCACGCTGCTTTTCCAGCCGCAGTGCACCGCCGCGATCACTCCGGCCTCGGGCTCGTGCATGAGCACCGGCACACAGTCGGCAATGTATATCATCAGCGGCAGGTCCTTTACGTTCGTGACAAAGCCGTCGCACTCTATGCGCTTATCCTCGCCCACGGCGCAGCGGTCGGACTCCGTTGCGAGGTAAACGATGCGCCCGTGCACCTGCTTTGTGACGACAAAGTCGTCTCCTCCGCAGCCGAGTATCTCTCCTGCAAGGCGGTAGTTCTCGCGGAGGGCAGCCTCCTCGTCGCCGCGGTTCATTCCGAGGTTCCACGAGGCGAAAACGCCCTTGCTCACACCGCCGGTGCGCGTCGTGAACATGTGTTTTGCGCTTATTTTGTCCGATACCATGTATACGCAGCCGTGCTGCGTGTTTTCAGTAAATGCCATTGTGCTTCCTCAGTCGTTTCTGCCGCAGCATTCCTTGTATTTGAGTCTGCGTGAACCGTCGGCCTTCATCCTGCCGCAGGGGCAGGGATCGTTGCGGCCGGGCTTCGGCGCTTTCTTTACGGGCTTTTTCTTCTGCACCTCTCCGCCGACGTTAGCCGCCATGTTCTTGGCAACGGCCTTGCGTTCGAGCGTCTGCTCCTTGCGGACGCGTATGGTGTAAATTCTTCTGACGGTCTCCTCGCGGATGCCGTTTATCATCGCCTCGAACATATCGAAGCCCTCGCGCTTGTACGCGTCGATGGGCTTGACGTTGCCGTAGCCGCGCAGGCCGATGCCGCGCTTGAGCTCGGCCATCGCGTCGATGTGGTCCATCCAGTATTCGTCAACAACGCGCAGCATGACGACGCGCTCGATCTCGCGCATGACGGGCTGACCGTCGGGAGACAGTCCGAACTCCTCTTCGCGCTTATCGTAGACCTGTTGTGCGATATCGTACACTCTGTCGATGATATCCTGAGCCTTGGGCGAGCCCTTGAAGGACTCGAGGCTCACCGCGCCCTTGGGCAGGAAAAGCTTTTCAAAGGGAGCCGTGACCTCGGCAAGATGCTCGGCGTTTTCCGCCGCGCCGCCATGCAGGGCATCGTTTACGCTGCCCGCTATGAAGTCGTATATCATCTTGTTTATGTTCTCGCGCAGATCCTCACCGTCAAGCACCTTGCGGCGCTCGTCATAGATGATGTTGCGCTGCTGGTTCATGACGTCGTCATATTCCAGAACGCTCTTACGGGTCTGGAAGTTGCGGCTCTCGACGGTCTTCTGTGCCTGCTCGATGGCGTTGGAGAGCATTTTGTGATCAAGCGGCGTATCCTCGTCAACGCCGAGCGACTCCATCATATTGCTCATGCGCTCGGAGCCGAACAGACGCATAACGTCGTCGGTCAGCGCGATGTAGAAGCGGCTCTCACCGGGGTCGCCCTGACGGCCGGCGCGGCCGCGCAGCTGGTTATCTATACGGCGGGATTCGTGGCGCTCGGTGCCGAGGATGAACAGGCCGCCTACGGCTCTGACCTTCTCGGCCTCCTCGTCGCATACCGCCTTGTGCTCCCTGAGCTTTTCGGCGTACATCGCGCGAGCCTTGAGTATCTCCTCGTTGTCGGTATCGGCATAGCCGGTAGCGTCGGCGATGACCTCCTCGGTAAAGCCGGCCTTGCGCAGATCGTTCTTGGCAAGATACTCGGCATTGCCGCCGAGCATGATGTCGGTGCCTCGGCCTGCCATGTTGGTCGCAATTGTGACGGCTCCGAGCTTACCGGCCTGTGCGACGATCTCGGCCTCCTTCTCGTGGTGCTTTGCGTTGAGGACATTGTGCTTTATGCCGCGCGCCTTCAGAAGCTTGGACAGATATTCGCTCTTTTCGATGGATATCGTACCGACCAGAACAGGCTGGCCCTTTTCGTGGCAGGCCAGTATCTGCTCGATAATGGCGCGGTCCTTTCCTGCCTCGGTCTTGTATACGACGTCCGGGCGGTCTATGCGCGCAATGGGCTTGTTTGTCGGGATCTCGACGATATCGAGCTTGTAGATAGACTCAAACTCCTCTTCCTCCGTGACGGCGGTACCGGTCATGCCGGAGAGCTTGTCGTAAAGCCTGAAGTAGTTCTGGAAGGTGATCGTCGCAAGGGTCTTGTTCTCACGCTGGACATCGACATGCTCCTTGGCCTCTATCGCCTGATGCAGGCCCTCGCTGTAGCGGCGGCCGAGCATGATGCGGCCGGTGAACTCATCGACGATGAGCACCTCGCCGTCCTTCACGACGTAGTCGATATCGCGCTTCATGATGCCGTGGGCGCGCAGCGCCTGGTTTATGTGATGGGTAAGGGTCGAGTTTTCTATATCGGCGTAGTTTTCAAGATTAAAGGCACGCTCCGCCTTGGCAATGCCGCGCGCGGTGAGCGTAGCGGTACGCGCTTTTTCGTCCACGATGTAGTCTGCGTCGAGGTTCTCGTCCTCCTCCTCCTTGGAGTCCGTGGAGGCGTAGACCTTTTTCTTCAGTCCCGCGACGAAGTCGTTTGCCTGACGGTAGAGGTCAGTGCTCTCGTCACCCTGGCCGGAAATGATGAGCGGCGTTCTCGCCTCGTCGATGAGGATCGAGTCTACCTCGTCAACGATGGCAAAGGCGTGACCGCGCTGCACGCGGCTCTCTTTATATATTGCCATGTTGTCGCGCAGATAGTCAAAGCCCATCTCGTTATTCGTGCCGTAGGTAATGTCGGCGGCGTAGGCGGCCTTGCGCTGCTCGTTATCGAGTCCGTGGACTATAAGACCGACGTCAAGGCCCATAAATCTGTGGACCTTGCCCATCCATTCGCTGTCGCGGCGGGCGAGGTAGTCATTGACGGTGACGATATGGACACCGTCGCCGGCTATGGCGTTGAGGTAGGCCGGCATGACCGCAACGAGGGTCTTGCCTTCACCGGTCTTCATTTCAGCGATACGTCCCTGATGCAGGACGATGCCGCCTATGAGCTGGACGCGGAACGGCTTCATGCCGAGCACACGCCACGCAGCCTCGCGCACCGCGGCAAATGCCTCGGGCAGCATGGAGTCGAGATCCTCGCCGTTATCGTAGCGGTTCTGGAACTCGGCGGTCTTGGCACGCAGCTCGGCGTCGGAAAGAGCCTGCATCTGCGGCTCAAGCGCCTCTATCTTATCGACGATGGGGTATATTTTTTTTAGCTCATGATCGGTGTGGCTGCCGAAAATTTTACTGAAGAAACCCATATTGTTTGCCTTTCGTATGTAAAGATAATTTCACGAATAGATTTTAACACATAATTGTGAATAAAAAAAGACCTGCGGCATGGCTTTTACTGTCTTTTTACGAGTTTTTGTGCGCTGCTGCACATACGCTTGTTATTTCGGCGGCGGTTTGTTATAATGTCCGCAGCTAACGAAAAGAGGTATCCCATTGGATTTCAAGAAAATAACGCTGTCCGACGTCGGAGTGCTGCGCCCTTATCTGCGCGGACAGTATCGCTCCTGCGACTACTCTGTGCTGGGCGTGTTCATGTGGGCGGACAGGTTCGGCTACGAATACTGCATCTCCGGCGGCGTGCTGTTCATGCGCGAAAGAGCGCGGCACGGCGGCGAGTACGACTATCTGCTGCCGCTGGGCGAGGGCAGTCTGCGCAGCCGCGTCGGGGCATTGCGCGAGGCGGTCGGCGGGCAGCTGACGATGAGTCTCGTGCCGGAGGATGCAATGAATGAGCTGCGGCAGAGCTTCGCCTTCACGGCCGCGGAGGAGCCGGACATTGCCGACTACATGTACAATGCCGGGGATCTGGCGTATCTGGCCGGAAAAAAATACAGCAAGAAGCGCAACCTGATCCACCAGTTTGAAAAGCTCTATCCCGACTGCCGCCTTGAGCCGATAACGGCCGAGAACGCGCATCTCATTGCTGAGTGCTGTGCGCACGACTGGTCGGATGCCGGTCTTAGCGATCTTGCGGTGTACGAAAACGACCACACGCGCGAGGTGCTGCGCGATTTTGCCGCCTACGGCTGCACCGGCTATGCGCTGCACTGCGGCGGCGATATTGCGGCGTTCTGCATCGGCGAGGTGCTCGGCGACACGCTGATCGTGCACATCGAGAAGGCAAAGCGCGAGTACAAGGGTGCGTTCCAGATGATCAACTGCCTGTTTGCGAAAACGGAGCTGGAAAAGTGCGGCATCAAGTACATAAATCGCGAGGACGATGTCGGCGACGAGGGGCTGCGGCAGGCAAAGCAGTCGTACTTCCCTGCGTTCATGCTGAAAAAATTCAGGCTGAGATATGAATAATTACAAGCTCACCCTGAGCTACGACGGCACGCGATACCGCGGCTGGCAGCGTCAGGGCAACACGGAAAACACTATACAGGCCAGGGTCGAGGGCGCACTTTCGCGCATACTCGGTCAGGCGGTCGAGCTCAGCGCCTCGGGCAGAACGGACGCCGGTGCTCACGCGCGGATGCAGGTCGCGTCGTTCCGCGCGGACACGCAGCTCGGCGTGCAGGAGATATTATCGCGGCTGCGCAGCGCACTGCCGGAGGATATCGCCGCAGACGCACTTGAGCTTGCCGGGCCGAGGTTTCACGCGCGGCTGAGCTGCATCGGGAAGACCTATATTTACCGGGTACAGGTAAGTGCGGTGCAGGATGTGTTCCGGCGCAGGTACGTCTGGCGCATCGAGGATGAGCCCGACATCGACGCCATGCGCGGCGCGGCCGAAATTCTGCTCGGCGAGCATGATTTCACCGCGTTCCAGTCGAATAAGCGCATGAAAAAATCCGCCGTCCGGCGGATCGATGCAATTGATATCACGCGCTGCGGCGACGAGCTGCGCTTTACCGTTTCCGGCAGCGGATTTTTATACAACATGGTGCGGATCATCGTCGGAACTCTGCTCGAGGCCGGTGCGCACCGAATGACGGCGGCTGATGTCGGGAACGCGCTCAGCTCGAAAAAGCGCGAAAACGCCGGTCCGACAGCCCCGGCACAGGGTCTGTGCCTGTGGGAAGTAAGATATTGATATTTTATGAAATTCATGATAAAATCTGAGCGGCGCTGCCGATAAACGGCAAGCGGTTAGCCCCCTGCGCACATAAACAGGGGCGCTTCTTGCCCCCTGATTTTTTCAAAAAGGGGGGGGCTGCCCAATGAGTACATCCGAAGTTTTTCAGCTTTGCATGGTGATCATCGGCATTTGCAGTCTGTTCGTTCAGATATACAAAAAGAAGTAACCGCATGGCCTACCAAGCTGCGGTTACTTCTATTAAGTAATAAATCTTGGGGCTAACCGTTTGTCCGGCAGCGCCATTTCTTTGTTTCAGTATAGACCATTGGTCCCGTATTGTCAAGCAGCGTCAGTTAATAATTATATCAAAAAATCACAGCGCCGCAGTGGATAGCCACTGCGGCGCTTAGCTTGTCAAAAATTTCTTCGAATTTTTTGACTGCACTTTTCCGCCGAGCATTTTGAAAGGCTTCAAAATGCTTTACCGAAATTCTTGAAGTTTCAAGAATTTCGACGGCGGTTTATCCAATTCGAGGCGGGCCTTGCCCCCTCGAGCTCCCCCGCTGCGCGGATATATTCACGCAGCAGCACAGGTTTTAAAAAAAATCACAGCGCCGCAGTGGATAGCCACTGCGGCGCTGCTTTTATGCAACATAACGAATAGTTATAACAAGAGACAATTTAAATAAGTTCTCTAAACCTCGTTAGAATTGCGGAATTATTACTCTGCGTTTGCGCGGTAGATGAAGGTCACAGCCTCGGCACGGGTGCAGGTATCTGCAGGTGCGAAGGTGGTGCCGGTCTTACCGAAAGCAACCTTGTTTGCAACAGCCCATGCAACTGCGTCGTAGCAGTAGGAGCCTTCTGCAACGTCGGTGAATGCAACGCCGGTGGAAACCTTCTCATCGCCGGATGCACGGAACAGGAAGGTTACGATCTCGCCGCGGGTGCAGACCTTGCTGGGGCTGAAGGTGGTGTCAGTGGTGCCCTTGGTGATGCCCTTCTCGACAGCCCACATGATAGCATTGTAGAAATTGCTGTCCTTGCTTACGTCGGTGAACGGATTCTCGACATCAGCGCCGACCTCGGGGCAGCCTGCTGCATTGTACAGGAAAGCTACGATCTCGGCACGGGTGCAGCCCTTGTTGGGGCTGAAGGTGGTGGCAGTGGTGCCGTTGGTGACCTTGTTCTGAACAGCCCAGATGATCGCGTCATAGAACACGCTGTCCTTGCTTACGTCGGTGAACGGATTCTCGACGTAGTCGGGATCAACTGCTTCGCAGACGGTGCAGACACCGTTTACGTAGTTGTGCTCAGCAAGCTCGGTCTCCTCGCCCTTGGTGATGACTTCGCCGCAGATAGCGCAGACGACATCGCCGGTGTAGCCCTTCTCGGTGCAGGTAGCTTCGACAACGTTCACAAGCTCTTCAGCTGCAACACAGTCGCCGGAGTGAGTGCTGTAGATCTTCACATTCTCGCCGTCCATCTCGTACTCGCCGCAGGCGCACTGGAGAACAGACAGGCCGGTGTGCGTATCGCTTGCTTTAACAAGAGTCTTTTCAACAAACTTGTGGCCGGTTGCGGGAACTTCGTAGGGAGCTTTATACTTGAGGTCATGAGAGGTTGCGGTGCAGTAGATAGCCTCGCCGTCGGCATCCTCACCAACGACCTTATCGCAAACGTACCAGCCTTCTGCGACCATGCCGGCCTCAGTGCAGGTAGCTGCCTTGTTTTCATACTTCACAAAGTGGTGCTCGAGCTTCTTTATCGTCTCGCCCTTCTTGTTGAGTACCCAAGCGCCGGTGATATTGCCGTCCTTGTCAACACCGCTCTGGACGTACTTCATCTGGTCGCCGGTGTAGCCCTCTTCGCAGCAGGTAGCTTCCTTCGCATTCACGGTCTTGAGCTGGCCAATTACGGGATCTGCTTCTTCCTCAGGAACTGCGAAGTATTCGTCGTACTTAAGTACATCGCCGCCGTAGGTCTTGTCGCATATTGCGCAGTAAACGACATCGGTCTTTCCGTCTGCCTTCTCACCGTCAACATCGAGGTAAGGCTTCTCACCGGCGGTGACAACCTTCATGTTGGCCTTGTGGGTGTCATCGAGGGAAGCAACCGCTGTGCCTGCGGTAACAACAGCCTGACAAGTGGGGCAGTATTTGTCGCCGGTGTAACCGGTAACGTCAGCAACCTTTGCGCCCTTGACGCTTGCGTCAACGATATTGCCGTCTTTGTCGTAAGCGACAGCTACGCCGCCGATGGTGAATGCATGTTTAGCCTCGACCTTAGCCTTAACGAGAACGGTCTCGCCGTCTGTATCAAGGATGTCCTGAGTTGCGAGAACAGCTTCAGCATGGCCGGTAGCATCGAACAGAGCCTTGGTTTCCTTTATGGTAGCTTCCTTTGCGTCAGCAGGAAGAAGCTTGACAGCAGCAGCGGAGTTCAGAACTGCAACTGCTACTTTGCAGCCGGTGCACTGTGCATAGCCCCAGCCGGACTCGGTGCAGGTGGGCTTCTCAACGACTGTGAAAGCGTAGGTATGAGCAGTCTTCGCACTAACGAGAGGCTTCATCATTTCCTTGCCGCAGACACCGCAGTAGTATACGGTCAGGCCGGCTTTTTCACAGGTAGCGGCGATAAGATCTTCCTTTACCAGCTTGGTGCAAACTTCGCACTGATTCTTGATCTTGGCAAAGGGGGTGATCACGACATCATAGCTGTCACCATTTGCCTTGACGGTGATGCCGGGCTGCTTCTTATCTGCGTCGGCTTTCTGATTGATGACGTACTCGTCGTCAGCAGAAGTGTCTGCTGCCAGAGCAGTAGCAGGAACCAGAGAGGCGATCATGAGAACAGCCATCAGCATGCTCAACAGTCTCTTTTTCATTTTTCTCTTGTTTACCTCCGTTTAAGATATTGGGTTGAAATGTTTCGCAAATATGTCTGATTCAAGCATATATGCATTATTCATGCACATTATGTCTATCTCAAACATATTTTTCTTGATTATAGCATAGGTGTTTGCGCGTTTCAAGCGGTTTTTGTATTTTTGTGAAATGTTTTTTATTTTTGGTTAACTCATGCACAATCTGGGTGTTTCAAGCATGATTTGTATATCTTAAACATATCATGGTTTGCACAGGAACATTTTTCTTTAATCTGGACTGCGAATTACCTGATTTAAGCCTATTTTGCGCTTTTTGGCAGCAGTTTGACTGCATTTGGGAGCATTTTTGCCACTTTAATCCCTGCCGCCGCCTTGAAAGCGCGGGCGCGTTTCCGGCCCGTACCGGAAATGATTTCCGCCGTGCCGCCGGAGGTCAGACCGCGCTCAAGCGCAAAAAAGACAGCGCAGAGCAAACTCTGCGCTGTCTTTTCGTATAACGGTGCGGCTGTCCGGCTTCCCTTCAAAGGGAAGGCAATTTTCACTTCCGCCAGGTATCGGGGGCGAAGAGGATCAGCATGGGGAAGATCTCGAGGCGGCCGAGGAACATGTCAAAGCACAGCACGGCCTTGCTGAGTATATTCAGGCTCGACACGCCCATGGTGAAGGTGTTCGAGTCGATACCGTAGCCGACGTTGCTGAGGCTCGAGATGCCGGCCAGCATCCCGTCGCCGATGGTAAGGCCGTCAAGCGACAGCGCAACGCCCGTCGCCACGACCGCCATGAAGTAGATTATCGCATAGCTCTCGACCGCCGTGACCGTGTCCTCCTCGACGATCTCGCCGTCAAGGTGGATGAGGTGCACCGAGTTCGGCGTTACGGTGCGGGCAATGGCGCGGTAGGTGCTCTTGGCAAGGATCATGACGCGCGAAAGCTTCATGCCGCCGCCGGTCGAGCCCGACATGGGGCCGGTTATCATCAGCACCGTCAGCATCGCCCACACAAACGGCGACCAGAAAGACGCATCGACCGAGACATAGCAGGTCGTGCTGATGATGGATATGACCTGAAACAGCGTGTGGTGCACGCCCTGAGAGACGGAGTCGAATTTCGTGGCCGTGTCGATGCCCATGAGCAGTGCGACGCCCAGCACCACGATCACAAACACGCGCAGCTCGCGGCTGCGGCGGATGCGTAGAAATTCGCGCGCAAGTGCGCAGTAGAACAGGCTGAAGCTCATGCTGCACAGCGTCATGAACACGAGCGTCACGTTCTGCGCATACGCGCCGTAGGACGCCATACTGTCGTTGCGCACGGAAAAGCCGCCCGTGGACACCGTGCTCAGCGAGATGTTCACCGAGTCAAAAAGCGGGATGCCGCCGAGGTACAGCAGCAGTATCTGCGCCGCGGTCATTACTATATATATTTCATACAGCAGCTTTGCCGACTTCTGCATCCTCGGCACGAGCTTTGCCGCCATCGGCCCCGGGAACTCCGCGCGCAGCAGGAACATCGAGCCGCCCTCGCGCGCCACCGGCGCTATCGCCAGCAGGAACACCAGCACGCCCATGCCGCCGATCCAGTTGGTGATGCTGCGCCAGAGCAGTATCGCCCGCGGCGCGGACTCCACGTCGTCGATGATCGTGGCGCCGGTGGTGGAAAAGCCGGACACCGTCTCGAACACCGCGTCGGATATGCTCGGTATCACGCCCGAGGCGTAAAACGGCACGGCGCCGAACAGCGATATGATGATCCACGCCAGCGCGACCGTTACAAAGCCGTCGCGCGCTCCGAGCGGACGGTCGCGGCTGCGCAGCACTCCGCAGGGAATGCCGATCAGCAGCAGCACCGTCATAGCCGAGGCAAAGCCGCGCATTATGTTCTCGTCGCCGTCAATGACCGCGAGCACGAACGGAGGCAGCATGAAGGCCGCCTCGATGCACAGTATGACGCTTATCGTTTTCCTTATCGTTCCTGTATTCATTACGCAAATATGTCGTTGAGATCAAGTATCTCGCGTCCCGCGGTCGTGACGATAACGACCGTGTCGCCGGCCGAGAGCATATCGCTGCCGCCGGGGATGATTATCTTGCCCATGTGGTTTATGCAGACTATAAGTATGCCGGGCTTGAGCTTTATGTCCTTGAGCTGCTTGCGCAGGTGTTTGGCCGCGTCGGTCACGGCAAACTCCAGCGCCTCCGCGCGGCCGTCGGCTATGCGGTGGATGGTGAGCACGGCGCTGCCGCCGGTGTTTTCCATTGCGCGGACGTAGCGGATGATGGCATAGGTGGAAAGGCTCTTGGGGCTTATCAGGCTGTCCGCGCCGCGGTCGCCGAGGATCTCGCCGTATTCCAGGCGGTTTATCTTCGTGAGCAGCTGCGGGACCCCGACCCTGCGCGCGAACATGCCGATGATGATGTTCTCCTCGTCCATGTTCGTCAGCGGCAGCACCGCGTCCATCTGACGGATATTGTGCGTTTTGAGCACCGCCTGACTCGAGCCGTCCGAGCAGATGACGCTCACCTCCGGATACTTCTGCGCAAGATATTCGCACCTTGCGCGGTTCATTTCGATGAGCTTTATGCTCGTTCCCGATTTTATCAGCAGCGGCGCGAGGTACTCTGCGATCCTGCCGCCGCCGACGATGAGCACGTTCTTGCTCTTCTTGCTGCGCAGCTTCAGCTCGTGCGTGAGCTCGACGAGCGAGGACGCCGGCGCCGTGACATATATCTTGTCTCCGCCCTGCAGAGTAAAGCTGCCGTCGGGGATGAACACCTTTTCTCCGCGCATCACCGCGCAGATGAGCACGTGCACCCTGATCTTTTTGCGGATATCCGCAAGGCACAGCCCGTCGAGAGGGCTGCCCTCCGATATGAACAGCTCAACTATCTCGGCCTTACCCTCGGCAAAGGTATCGCGCTTTATAAACGCCGGTATCTGAAGCAGCCTGTATATTTCCTTGGCAGCCAGAAGCTCGGGGTTTATGGTCATGGACAGGCCGAGCTCGTCTTTGAGGACGTAAAGCTGCTCGGTGTATTCAAGATTGCGCACGCGCGCGATGGTGTTCTTGCAGCCGAGCTTGCGCGCGACGATGCAGGCGAGCATATTGAGCTCATCCTGCGCCGTGACGGCGATCAGAAGATCGCTCTCATCAACATTGGCCTCGCGCTGCACCGACAGCGCCGCGCCGTTGCCGCACAGGGTCATGACATCCAGCGTGTCGGATATGAGCTTTACCTTGTCCTTATTCACATCGACGACCGTTATATCGTGGTTTTCGTTCGCCAGTTCCTCGGCAAGCGAGTAGCCTATCTTGCCCGCACCGACTATTACGATCTTCATTTTCTTATCCTCTCAGACATTTTAAATGTAAAATAGATCAGCATTATATATTAACACATAATTTACACTTTAGCAACACCACTGCGGCGCACCCAATCGACCGTGTAATCGGCAAATTTCCGCGTCGCGGGACTGCGGCGGCTCATTTCGGTCACGGCAAGGCCGATGACGCGCTTTGAGGGCGGGACAAGCTCCTTGACTACTATATCGTCGTGCCGTCCCTTGAGCAGCAGCTCCGGCATGATGGATATGCCCAGCCCCTTTTCGACCATGGCAATTATGGCGTAATCGTCCTTTGTGGAAAAGCGTATGTTGGGCTTTATCCCCGCGGCGGCAAGTGCGCGGTTTGCGTCGTGGTTGGATTCCTCAAGAAGCGTTATAAAGGCCTCCGTCTCGCACTCGACGAGCGGAAACTTGGGATACGACTCGAACTTGTGTCCGTGCGGAAGTATTGCAAGCAGCCTGTCCTCCATGAGCGGTATGCACTCACATCTGAGCTGCGCCGGCACGTTCACGAAGCCGAGGTCGATGCTCCCCTCCTCAATCCAGCGCTCAACGTCGTAGTAATCGCCGTTTAAAAGCTTGATGTCAACGTTCGGGTAGTCGCGCTGAAATTCCTTTATGACGCCGGGCAGCCAGTGGACGGCGACGGAGGTAAAGGCTCCGATGCGCACCGTGCCGGAGTCGAGGCCGCGTATCGCCGAGGCCGTCTGACGAAGCTGCTCCTCATAGTTGAGCACTGCGCGCACCGAGGGCATTATCCGCTCCCCGTCGCCGGTGAGCTTCACTCCTGCCCGCGAGCGGGTTATCACCGCAAAGCCGAGCTCCGCCTCTAAATTATTAATTGTATGGCTCACCGCCGACTGCGTGCAGCCGAGCGTCTCAGCCGCCTTTGTAAGGCTCCCCAGCTCCACCACTTTTGCCAGCGTCTCGTATTTCGAAATGCTCATAAACTTCCCTCGGGTCTCATGCATGAATTTTCTTCATGTTAACATGAATATTATTAGGTATGATAATAGTATAGACGATTTTTTGATGAAATCAAGTTATTTCCGCATTTTTTCTGCTTGCAATGCATTTTTTGCGCGGCTATAATTCAAACATCGTCAAAAAATGATTGGAGAAGGAAACATGTCAGCTAATATCATCTGTATTCTGATCGCCATTGTCGTCTACCTCGCAGGCATGGTTGCAATAGGCGTTTACTACTCAAAGGGCCAGTCCGACGCGCACGAGTTCTACCTCGGCGGCCGCAAACTCGGCCCTATCGTCACGGCACTTTCCACCGAGGCCTCGGACATGAGCGCGTACCTGCTCATGGGCGTCCCCGGACTTGCATTCTTCTGCGGCGTTGCGGAAGCCAGCTGGACGGCCATCGGCCTTGCGATAGGCACCTATCTCAATTGGCTGATCGTTGCAAAGCGTCTGCGCCGCTACTCGGTACGTCTGAACGCGCTCACCCTGCCTGAGTACATATCCCGCCGCTTCCGCGACGATACCAAGCTCATCGAGCTGCTGGGCGCGATAACCATCATTGTTTTCTACGTCCCCTACACCGCATCCGGCTTCTCTGCCTGCGGCAAGCTCTTCGGCACGCTCTTCGGCTATGACTACGTCCCCACCATGATAATAAGTGCGATCGTCATCGTTGCCTACACCGCCGGCGGCGGCTTTAAGGCGGCCTCGGTCACGAGCCTTGTGCAGAGCCTCATCATGGTCTTTGCTCTGGCCGTCGTTCTCATCTTCGGCATACACTCCGTCGGCGGCTGGGATCAGGTCATTGCAAACGCCAAGGCCGTCCCCGGATACCTCAGTCTCACGGCATCGACCAATATCATGGCAAGCGAGGCCGGCGAGTTCGGTGCGTTCAAGATCGTATCCACGCTTGCATGGGCGCTCGGCTACTTCGGCATGCCTCACGTCATTCTGCACTTCATGGCCATCGAGGACGAGAAGAAGCTCACCCTCAGCCGCCGTGTAGCGACCGTCTGGGTCGTCGTTTCCCTGTCCATCGCAGTCATCATCGGCATTGTCGGCTACTCCATGGCCAAGGCGGAGCTCGTTACCATGTTCGGAGACGCATCCTCGGCAGAGTCTCTCATCGTTTCCATCGCGGCCGTCCTGTCCGAGTACGGCGCATTCTTCGCCATTCTCTCCGGCCTTGTACTCGCGGGTATCCTCGCGGCTACCATGTCCACCGCAGACGTTCAGCTTCTGGCCGCGGCAAGCGCCATTGCTCAGAACATCATCCGCGGCGTGCTCGGCGTCGAGCTGAGCGACAGGAAAAGCATGATCGTCGCCCGCGTGACCGTTATCTGCGTAGCCATCTGCGGTGTCCTGTTCGCGCTCGATCCCACGAGCTCCATCTTCCGTGTCGTATCGTTTGCATGGGCGGGCTTCGGCGCGACCTTCGGCCCCATCGTCCTGTTCTCGCTGTACTGGAAGCGCTGCAACAAGTGGGGCGCTATCGCGGGCATGTTCTCTGGCGCGGCAATGGTATTCATCTGGAAATACGCGATTGCACCTCTCGGCGGCGTTCTGGCAATATACGAGCTGCTGCCCGCATTCATCACCTCCTGCATCTTCATCGTCGTCGTGTCCCTGCTGACCAAGGCTCCCGAAAAGGAGATCGTCGAGGACTTCGAGACCGTCGCCGCAATGAAGTGATCTCAATTGAATTGAACATGAAAAAAACGAGGCTCGCTCGAGCCTCGTTTTTCAGTCCATATTACTGCCGGCTGACGGCTGCCTTGCAATTTTCGGGTGATTTTCGGCTTTCCTACGATGCAGGCGGGCTGCTGTCAGGCGTGTTTATCCCTGTCAATCGACGTTAACATGCTTTCGGACCACTCTGTCGGTCAGAAACGCAAGCGCCATTTTCGCGGCGTCGGGGATGATAAACGGCAGGACGCATATGCCCAGCGCCGAAGCGTAGCTCACGGGCTTTGTAACGGAATAGACCTTTACAAACCACAACGTTCCGAAAGCATAGCACAGTGCAAGCCCTGCAACGAGCGAGACCGTTTTCACCCAAAGCCTTTGTCCGAAAAGCTTTTCGCAGAGCAGATAGCACAGGGCGGTGAACACAAAGCCTATGATATATCCCCCGCTCGGTCCCATGAGCTTGCCGATGCCGCCGGTGAAGCCGGAGAACACCGGAAGTCCGACCGCGCCGAGCGCTATGTACACCGCGACGGCTATGCAGCCGCGCTTGCCGCCGAGAAGCAGCAGAGCCGTGAACACGGCATAGGTCTGCATGGTAAAAGGAATGGCTGCCGGGACCGACAGCCATGAGCAGACCGATATGAGCACCGCCAGCAGGGCGATGTAGGTCATATCCTTAGTCTTCAAATATGAGCACCTCAGAATGTCAGAATACTGCGGCGCTTATGCTCGCTCCTGGCGTGCATACGCTGTATCTTTTCGAGCACCGCATCATCTATTTTACCACCGCCGAGGTAAGTGTCAAGCTCTTTATAGGTAAAGCCCATCTCGCTCTCATCGGTCTGTCCGTCGAACAGGCCGGCCGAGGGTGCTTTTTCAATGACGCACTCGGGAGCCTTCAGCCAGCGGAGGAATTCGTATATTTCCGTGACGGTCAGGTCGTCGATGGGGTTAAAGTCGCAGGCGCCGTCGCCCCACTTGGTGAAGTAGCCGACGTAGCCCTCGCTGCGGTTACCGGTGCCGGAAACAAGGCGGTTTTCCGAAGCGGCGACGGCGTACAGCGTCGCCATTCTCAGGCGCGGCGCGATATTCGCCTCGGCAGCTTCGGTGAGCTCCGTAACGCCGCTTGCCAGCACCGCTTTCTCCGCCTCTTTAACGGCGGAAAGATCGGCATAGCGCGTTTCGATGCCGTACTGCGCGGCAACGGTCTCGCCGTCGCGCTTATCCATATCGTAGTTGCGTGCGGTGCCGCAGGGCATGATGATGCCGACCGTGTTATCGCAGGCGGCCTTGCACAGGATGCCGACGAGCGCCGAATCCTTACCGCCGGAGTTGCCGTAGACTATGCCGGCAGCCCCGCTCTCGCGCACGGCGTAGCGGATGAACTGAACCCGCTGAATGTATTCCTTTTCGTAGTTTCTCATTGTACATCACCTTTCGATAACGCAGCCTGCACAAAGCCCGCAAACAGAGGATGCGGCTTGTTGGGTCTGCTTTTGAATTCGGGGTGGAACTGCGCCGCGACGAACCAGCGGCAGGCCGGGTTTTCCACCATCTCCACGAGCCTTCCGTCCGGGCTCAGGCCGACGGGCAGAAGCCCGCGCACCGTGATCTCCTCGCGAAAAGCATTGTTTACCTCGTATCTGTGGCGGTGGCGCTCGTGTATGAGCCCCTCGCCGTAGTATTTATAGGCCTTGCTCTCGGGCGAGAGCACACAGGGATATCTGCCCAGACGCATTGTGCCGCCCTTTGCGGTTATGCCCTGCTGCTCGGGCATGAGATCGATTACCGGGTGCTGCGAGCTTGCCGTGAACTCGGCCGAGCTGGCGTCCTTCCAGCCGAGGACATTGCGGGCAAATTCTATGACGGCTATCTGGAGTCCGAGGCATATGCCGAGATACGGCACGTCGTTTTCGCGCGCATATTTTGCGGCGAGGATCATGCCCTCGATGCCGCGGTCACCGAAGCCGCCGGGCACGAGTATGCCGTCGCAATCACTGAGCTCCGTGTCTATGTTGTCCTCATTGAGCTCCTCGGAATCGACCCATTTTATATCCATCACCGCGTCGCTCGCCGCCGCCGCGTGGTTCAGCGACTCCGCGACCGAGAGATATGCGTCGTGCAGCTGGACGTATTTGCCGA
This sequence comes from bacterium, assembly GCA_963613665.1. Lineage (GTDB taxonomy): Bacteria > Bacillota > Clostridia > Oscillospirales > Oscillospiraceae > F23-B02. The sequence continues at coordinate 18,931 of CAVEAL010000010.1, read as the reverse complement.
CAAGGGCTATCCTCACCGTGCGGTGAGCTCCCTTTATCCTTTTGACCATCGCCTTCCACTCGTCAAGATCGGGCTCGGGGCAGTCGAGTCCCAGCCTGCGGCAGACAACGGCGGACAGGCCCTCGTGCTCCAGAAGCAGCGGAGCTTCATAAAGCGTGGAGGCCGTCGCGTTCTGAATGACGCACTCGGGCTCGACGTTGCAGAACAGAGCGATCTTCCTGCGGATATCGTCGCTTATCGGCGCGTCGGTGCGGCAAACGAGGATATCCGGCTGGATGCCTACCGACAGCAGCTCCTTTACAGAGTGCTGCGTGGGCTTGCTCTTGAGCTCACCCGTGCCGGGTATCTGAACGATCAGCGGGACGTGGATAAACAGCACGTTCTGTCTGCCCTTTTCGACGGCGACCTGACGGATGGCCTCCAGAAACGGCTGGCTTTCGATATCGCCGACCGTGCCGCCAATCTCGCAGATGAGAACGTCAATATTCTCGTCCTCCATGGCGTACACGCTCTGCTTTATCTCGTCGGTGACATGGGGTATTATCTGCACCGTGCCGCCGAGATATCCGCCCTGCCGCTCGCGGTTGAGCACATTCCAGTATATGCGCCCGGCGGAGACGGATGAGTTCCCGCTCAGGCTTTCGTCAACAAATCTTTCATAGTGGCCGAGATCGAGGTCGGTCTCCGCGCCGTCGTCGGTAACGAAGACCTCGCCGTGCTGATAAGGGCTCATCGTGCCGGGGTCAACGTTGAGGTAGGGATCGAATTTCTGGTTTTTAACGCGCAGTCCGCGCTGCTTTAAAAGTCTGCCGAGCGAGGCCGCGCAAATGCCCTTGCCCAGCCCCGACACGACTCCGCCTGTTACAAATACATACTTCATTGTCATTTACTCTCTGATCATAAAATTTGTTTTTTGTTTATAAGCTAAGCTGCTGAGGTATTCCGAGTCGGAAAGAGGCTTTCCTTCGGCGGAATATTTCCTGTATTTCGCCGAAGGCGCAGCGCATTTCCGGCTCAAAAGAACCGGCAGATCCTCATACGGAGAAGAGCATGTCGTAATAGCTGGGGTACGGCCAGTATTCCGTCGCCGTGAGCGTTTCGAGCTTGTCGATGACGCTGCGCATGTCCTCCATCTTGAGGAACACCTCGTCGTGGTAATACTTCATAAGCTCCTCATTGCCTACGCTCGGTGCGGTCTCCAGCGCGCTTTTCAGGGATACCATCTTGTCGAGCAGGCTCTCGTTCAGGCTGCTGAGCGTGCCGATGAGAGCGCTTTCAACGCGGCAGGGTACCTCGGGCAGAGCCTTGCGCTTTTTGATGAGCGTCTCGCTCAGCGCCGCGCTGTATTCGGAAACCGCATTGAGTATGCCGTGCTGCACCATGTCCACAAGCGTCTCGCCCTCTATTGCGATGACCTTGCAGTACTGCTCCATATGTATCTCGTTGCGCGCGGCGATCTCGGTCTTGGTGTAAACGCCGTACTTGGTCAGAAGCTCGACGTTTTTCGGCAGCATGTACTCGGGCAGAGCCTGCGCGGAGTTCTTGAGGTTTTTAAGTCCGCGCTTTTCGGCCTCGGCGACCCAGCTGTCGTCATAGCCGTTGCCGCCGAAGAGGATGCGGCCGTGCTCGGTGAAGCTGCGCTTTATGACCTCGTGCAGTGCGGCGGTGAAGTCCGGCGCCTTTTCCAGCTCGTCGGCAAAAACACACAGGGAGTCTGCGATAATGGTGTTGAGCACCGTTGTCGGGCCCGCTATCGACTGGCTCGAGCCTGCCATGCGGAACTCGAATTTGTTGCCGGTGAAGGCGACGGGTGAGGTGCGGTTGCGGTCGGTGGTGTCCTTGGGGATCGGCGGCAGCACGTCAACGCCGATGCGCAGCGTACTCTTGCTTTTTTCGGTGTAGCCGGTGTCGTTTACAATGGAATCGACGATGGCCTCGAGCTCCTCGCCGAGGAACACGGAGATTATTGCCGGAGGCGCTTCCTGCGCACCGAGGCGGTGGTCGTTGCCCGCGAAGGCGACAGAGCATCTGAGAAGCTCCTGATACTTATCGACGCCGCGCACGAAGGCCGCGAGGAACAGCAGAAACTGCGCGTTCTGGCTCGGGGTCTTGCCCGGAGAGAAGAGGTTCTTGCCGGTATCGGTGCCGAGCGACCAGTTGTTGTGCTTGCCCGAGCCGTTTACGCCTGCAAAGGGCTTCTCGTGCAGCAGACATACAAGGCCGTGACGGTCGGCGACCTTCTGCATGATCTCCATGGCGATCTGGTTCTGATCGCTGGCGGTGTTGGCGTCGGAATACACCGGCGCCATCTCGTGCTGAGCCGGAGCGACCTCGTTATGGCGCGTTTTCGACAGAACGCCGAGCTTCCACAGCTCCTCGTCAAGGTCCTTCATGTACTCGGCGACTCTCGGACGGATGGTACCGAAGTAGTGATCCTCAAGCTCCTGGCCCTTGGGCGGCTTTGAACCGAACAGTGTTCTGCCGCACAGTCTCAGGTCCTCGCGCTCAAGGAAGAGGTCTTTGTCTATAAGGAAATACTCCTGCTCGGGACCGACCTGCGCAATGACCTTCTGTGTCTCGGTGTCGCCGAACAGACGCAGTATTCTCAGTGCCTGACGGCTGACCGCGTCGCAGGAGCGCAGCAGCGGCGTCTTCTTATCCAGCGCCTCGCCGGAGTATGAGCAGAACACGGTCGGGATGCACAGCGTTCCGTCCTTTATGAATGCAAACGCGGTGGGGTCCCACGCGCTGTAGCCGCGCGCCTCGAAGGTCGCGCGCAGGCCGCCGGAGGGGAAGCTCGATGCGTCGGGCTCGCCGCGTACAAGCTCCTTGCCGGAAAACTCCATCGTTATGGCACCGCCGCCGGCAGGTGAAATGAAGCTGTCGTGCTTCTCTGCGGTGATGCCGGTCAGGGGCTGGAACCAGTGAGTGAAGTGCGTCGCACCGTTCTCGAGCGCCCACTGCTTCATGCCATCGGCGATGCCGTCGGCAACTTCGAGAGTCAGGGGCTTACCGTCGGAAAGGCACTTTTTCCATTCCTGGAAGTACTTCTCCTTGACGTATTTGCGCATGGTACGTTCGTTGAATACGCAGCTGCCGAACAGCTCGGGGATCTTTTTTACTTCTCTGCTCATGGTTTTTCCTCCTTTTATTTTCCGCTCGCGCCGTAGTTCCTGAGAACCCGTGCGGAGGGGTCGTCAACGTCACAGCCCGGCCATGTCTTGTTGGGCATCCAGAAATCCTTGACCATCTTCGCCTGGCCGGGATAATATTTCTCGAAGATGTCTCTGTAAAGAAGGCTCTCCTTGGTAAAGGGAACCGCGAAATCATATTTTTTGCAGCCTGCCGCAAAGGCCTCGTCGCTGTAAACGCTCTCGGCATAGGCCTTGAGGTCATCGACCATCGAGTGGCCGACGGCATCGGAAAACGCCGCCTTCTGCCGCCAGAGTATCTCGTCGGGCAGGATGCCGTCCTTTTCAAAGGCGCGGCGCAGCAGGTATTTGCCCATGTCATAGCTGTTCATCTTCATTTTCGGATCAACGCTCATGACGTAGCGGACAAAGTCGAGATCGCCGAAGGGCACACGCGCTTCAAGCGAGTTTACCGAAATGCAGCGGTCGGCGCGCAGGACATCGTACATGTGAAGCTCGTCCACTCTCTTTTTCGCCTCGCGCTGGAATTCCTCGGGCGACGGGGCAAAGTCGGTATATTTATAGCCGAACAGCTCGTCGGATATCTCGCCCGTGAGCAGCACGCGCACATCGGTCTTTTCGTGTATCGCCTTGCAGCACAGGTACATGCCCATACTCGCGCGGATGGTGGTTATATCGTAGGTCCCGAGCATTGCGATGACCTCCTCGAGCGAGGATATCACCTCGTCGCGGGTCATTGTGACCTCCATGTGCTCCGAGCCTATGAAGTCGGCGACCTTGCGGGCATACTTGAGGTCGATCGGGTCCTGATCCATGCCTATGGCAAAGGTGCGGATCTTCTTGCCGAGCAGCTTTGCGGATATCGCGCACACAAGGCTCGAATCCAGTCCGCCGGACAGCAGGAAGCCGAGCGGTGCATCAGCGTCAAGGCGCTTTTCAACGCCGGCTATGAGCTTTTCGCGGATCTTGCGGCAGACGGTGTCCATATCGTCGGACGAGTACTCCGAAACGCTCGTGAGATCTGCGTAGCGCGTGAATTTTCCGTCCGCGTAGTAGTGTCCGGGAGGAAAGGGCATGATCTCATCGCAAAGACCCACAAGGTTTTTCGCTTCGCTTGCAAACATTATGCTGCCGTCGGAACAATATCCGTAGTACAGCGGTCTTATGCCGATGGGGTCGCGCGCCGCGATGAGCTCCTGCTTTTCGCCGTCATAGATTATCATCGCAAACTCAGCGTCGAGCTTTTTGAACATCTCAAGCCCGTATTCATGGTACAGCGGAAGGATGATCTCACAGTCGGACTCGCTTTTGAAGCTGTATTTTTTCTTCAGCTCCTCGCGGAGCTGTCGGAAGCCGTACAGCTCGCCGTTGCAGACGACAGCGTCGCTGTCGAGATAAAACGGCTGCATGCCGCGCTCGTCCAGTCCCATGATGGACAGTCTGTGGAAGCCGAGCACCGCGCCGGACAGCGTCGCCATGCGCGTTGCGTCAGGTCCTCGCGAGACCGTACGGTCAAAATACTTTCTTACCGACTGAGCGTCAAGCTCACTGCTTGTGAAACCGATGATTGAACACATAAAAAATGCACCTCCGAATTTTTTGGGCAGCTATCCCTAAACCTTAGGACGAATAGCTGCAAATCCGCGGTGCCACCTAACTTACTGCCGAAGCAATCACTTTTACGGGCTCAGACAAGCCCTCGTGCCTTAACGCCGCACTCCGCGTCTCGCCTACTTGGTGTCCCGTTCAGCTTGCTGCTGATAAAGTGTTATTCACTCATCCTCCGGTACCGGGATCACACTGTCCCCGGCTCTCTGCCACCGAGCATATGAGCTACTTGTCTCCGTCATTGCATTTGCAGTATTAAATTAAAAAATCACTGCCCTATATAAAACTAAACTCTGCCGCATAGAGGAATGCGGCAGACTTCAGTTTTACAGATGAGAGAGCAAATGATTACAACGAATAAGGCTCGTTCGAGGTTCGAGGAGTTCCTCGCTTCAACCTTATGGCGGTATATTAGCACAAGAAGATTGATAAATAAAATACATATAGCATTGCGGTTGCCATATCCAAAAAATATGGTATAATAACCTCTATCAGTTTTATGAGAGGTATGCAGATGGATCTTAGAACACTCAGATACTTCACTGTCGTCGCCGAGGAGCTGAACATTACCCACGCAGCCGAGAGGCTGTGCATGAGTCAGCCGCCGCTGAGCAATCAGATAAAGGCGCTCGAGGACGAGCTCGGCACGGCGCTGTTCATACGCGGCAAGCGGCAGCTTCAGCTGACCGACGCCGGCAGGCTTCTGCTGCTGCGTGCAACGCAGATACTGGACATGACCGAAAAGGCTCAGCACGAGGTCATGAGCCTTCAGGGCGGAATGAGCGGAACGATAAATCTCGGCATCGTCGAGGGGCGCGCGCCCTTTTTGACCGCGCGCTGGCTGTCCGGCTTCAAGGAGGAGTTCCCGAAGGTCAGGTACAGCCTGTGGAACGGCAGCAGCGACGACGTTCTCGACAGGATGCGCCAGGGTCTTGTCGATCTTGCGGTCATCGCCGCGCCCTACGATACGGAGCATCTTGAGGGCATCACCGTCGCGCGCGGACCATGGGTCGCAATAATGTCGCGCTCGAATGAGCTTGCAAAGCTGCCCGGCGACAGCATTCCCCTGAAAAGTCTCGCCGGAAAGCCGCTGATCGTGCCCAGCCGCCCGTCGCGCATCGACGCGATACGCGCCTGGTTTACCGAGGCCGGTATAGAGCCGAACATAATATGCAATCTGTCGCACTACATCGACGCCGTCGCGCTGTCAGAGCTCAACGTCGGCATAACGATATTCCCACGCACGACCTACACGCCGAACAGCCTGCTGGTGACCAAGGTCATAACCGACCCCGCCCGGCAGCTTGAATATGTGCTCGTGCGCATGAAAAACCGCGAGCCGTCGGAGCTCATGACGGAGTTCATAAACTTCGTGCGCGACACCGAAGACACCACCGCCGACGACCCCGGCTTCAGCGATATTCTCAAAAACGAGTACGTTCCCCCCGAGGATACTCCTTACCTTTAACGCGCACGGATGCGCGCAGGTTTGCGTATAGGTACGGCCTGATGCGCCTCCGGAATAGTGAATGTGCATACGCAGTCAAAAACAGGGTTCCCGAAATTCGTGCAAATGTGTTAAAAATGCGCGGAGGGTATTGACAAGATAAAAAACCGGTTTTATAATGCGGCTCAAATAAGACAGCACCTGATAGAGGTTGCGGAAACGATGAGTACTCCACGGTATACGCCGGCAAGCGGCTGCGGAGGAAAGGCAATTCCGCCGAAGCGCAGACACGGTTGCCGCCGTCCTGACGCTGGGACTTCGCTGAACAAGCGTTGGACTGTCACATTTATGTGGAGAGCTATCGAAGGCAATTAAATTTTGGAATTTCTTTTTCAAAGCCTGCGATACCACTTCGGGTCGCAGGCTTATTAATTTATCCGAAAAAGGAGTTCCGAAAAAAATGAGAAGAACAAGAAACCTGATAGCGCTGCTTATGGCGGCAGTAATGTGCCTTTGCCTGTTTTCAGGCTGCGGCAGCGACAACTCCGGCAGCGGTGACGACGCCTCCGCGGTCGATCTTACGGCGGCAACGAGCATCGCAGACCTCGCAGGCTGCAAGATAGCGGCTCAGGCCGGTACCTTCCACGCCGATGCACTCGAGCAGATCGAGAACGTTCAGTCCTCGACCTACCCCGAGTTTGCGGATCTTCTGACCGCACTCAAGAGCGGTGCGATCGACGGCTACGTCGCAGAGGAGCCGACGGCGCTTTCCGTCTGCCAGTCTGACGACAGCCTGACCTACATCCCCCTGAAGAATAACGACACCGGCTTCACCGCAACGGCTGCCGACGTCGGCATCGCAGTCGGCCTCAAGAAGGGCTCGGAGCTGACCGCTCAGATCAACGAGGTGCTCGCAACGATCACCGAGGAGCAGCGCGCTGAGCTTATGGAGCAGATAGTCACCCTCGCATCCGGCGGCGAAGTCACCGAGTTTGCCGTAAGCTGCCCCGCTCCCGCAACCACCACCGGCGTTCTGAGAGTCGGCATGGAATGTGCCTATGAGCCGTACAACTGGACCGACATGGACGGTGAGAGCCTCGGCGCAGTCCCCATCTCCGGCGAAGGCAAGGAAGGCCTGTACGCAAACGGCTACGACGTCCAGATCGCACAGTACATTGCAAACAGCCTCGGTCTGAAGCTCGAGATCTACTCCATCGAATGGGATTCCCTCCTGCCCGCACTTGAGTCCGGCACGATCGACGCCATAGCGGCAGGCATGAGCCCCACCGCCGAGCGTGCACAGCAGATTGACTTCTCCGACACCTATTACGAGTCCAACCTCGTCGTTATCATCCGCAAGTAAAAGCATAAGCTATCCGAAAGGCCGGTAAACTGCCATGAGCTTTTTAAACGATGTTATAAATATAGTAGTAAAATACTATCCTCAGCTGCTCGACGGCGTGGGCAACACCATGCTGATCGCGCTCATCGGCACGGTTGCCGGTCTTGTTATCGGTCTTCTGACCGGAGTTGTGCGCACGGCGCCGCTGTCGAAAAACGCGGTGCTGCGCGTGCTGCATAAGCTGCTCAACGCCGTCATCGCCGTATACGTCGAGATATTCCGCGGCACGCCTATGATGGTGCAGTCGATGGTCATCTACTGGGGCTATGCCTTCGCAACCGGCGGCAGCACCCTGCCGCTGATCCCCTCGGGCATCCTGATCGTCTCGATCAACACCGGCGCATACATGGCCGAGATCGTCCGCGGCGGCATCATCTCCATCGACAAGGGGCAGTTTGAGGGCGCAATGAGCATCGGCATGACTCACTCGCAGACCATGTTCAAGGTCATCATCCCGCAGGTCATGCGCAACATCCTCCCCTCTGTCAGCAACGAGTTCGTTATAAACATCAAGGACACCTCGGTTCTGAACGTCATCGGCGTTACCGAGCTGTACTACTTCGCCGGCATCATAAAGCGCCAGAGCTTCGAGACCTTCCAGACCTATCTTGTGGTCTGCGTCATCTACTTCATCCTGACCTTCACCATCACGCGCCTGCTCCGCTGGATCGAGCACAAGCTCGACGGAAACGACAGCTACGTCATATTCGGCTCGCAGTCGGACAGCGCGGCAGAGATCCGCATAAACAGGGAGGCGTAAGATATGGACGAAAAAGTTATCGAGCTTGTACATCTTCAGAAGCAGTTCGGCGAGAACACCGTTCTGCGCGACATAAATCTGAGCGTTTCCAAGGGCGAGGTACTCAGCATCATCGGCGCATCCGGCTCGGGTAAGTCAACGATGCTCAGATGCATCAATCTGCTCGAGACCCCGAGCTCCGGGCAGATACTCTATCACGGCAGGGACATCACCTCCCGCGATATGAACCTTTCGCAGTATCGTGCCAAGGTCGGCATGGTGTTCCAGAGCTTCAATCTGTTCAACAATATGACCGCGCTCAACAACTGCATCACCGGTCAGGTGTCGGTGCTCAAGCGCAGCCGCGAGGAGGCCGAGGCCACCGCAATGAAGTACCTCGAGCGCGTCGGCATGGCGCCGTACATAAACGCGCGTCCGGCGCAGCTCTCGGGCGGCCAGAAGCAGCGCGTCGCAATAGCCCGTGCGCTGGCAATGGAGCCGGAGGCACTGCTGTTTGACGAGCCGACGAGCGCACTTGACCCCCAGATGGTCGGCGAAGTGCTCGACGTAATGCGCTCGCTTGCAAGCGACGGTCTGACAATGATCGTCGTCACCCACGAGATGGCCTTCGCGCGCGATGTGTCCACAAACGTTGTGTTCATGTCCGGCGGCGTCATCTGCGAGGAGGGCAGGCCCCGCGATATATTTGAAAACCCGCAGGACCCCAAAACCAAGGAGTTCCTGTCAAGATTCCTTGGAACCCATTGATTTGGAGTCGCACAGGGGCACCTGCCTATACGTTTATTGCGTGAACCCGGTATCGAAACAGTGGAATAAACAAAAGCGTTTCGCGTAATGCAAGTGCGCAGTAATGTTAAGCATCTTGCCTTCCTCTGTCACGGTTTTTACCGCAGCTTCCGGTCGGGACACCGCAAAAACCGTATCGGTACTGCGCGGCAGCGCCTCTGAAAAGCCTTGAGGGGAAGGTGTCGGCGACAGCCGACGGATGAGGTGTTATCAAGATTCAATATCTAATATAAAAAAGACAGTGCAGACTAATATCTGCACTGTCTTTTTTCGTGGCTTCGTTTTTTACACCTCTTCAGTCACCTCAAGAGGAAGCCAGCCGCTTGCCGCGGCGGGCGTTTCGCATGAAGACTAAGCAAAACGCAGCTGCTGTTGCCCGACCAAAACTACCGTCATTCTCTGCAGAAAACTTATCTTGCCCGTTCCCCTGTCATGGTTTCCTACGCAGTCTTCGGTCGGGATACCGGAGATAAACGTATCCGCAGGTGCCTCAATTCGATTCCAAAAACAGATCCTTTTCGATTATTGCCTGGATCGCCTGCTGTATGGCTGTCTCGAAGCCGAGCTCCTTGAGCTTGCACACGCCCTCGACGGTGGTTCCGCCGGGCGAGCAGACGCGGTTCATCAGGGCAATGGGGTGCTCATCGCTGTCCATTGCAAGTGCGCCGCTGCCCATGACCGCGGCCGTTGCGATCTCCTCGGCTACCGGGCGCGCAAAGCCCGCGCGGACTCCGGCCTCGGCCAGCGCGTCAATGTACAGCAGCACGAACGCGCCCGACGCGCCGCCGAGCGCACAGAAGGCCGGGAACATGCTCTCTTCAATGTGATATATCCTGCCGACCGACGTGAAAATACCGTCGGCTATTTTTATATCGTCCTTTGTTGCGCTCTTGCCGCCGCAGATTGCGGTGACGGAGGCCTTGACACGCGCATTTATGTTCGGCATGACGCGCACGACGGGCACGCCCTTGGGAAGGCGCTCCTCGTACCACGCGGTGCTCTTGCCGGCAGCGATGGAGATGACCGTCTTGTCCTTGGTGACGCCCTTTGCGATCTCCGGCAGCACGGCAGGCAGCACCTGCGGCTTCACCGCAAGGATGATGACGTCTGCCTTGTCCGCGACCTCGGCCGCCGTCGCGCAGGGGATCAGGCCGTGCTTTTCCTTGAGCGCAAGCGTCTTGCCCTGACTGCGGTTGTAGCCGTAGAGATAATCGTTTTTGAACTTGCCGCAGGATGCCATTCCCGCGATGATGGCTCCGGCCATGTTGCCGAGCCCGATAAAGCCGTATTTCATAGCGCACTCTCCTGTTATTATAATTCTGTTTGATGCCATTGTACCATCACTCCGGCGTTTTCGCAATCTCCGAAGGCATACAATACAAATATAAAATTTATATTGCAAAAGATTATGTAACCTGATATAATGGTTGACACCAAATTGTAACCACGTCCCCGGAGGTTTAAGATATGAAGAAAATTCGCAGAATGCTGGCGCTGCTGCTTGTTGTGAGCAGTCTGCTGAGCATCATGTCGGTCGGTGCGCTGGCCGATTATGTTCCCGGCGAGAGGCTTGCCGTTTTCGACGACGTAGCGCAGATGGGCGGCAGCACCTTCACCGACGTGAATTCAGGCACATGGTGCTATTCCGGCATAAAAACCGTCTATAACAAGGGCATCATGCTCGGCTTCACGGACAAGACCTTCCGTCCGGGCAATACGGTGAGCTGGGCGGAGGCGATAGTTATCGCCGCGCGCATCCACGCCGCGTATAACGACAACCTTATCGAGGAGCGGCGCGAGGGCGACGCCTGGTACTCACCCTATTACAGATACTGCGTCGCGCGCAATATGCTGCCCTCGTCAACGCCCGCGGCGAGCGGGCTGGATCAGAGCATAAACCGCTATGACCTCGCCTACATATTCTCCCGCACCATCGAAGCTCAGGATATGCCGAATATAAACGACGGCAGCATCGGCGACCTGAGCAGCGTCCCTGCCTACTACCGTGCATCCGTCACCCTGCTGTATACGGCCGGCATAATGATAGGCTTTGACTCCGCCGGCAGCTTCTGCGGAACGCGCACGACCACCCGTGCGCAGATATCGGCGGTCATCTCACGCCTTATCGAGCCCGCGCTGCGTCAGGGACATGATTCGCGGATAAACGCCGACATGGCCGAGACCGAGGCGAACCTCGAAAACGACAGCGTTGCCGTTGAGATCGGCAGCACGCACTACTGTCTGTACAAAAACTACAAGACCGAGACCACCGTGGGCTACGGCCTGTACAGGCTCACTGCCGACGGCGTGAGCACGGAGCTGTACTCCGCCGCTTCCGGTCAGTATCTTGACAACATAAGTGCCTATCAGGGCAAGGTCTACTTCTGCCGCAGCACCTCCGGCAGCGAAAAGGGCTCGCTGCTGTGCTATGATCCGTCGAGCGGCACGGTAGGCACTGTGTACGACGGCTATATAATCGAGTCGTACTGCTTCTATAACGGGCAGCTCTATGCCCTCGCGTTCACCAAATACGCCGACAGCACCGACGGCTACTCCTACGCCTTCGGACGGATACACAACGGCACGTTCTCCGTGATAAGCGATGGGCTCAGCTACGCTCAGGTGCCCAACTTTGTGCCCTACGGCTGGAACGGCAGGATCTATTTCAAGATGGCCGAGCCCACGACCGTAAAGGACTCCGAGGGCACAGAAAGCCAGGTCAATATCGACAGGCTCTATTCTTACGACATCGCAAGCGGCAGCATCGAAAAGGTCTGTGATTACAGGATAAACACCAGCTTCTTTGAAGGTCACGTCATGTACTTCCTCGCCTACGACAGCGACGGCAACTACGACCTGAACATGTACGCAATCTCGCTTCAGGCGCCCGGCGCGGTCACGACCTTCGGCGAGTTCCCCAAGACGACCGACAAGAGCAACCGCTCGATATACAAATACGGTGACGAGTTCTACTGTCTGTCGTCGTTCAACCGCTATATCTACAGCATGGACAAGACCGGAAGCTCAAATGTCGCGCTTTTCTGCGCCGGAGTTTACGACAGCGTAAACTTCACTGCCGATAAGCTCGTGCTCATCCCCAACACGCTCGTCACCAGCAATCCGAACGAGCTGAAGATCTATAATACCAAGAGCTTCAGCGCCCGCGCACTGTACGGCGACTGGCTCGGCCAGAGCGTGTACTACACCGGTGCGCGCTTCGTGCCCGAAAACGACAAGGGCTATTACTCTACGAGCGAGAGCGTCAGTACCGTCAGCAACCTGTCCATAACCGTCACCAAGGCCTTCTCGCGCGGCAGCGACTTCATCGTGCAGACGAAATACACCAACAATTTCGACACGGGCATCATCCTGCGCTCGTACATCGTCAAGGTGTATCTGGACGGACAGCTCGTCGCATACGACCTCAACCGCATGGCCGGTATTGAGATGAAGACCTATGATATCGAGTCCTTCACCTTCGTTATCGCCGGCGCGGACGTGCTTGAGAGCTTCGATGTCGCCGACGGCCGCATCAGCATCGAGGTCATCCCGACCTATGATGTCGTCGAGGAAAAAACCACCGCTTGAAGGCGCACATTCGCGCCGAAACTTCCTCTGCTCCCCGCAGGGAGCGGGCTTGCCTGTTCCGCATGGTCGGAACTGAAAATAATATAAATGCGAAAAAGACAGTGCAGACTATGATCTGCACTGTCTTTTTTCGAACTTCCCCTCAAGGTGAAGGCAAGGGGTGCTGACGAAATTTTGCACTAAATCGGCACAATCTCGCGGGGCGCGCAACGCCGTAGTTTCCTCCAGTGTTTAGATACCGGGCTGACGCAATAAGCGTATAAGTACAGCCTGAATGCGCCGCCGAAAAACCGGGCACCGGCAGCAAACGTATAGGTACAGCCTCAATGCGCCGTCAAAAAGCCTTGCGGGATCACGGGAACACTGGTACAATATATCTGCCGGCGGCAAAAAAAAGATCAGGGGGAACAGGCAGATGTTAAAGACAAAAAACGCATCTCCGCTCGAGGACGATCCGCACGAGGTGCTTCTGATGCAGAATCTCTACAACGCTGCGGTAAAGCAGCTGTCGCTGAAATTTGAGATACTCAACCACGAGTTCGAGACGCTTTACGCGCGAAACCCCATACACCACATAGAGGGGCGCGTAAAGAGCCCCGAGAGCATCGCGGCGAAGCTCCGGAAAAAGGGCCTGCCGCTCACTATCGGGGCGGCGCGCGAGGGCATAAACGACATAGCGGGCGTGCGCGTTGTGTGCAGCTACATAGACGACGTGTACCGCGTGGCGGAAATGCTCGAGCGGCAGGCGGATATCGAGATCGTAAAGCGGCAGGACTATATCGAAACGCCGAACTACAACGGCTACCGCTCCCTGCATCTGGACATACGCGTGCCGGTGTACCTGTCCGACCGCACCGACCACATCACCGCCGAGATACAGCTGCGCACGATCGCAATGGATTTCTGGGCGAGCCTCGAGCACGATATCCGCTACAAGGTGGACAAGACCACCCTGCCGCACGGCATCAACGAGGAGATGTTTGCCTGCGCCGGCAAGATCGCCGAGATCGACCGGCAGATGCAGGATATGTACATGCGCATAAAGGATGCCGAACAGGCGCAGCTTTGAGCAGGAAGGTGACTATATGACAGCAGCACAGGAGGCCCTCGAAAGGCTCATGGACGGAAACAGAATATACCTCGGCGCGGAAACGGCACACGGGGACACGTCGCCCGCCGTCAGACTCAGGACCTGCCGGGAGGGACAGTCGCCCTACGCGATAATCGTCTCGTGCTCGGACTCCCGCGTTATTCCCGAGAGCATTTTTTCCGCGGGGATAGGCGAGCTGTTCGTGATAAGAGTGGCGGGGAATGTGATAGACAATCACCAGCTGGGCAGCATCGAGTACGCGGCCGAGCACCTCGGCTGCAAGCTCATCATGGTGCTTGGACACGATCACTGCGGAGCCGTCGATGCCGCGATAAACCACGACCCCGACGGCTACATCAAGTTCATCACCGACGAGATACGCCTCGCCATCGGCGACGAGCGCGACGAACTTGCCGCCTGCTGCCTCAATGTCAGACACAGCGTGGAGATCATCGAGAGCAGCATCGAGATCCGCAGAGAGGAGAGCCGCGGTCTCAAGGTCGTCGGCGCGCTCTACCGGCTGGAAAGCGGCCGCGTCGAGCTGATATGAACCGGGCAAATCAAAAAAGTCGCGGCAGAGGCAATCGGCCGTGACTTTTTTCGTCTTGACACAGAGGGGAATCGCTGGTATGATGTTATTAGGAATAATTCCTGATAAGCGAATGAGAAAAGGAGCTAAAGCTATGAATAACGAAAACAAATACGCAGGCACGCAGACCGAGAAAAACCTTTGGGAGGCCTTCGCGGGTGAGTCGCAGGCAAGAAACAAGTACACATATTTTGCCTCCGTTGCAAAGAAGCAGGGTTATGAGCAGATAGCCGCGCTGTTCCTGAAGACGGCGGAAAACGAGAAGGAGCACGCAAAACTCTGGTTCAAGGAGCTCAGCGGCATCGGCGACACGGCTCAGAACCTCGCGGCGGCAGCCGAGGGCGAAAACTACGAGTGGACGGACATGTACGAGGGCTTTGCAAAGACTGCCGAAGAGGAGGGCTTTTCCGAGCTCGCCGAGCGCTTCCGCCTCATAGCGGCCATCGAGAAGCAGCACGAGGAGCGCTACCGTGCGCTGCTGCGCAATGTCGAGACGGCGCAGGTCTTTGAAAAGAGCGAGGTCAAGGTCTGGGAATGCCGCAACTGCGGCCACATCGTCGTCGGAACGAGCGCACCGGAGCTGTGCCCGGCCTGCAAGCATCCGCAGAGCTATTTCGAGGTCCACGCGGAGAATTACTGAGTCGGAACAGACACAAAAAAATGCCCGCCCCGTTTTATGCAAGCGGGGCGGGTTTCGTCAGACGGAGAAAAACCATGATGATTGTCAGAAGAGATACCCGCCAGCGGCGGTTGGTTTTGCAGGCGGTGCAGTCGCGCCGCGATCACCCGACCGCGGAGCAGATATATGAGGCCGTCCGTGCGGCAGACCCGAGGATAAGCCACGCAACGGTGTACCGCAACCTCAGCTGCCTGTCTGAGGATGGGCTTATAAACCATGTGCGCGTCCCCGGCGCGGACCGCTACGACCTGCGCACGGAGCAGCATTACCATATGGTGTGCATAAAGTGCGGAAAGGTGATCGACGCGCCGTTTCCGTACAAGGCTTCTATCGACCAGGAGATGACCGCCCGATCGGGCTGCTGCATTATCCGTCACCACCTGATATTCGAGGGGATATGCCCGGACTGCCGGGACTGAAATAACCGCCTGTCGTGTAGAGAATGCTGCCTTTTCCGTCTGCTGCGTCTTTTGATGCATCCTCCGGTCGGTATGCCGGAGCAACGATACGCCTGATCTTCAAGCGCAATGCCCGCCGCGGCGAGTGGCTGCCTTCCCCTTAAGGGGGAAGGCTTTTTCAGAGGCGCTGCCACATCGTACCGATACGGTTTTTGCGGTGTCCCGACCGGAAGCTGCGGTAAAAACCGTGGCAGAGGAAGGCAGATGCTTAACATTACTGCGTACTTTTGTTACGCGAAACGCTTTTACTTATTCCACTGTTTCGATATCGGGTGCACGCAAAAAGCGTATAGGAACGGTTTTAAATCGCCTCAAAAAAAGCGCGAAACGTTTTTGTTTATTCCAATGTTTCGATACCGGGCACCCGCAATAAACGTATAAGTACAATGTCCGTGCGCCTCTAAAAATTCGCCTCTAAAAAAACGTGGCGACGGCGGGATCTGGGGGATCGCAGGGCGAGTCCTCGACGAAGGTGAGGACGGGACCCTTCTTGCCGTAGGCGCGGCTGAACTTGAAGTTGATGCGCGCGGTGAGCACATGCCAGGAGTCGCCGACGATGCTGTCGGAGCCCTCCCACTGGCAGATAAGCCCGGCAAACTGGATATCCTCGGCGCAGCAGGTCATGACATGGCGGCCGACGATGAAGCTTCCGGCGGGAACTTTTTTGCGCTTCAGGTAGCGGCATTTGAAGCGAACGACCTTATTTTCATACTTTTTCGGCTCTTCGGACATATCGCGGTACCAGACGGCGTAGTCCTCGTCGCCGATCTCGACGACGGGCGCATCGAGGTCGAAGGGCAGGGGGTCCTCGATCTCGTCGTAGTGCACGGTGCCGTCACTGTACTCATAGGCGATGTCGCTGCGGCGCGATGCCGCACGCACGAGCTTGTGCAGTTCCATCTGGTCTATGGAGTCGTTATAGCGGTTGAAAACGGTCAGCTCCGCGCTCTTGAGCTTGTCATAGACGAGGTTTCGCATATTTGCGTTGTAGCTGAGGATGCTGCGCGCATCGGCGAAGAAAAACTCCTGATAGACCATCCACATCTCCGGCAGCGCCTGATACAGCTCGTCGAGCAGCCACATGCCGTTGTACTCGATCACGCAGCGCTCGCAGTCGTGCTCGTCAAGCCAGCGGCGGAAGTTTTCGCGCGTGAGCCCGGCGGGATCCTCGACCGTTACCATGAACACGTTGGGTGCGGCGAACTTGTCGGGCGCGTACTCCTCCTCGCCCTCCTCGCAGACGACCAGCAGCGTGCGTTCGCCGCTGTTGAAGCGCTTGTCCTCAAGCGTTTCCTGAATAAACTTCGTCTTCCCGCTCTCGAGAAAGCCCGTGAACAGGAAAACGGGCACTTCCTTAACCTTACTCAATGCCGAACAGCTCCTTTATGGCCTGCTCGTTTATCTTCGAGCCGATGACGCATATGCGGCCGGTGACGGCAGCGCCGCCGCGGCGTATGTCCGCCTCGCCGGGGACGTAGTCGAAGTAGATCCAGCCGCCGTCGGAGGCATCGACAAAGCCCTTTGCGCGCAGGATCGTGCCGTAGCTTGCGTCCTCGTCAAACTCCGAAAGCGCCTTCCTGACCTCATCCTCGCTGAACTTCTTCGGCGTCTCGACGCCCCAGGAGGTGAAGACATCGTCGGCGTGATGATGGCCGTGGTCGTGGCCGCAGCCGCAGGGGCAGCTGCCGCCGTGATCATGCTCGGGCTCATGATCGTGATGGTGATCATGGTCGTGATCGTGATGGCACTCATGATGGTCGTGGTGCTCCATCTCCTGCATGGTGGTCGACAGCGAGTCGATGCGCTCCATGACGTCAACGATCTGCTTGCCGTCGAGCTCTGCCCATGGCGTCGTTATGACGGTCGCGTTGGGGTTTAATTGGCTGAGCATCGCGGTCGCGGCGACGACCTTGCCGTCGGAGGCGGAGTCAGTGCGGCTGAGGACGATGACGTCGGCATTGTGCACCTGATCGTTGAAAAACTCGCCGAAGTTGCGGATATACATGCGGCAGCGGCCCGCGTCAACTACCGTGACCTTCGCGCCGATCTCGCAGCCGGGCACGCTTGCGACGGCCTTTGCAACGTCCGAGAGCTTGCCCACGCCGCTCGGCTCGATGAGGATGCGGTCGGGGTGGTACTGCTCGATGACCTTCTGCAGCGCGGCAGTGAAGTCGCCGACGAGGGTGCAGCAGATGCAGCCGGAGTTCATCTCGGTGATCTCGACGCCCGCGTCGCGCAGGAAGCCGCCGTCAACGGCGATCTCGCCGAACTCGTTCTCGATGAGGACGAGCTTTTCGTTTTTATAGCCCTCCGCAATGAGCTTGCGGATGAGCGTGGTCTTGCCTGCTCCGAGGAAGCCGGAAAAAATGTCTATTTTAGTCAAGGTTATTACCTCCTTAATAATATACAAGTCCAAATAATCATTATACCACGCTTTTTGAAATTTGCAAACTTGTGTTTGGGCTGAGTTTCATATATAATCAAAAAAGAGCTGTTTACTCATGAAGAGGACAGCCCGCGCCCGGCATGCTCTTTTCGCCGGAGAAGGTGCAGAAAAGCATCGGCGACTGCGCTGAGATAATGCGCCTGCTGTCGGAAAACCTCGGCAGCGATAAGGCGTATTCGCTCATGACACAGCTGCAAAACAAACTTGATCACGGAGGACAAAACACATGAATATAAGACATGCGGATATGAACGATCTCAAGGCGATAGCGGCTGTGGAGGCGCAGTGCTTTCCCGCTGCCGAGGCGGCGACCGAGGCCGAGTTTGCCGAGAGGATAAAATACTACGGAGACCACTTCTGGCTCATGTTCGACGGCGGTGAGCTCATCGCCTTTGTTGACGGCTTTGTGACCGACGAGCCCGATCTCACCGACGAAATGTACGAAAACGCAGCTCTGCACAACGAGCATGGCGTGTGGCAGATGATATTCGGGGTCAACACCGTGCCGGAGTACCGCAGGCGCGGACTTGCCGGAGAGCTTATCCGCTGCGCCATCGGCGAGGCGCGGCAGCAGGGCCGGCGCGGGCTCGTGCTCACCTGCAAGGACAGGCTCGTGCACTACTACGCCGCCTTCGGCTTTATTGACGAGGGCGTGTCCGACAAGTCCTCCCACGGCGGCGTGGTGTGGCACCAGATGCGCCTTGTTTTTTAGAGGCGAATTTTTAGAGGCGCACGGACATTGTACTTATACGTTTATTGCGTCAGCCCGGTATCTAAACATTGGAGGAAACTACGGCGTTTCGCGCAGCAAAAGCACGCAGCAATGTTTCACGTCTTGGCTTCCCCTTTTGAGGGGAAGCTGTAAAAAACAGAAGCTATGAAAAAAGACAGTGCAGATCATAGTCTGCACTGTCTTTTTGATATCT